>ONSH01000065.1 GCA_900320435.1 uncultured Prevotellaceae bacterium
GCGGCCTCAGCCTGAGCAGCCGGCTGACCGTCCTCATTATATATAATAGGTGTAGTCGCCGAAGCGTCGGCCGTCATCTCACCCTCGCCGAACATGAGCCAGTTGAGAGAGATGGCAGGGAAGCGATCATGGATGGCCTTGGCGGTGGCCAGGGTCGGCTGAGTGCGTCCGTTGAAGATGCCGGAGAGGGTGGCGGGGGCGATGCCTATCATTTGAGCAAAGGCCACCTGGTTGCAACCTTGCTGCTCCATGATGAGTTTGATGCGATCCTTCATGCCGAAAAAATGAATTTGGTCTGACGTTGCTGTTATCGAATTCGGGGGCAAAGGTACGAAAATTAATTCAAACAACCAAAAATTTGAGAACGAAAATCTATATTTACATATAATAAAGTTTTGGCGTCAAAAGCGTTCGAACTTGTAATTTCGAAAATCTTAATTCAGGGAATCAGATTACCGAATTTTAACAATCGGAGTTCAAGTGGAATCTTTACTTAAAAATACACATAATGATAATAAATAGGCAATTAAACCATCAAAACAAGGCAAAAACAGGTCAAAAAGGCCGTTTTTGCATAAAACGGGGAGGTTTTAAGATTTTATTAAGAGAACTGAGCCTTAATTAAAATTCTTTACTTGTTGATTTATAGACAGGAACATCACTTTATACCGTGCAAATAAATATGCGGGCAAAAATACGACTATCTTAATCCGTCAGGACGTACGGAAGTCCGACCGGATTGACCCCAGAAGGCGTTTCGTGTTTGTAAATTCGAATTTATACATCCAAACAAGCAAAAACGCGTTTGCAAATTCGAATTTTGAGGTTACATTTTTAAATACAAAATTTTCAGTTTCGCACGGTTTTCACGCCTCAAAACTGCCGCTCACACGCCCCCGTTCACGCCATTCTCAGAGCGTCAAAAATGGGCAAAAGGCCCTATGTACTTGGGGTTTGAGCCCAAGAATTCGTGTTTCAAAAAACAGTGATTTTAGAGAAAAAGTCAGTCGAAAATGAAGCAAACGAGCTCCAAAAGAAGGTCCCCAGGGGCCATGCGACAGCCCTCCACCCCCTTCGAACGGGCATCCGTTTGACGTATCTCAGAAAGAATCCTCATCACCTTTCTGGCGGGATAGATCCGAAGGGCCGGCATGAGGTCCTTGCGCACCTTCCAATCCGGCTGACCCAACCACTCGGCCACCCCCCTCTCCGACTTGTCGGGCGCATAGTAGGCCTGCATCAGATCGGCATAGAAAGAGAAGAGCGTGGAGAGGGTCGGCGTAAGGGCAAAACTGCGCGGGTTATCGTTAAAATATCTTACTATCTTAAGCGTCTGAGTTTTGTTTTTTCGCGCCAACGCGGACACCAGTTCGTAATTATTATAGTCACGACTGAGGCCGGTTTGCTCCTCCACCATGGCTGCGGTGACCTGCTTTTCGCCGGCAGAGAGCGACCCGGCCAGCTTCTCCAGCTCGCTGTCCATGCGCGAGAGGTCGGTGCCCACATGCTCCACCAGCATTTCGGCTGCTTTGGGCTCTATGGCCACACCGCGGGCTTTGAGGCGGCGCGTGATGAAGGCCGGGAGCGCACTCTCGTAGACCTTCTTGCTCTCGTAGATGACGCCCCCGCAGGCCGCAAGCGCCTTAGCCGCCTTGGCCGCACCCTTACGGATGTCGTCCACGCCCTTGAAGCAGAGGATCAGCACCGTCTTCTCGGAAGGCGTCTTGCAATAAGGCTCCAGAGCCTCCAGGCCGCCGCGCAACTGCTGCGCCTCCCTCACCAGCACCACGCGGCGGTCGCCCAAGAGCGGAAACTGGCGGCAGGCCTCGATGATGCGGTTGGCATCGGTCTCCAGGCCATAGAAGAGGCTCATGTCGAAGTCCCTGTTCTGCTCCGGCATCAGCAGCTCCGTCAACTCGCCGGAAAGGCTGTCGATGAAATAAGGCTCGGTGCCGGCCAGGACGTAAACGGGGGCCACACGGCCGCCGCGGGCATCCTTAATGATGTCCTCCATCGTCGGCCCTGTGATGCGTTGCTGTGCCATAATACCCTGCAAAAGTACAAAAAAGTTTGTGGTTCGCCGTCCGCGCCCTCCCCTTTTTTCCTTTATTCGGTTATTTTTTCGTACTTTTGCAGAGAAACGACAAGTCCATGCTGCAACTCAATCTGCCTACGGCCGCCCTCAGGGTGGAGAATCGCGCCGGGAAGCTCAAGGTGTGGGACTTCCTGAGACAACGCTGGGTCGCCCTGACGCCGGAGGAATGGGTGCGGCAGCAGTTCACCCACTGGATGACGGAGCATCTGGGCTACCCCGCCGCCCGCCTCGGCAACGAGATCACCATCACGCAGAACGGCATGAAGCGGCGCTGCGACAGCATCTTCTACGACCGCGAGGGACGGCCGGCCGTCATCATCGAATACAAGGCGCCCTACATCGCGCTGACGGAGCGCGTGCTGGACCAGGTGCTGCGCTACAACCTGGTGCTGCAGGTGCCCGTGCTCATCGTGACCAACGGCATGGAGCACTGGACGGTGACGCTGGACGAAAAAAAGACGCCCCGCGTGCAGCAGGGCGTCCCTTCATATCAGAATCAATAAGGAGATTTACTCCTCGGTCTTGCGCGCAGCGGCACGACGGCGCTTGGGCTTCTCGTCGATGCGCTGGGCCACCTCCACGCCGGCCAGCTCGGGGTCGATCATGATGCGGCCGCAATACTCGCAGACGATAATCTTCTTGCGCATGCGGATGTCCAGCTGGCGCTGGGGCGGAATCTTGTTGAAGCAGCCGCCGCAGGCGTCGCGCTGCACATAGACGATGCCCAGACCGTTGCGGCAGTTCTTGCGGATGCGCTTGAAGGCCGTCAAAAGACGGGTGTCGATGGTCAGCTCGGTGTTCTGAGCCTCCTCCTTGAGTTTGTCTTCCTCCTCCTTGGTCTCCTTGGTGACCTCCTCGAGCTCCACGCGCTTGGCATCGAGATCCACGCGGCGCTCGTTGACCAGGTCGTTGTTGCGGAGGGCTTCCTCCTCCTTGGCCTGGATGCGGGCCTGAGCCTCGCCGATCTTCTTCTCGTTGAGTTGAATGTCGAGTTCGGCATACTCAATCTGCTTGGAGAGGTTGTCGTATTCGCGGTTGTTGCGCACGTTGTCGATCTGCGTCTTGAAGCGCTCGATGTTCATCTTGTGCTCCTGGATGGTGGCCTGGCGCTCGCTCACCTCCTTCTTGAGGGAGATGATCTCGTTGTTGATGTTCTCGATACGCGTGGTCAGACCCTCGATTTCGTCCTCGAGGTCGCGCACTTCCTCAGGCAGCTCGCCGCGGATGGTGCGAATCTTGTCGATCTCCGACAGCAGCGTCTGCAGCTTGTAGAGGTTCTTGAGCTTCTCCTCCACCTTGAGATCGGCGGGGCCTTTCTTACTTTCTCTTGCCATTCTAAATCAGATAATTTATAGGGTTTGTATTTACTTCTGTCATGTACAGGGGCAGGTTGGGCAGGCGGTCGCCAAGCACGCGGTTGAGCAGCTCTACGGTGAACTGCTCGCTCTCGTAGTGGCCCAGGACGCCAATCTGGATGCGGTCTTCGCAGCCGAAGTAGCGATGGTAGTGCATCTCGCCCGTGAGGAAGGCGTCGGCCTCCTGACGGAGCGCCTCGTCGAGCTGGAAGTCGCCGGCTCCGCCGCAGATGGCCACGCTCTCTATGGGGCGCTCCAGCATGCGGTTGTGCATCAGGCAGGGGCAGCGGAACGTCTCCTTGACGCGCTCCAGGAAGAACTCCGACGGCTCGCCCGCCGGCAGATAACCCAGCACGCCCCCGCCCTGCAGAGGCACCACGTCCATCAGGCCCAACTTCTCGGCCATCATGTAGTTGACGCCGTCCTCCGCGTTGTCCAGATTGGTGTGGGCGGCATAGACGGCAATGTCGTTTTGCAGCGCCAGACGCAGACAGCGCTCCGGCTCCGTGGCGTCGGTGACCTGACGGAGGGGGCGGAACAAAAGAGGATGGTGGGCCACCACCATGTTGCAGCCCAAATCAATGGCCTCGCGGAGCACTTCCTCCGTGACGTCCAGACACAATAATGCCCCTGAAACCTCCGCCTCCGTCAATCCGCATTGCAGTCCGGCGTTGTCATAGCTCTCCTGCAAGGGCAAAGGCGCGAAATGTTCAAGGGCCTCAATGACTTCCCTTACCTTCACTCGCACGTGAATTTTATGTTTTCGGTGCAAAAGTACAAAAAAATTAAGTGTTACCCACCTCCGCGACGCTCTTTTTTCCCTTATTTGCGAATTTTTAACTACTTTTGCGCTGTGTTTTGCGCGTACACGCACACACATATATATAAAAAGAACACGCATCGATGAGACGACTGCCGGCAGAATGGGAACCACAGGAGGCCATCCTCCTCACTTGGCCGCACGCCGCCACCGACTGGCACGACAGCCTCGAAGAGGTGACCGAATGCTACGTCAGCCTGGCCCGTGAGATCGTTCGCCGTGAAACGCTCTGGATTGTGACCCCCGAGCCCGAGCGGGTGAAAGCCCTCGTGGGCGAAGAGAACATCCGCTACTTCGAATGCCCCACCAACGACACCTGGTCGCGCGACCACGCCTTCATCTCAGTGGTGGAGGACGGGGAGCGCAGGCTGCTCGACTTCCGTTTCAACGCCTGGGGCGGGAAGTTCGAAGCCTCGCTCGACAACGCCATCAACCGCCGCATCAGGGACGGCATCCGGGGCGTGTATGAAGACCACCTCGACCTGGAGCTGGAGGGCGGCAGCATCGAGTCGGACGGGCGCGGCACCATCCTGACCACCGTGCGCTGCAACCTCAACCCCAACCGCCGCAGCGGCCGGGAAGACATGGACCGGGAGCTGAAGCGCCGCCTGGGCGCCGAGCGCGTCCTCTGGCTCAGGAGCGGCGGCCTGGAGCACGACGACACCGACGGCCACATCGACACGCTGGCACGACTGGCGCCCGACGACACCATCCTCTACGGCGAAGGCGACGAAGCCCTGCTCTGCGAACTGCAGACGCTGCGCACCGCGGAAGGCAAGCCCTACCGCCTGGTGGGCATGCCGCCCTATCACGTCAACTTCCTCATCATGAACGGCGCCGTGCTGGTGCCCTTCTACGAAAACACAGAGGATAACGAGCGGGCCCGACGGGCGCTCGAAAGCGTGTTCCCCGAACGCGAGATCGTCGGCATCGACTGCCGCATCCTGCTCACCCAAAACGGCAGTCTGCACTGCTCCACCATGCAGTTTCCCGCCATCGACACAGAAAAGTAAAAAAACGACATCGCTATGAAAGTCGGCATCATACAAATCTCCTGCAGCGCGGACACCGAGGCCAACAAGTGCAAGCTCGCCGACGGCATCCGCCGCGTGAGCCGCGAAGGCGCCCGCCTCGTGGTGTTGCAGGAGCTGCACAACACCCTCTACTTCTGCCAGACGGAATCAGTGGATCTCTGCGCTCTGGCAGAGCCCGTGCCCGGCCCCTCGACGGAGTTCTACGGCGCCCTGGCCCGCGAATGCGGCGTGGTGCTCGTGACCTCCCTCTTCGAAAGGCGCGCCGCCGGCCTCTACCACAACACGGCCGTGGTCTTCGAGACAGACGGCAGCATCGCCGGGCGCTACCGCAAGATGCACATCCCCGACGACCCGGCCTACTACGAGAAGTTCTACTTCACGCCGGGCGACCTGGGCTTTGAGCCCATCCAGACCTCCGTGGGCCGACTGGGCGTGCAGGTGTGCTGGGACCAGTGGTATCCCGAAGGCGCACGCCTCATGGCGCTGCGCGGCGCCCAACTGCTCATCTACCCCACCGCCATCGGCTATGAGAGCAGTGACACGCCCGAAGAGCAGGAGCGCCAGCGCACCGCCTGGCAGACGGTGCAGCGCGGCCACGCCGTGGCCAACGGCCTCCCCGTGATCGCCGTCAACCGCTGCGGCCACGAGCCGGACCCCTCCGGCCAGACGCGCGGCATCCGCTTCTGGGGCAGCAGCTTCGTGGCCGGCCCTCAGGGCGAGATGCTCTACGAGGCCCCCAAAGACGAAGAAGCCACGGCCGTGGTGGAGGTCGACATGGAGCGCAGCGAACAGGTGCGCCGCTGGTGGCCCTTCCTGCGCGACCGGCGCATCGACGCCTTCGGCGGAATCACTTCCCGATTTCTTGACGACTGAATAAAAACAATCCCCCAATATACAACTAAGAGACTATGTCCAGCAGCATCCGATTTCGCATTGTAGAAGAGGCTTTCAAGAAGAAGGCCATCGAAATCCCCAACCGCAAAGAACGTCCCAGCGAGTTTTTCGCCAAATACGTGTTCAACCGAAAGAAAATGGCGCACTATCTGCCTAAAGACGTCTTCCGCAAGATGTGCGACGTCATCGACAACGGTACCACGCTCGACCTGGCCACCGCAGACGCCGTGGCCGCCGGCATGAAGAAGTGGGCCATGGAGCTCGGTGTGACGCACTGCACCCACTGGTTCCAGCCCCTCACCGAAGGCACCGCAGAGAAGCACGACGGCTTCGTGGAGCACGACGGCAAAGGCGGCCTCGTGGAGGAATTCACGGGCAAGCAGCTCGTGCAGCAGGAGCCCGACGCCTCGTCGTTCCCCTCGGGCGGCATCCGCTCCACCTTCGAGGCCCGCGGCTACTCGGCATGGGACCCCGCCTCCCCCGTGTTCGTCATCGGCGACACGCTGATGATCCCCACCGTGTTCATCTCCTACACGGGTGAAGCGCTCGACTACAAAGCGCCCCTCAAGAAGGCCATCAAAGCCGTGGACAAGGCCGCCACGCAGGTGGCCCGCTACTTCTACCCCAAAGTCAACAAGGTGATCTCCAACCTGGGCTGGGAGCAGGAATACTTCCTCATGGACGAAGGGCTCTACGGCGCACGCCCCGACATGCTGCTGACCGGACGCACCCTCATGGGCCACTCCAGCGCCAAAGACCAGCAGATGGACGACCACTACTTCGGCGCCATCCCCGAGCGTGTGGCCGCCTTCATGAAAGACCTCGAGATACAGGCGCTCGAGCTGGGCATCCCCTGCAAGACGCGCCACAACGAGGTGGCCCCCAACCAGTTTGAGCTGGCCCCCATCTTTGAGGAGACCAACCTCGCCGTGGACCACAACATGCTCATCATGAGCCTGATGCAAAAGGTGGCCCACAAGCACGGATTCCGCTGTC
This sequence comes from uncultured Prevotellaceae bacterium, assembly GCA_900320435.1. GTDB lineage: Bacteria > Bacteroidota > Bacteroidia > Bacteroidales > Bacteroidaceae > Physcousia. The sequence continues at coordinate 7,195 of ONSH01000065.1, forward strand.
TGCTGCACGAAAAGCCCTTCAAAGGCATCAACGGCAGCGGCAAGCACAACAACTGGAGCCTGGCCACCGACACGGGCATACTGCTCCACGGCCCCGGCAAGACGGCGATGGACAACCTGCGCTTCATCGTATTCATCGTGGAGACGCTCATGGCCGTCTACAAGCACAACGCCCTGCTGAAGGCCTCCATCATCTCAGCCACCAACGCCCACCGTCTGGGCGGCAACGAAGCGCCCCCCACCATCGTGTCGGCCTTCCTCGGCGCCCAGCTCACGGAAGTGCTCAACCGCCTGGAGGAGAGCGACGACGACACCATATTCAACCTCTCGGGCAAGCAGGCCCTCCTGCTCGACATCCCGCAGATCCCGCAGCTGTCGCGCGACAACACCGACCGCAACCGCACCTCGCCTTTCGCCTTCACGGGCAACCGCTTTGAATTCCGCGCCGTGGGCAGCCAGGCCAACTGCGCCGCCTCGATGATCGTGCTCAACACGGCTATGGCCGAAGCGCTCACCAACTTCAAGGAGCGCGTGGACCGGCTCATCGGAGAAGGCACGGAGAAGATCAAGGCCATCATCCGCGTGCTGCGCGAAGACATCCGCACCTGCAAGCCCATCCGATTCGACGGCAACGGCTACAGCGAGGCATGGCGGGAAGAAGCCCGTCGCCGCGGCCTCGACACCGAGACCTCGGCACCGCTCATGCTCGACCACTACCTCGACGCCGAGACGGTGGCCATGTTCGGCAGCCAGCACGTGATGACGGAAGCCGAGCTGCGCGCCCGCACCGAAATCAAACTCGAGACCTACACCAAGAAGATACAGATCGAGGCCCGCATCTTCGGCGACCTCTGTCTGAACCACATCATCCCCGTGGCCACGCGCTACCAGAGCCAGCTCATCGAAAACGTGAGCCGCCTCTCCACCGTGTTCCCGCCCTCGGAGGTGAAGACGCTCAGCGCCAACAACGTGCTGCTCATCAAGAGAATCTCGGAGCACTCGGCCTACATCACGGAAAACGTGCAGCGCCTCATCGACGCCCGCAAGGTGGCCAACCGCATGGAGGACATCCACGAGAAGGCCATGGCCTATCACGACAACGTGGCGCCGCTCATTGAAGAGATACGACGCCACGTTGACAAGCTCGAGCTGATCGTCGACGACGAGCTTTGGCCTCTGCCCAAGTATCGCGAGATGCTCTTTATCCGTTAATTGCTGAAGGCAAGGGCTTCGTCGGAAGCCACGCTGACCTTGACGGGTCGCGTCTTGTCCACACTGCCCGAGAGCAGCGCTTTCGAGAGATCGTTGAGCAGATAGTGCTGCAGCGCTCTCTTGACGGGACGCGCTCCGAAGTCGGGGTCGTAGCCCTTCTCGGCCAGGAAGTCTGTCACGGCCTCGGGCACCTCCAGAGTGATCTGGCTCTCGTCCATGCGCTTCTTGAGCGTGGCCAGCTGCAGGCGGACAATGGCCTTCACCTGGTCGCGGCTGAGCGACTCGAAGGTGATGATGTCGTCCACACGGTTGAGGAACTCCGGACGCACGGTCTGGAAGAGCTGCTCACGCGTGTAGTTGGAGGTCATGATGATGAGCGTGTTCTTGAAGTTGACGGTGCGGCCCTTGGAGTCGGTCAGACGGCCGTCGTCGAGCACCTGCAGCAGTGTGTTGAACACGTCGGG
>ONSH01000094.1 GCA_900320435.1 uncultured Prevotellaceae bacterium
GCAAACCCTTCGCATACCCTAGGCATACCCTTCGCAAGTCCAAGCAAACCCTTTGGGCTTGCCTAGGGTTTGCCAAAGGCGAGAGAAGGGCGAGAGAAGTCCGTGCGTCCTCTGTCCAAAAGAATTTTATCATTTTTTGATAATCATTTTTTGATAATTCTGACAAAAGTGCTATCTTTGCGTCTGTAAACAAGATTTCCGCAATAATACAGAGACCATGAAACAACTGTTCACCATCCTGCTGCTGTCGGCGACAATGGCTGCGCAGGCACAGCGACAGCAGATCTCGTACATCGAGGAGACCAAAAACTGGTATTACGTCTACGACGATCAGGGCAAGAAGATTGGCGGACTCGCACGCAGCAGTGTAGGAGAGGTCATGGGATGGGGCTCGGATTTCTTCGTGGCGAAGCGCTACTCCTTCTACTACATCTGCGACGCCAAGGGCAAAACGCTCAAGACGATGAGCGTCCCGAATGTCGGCGAGATCGTCGGCGTATCGGGCAACACCATCACCAGCCGCAAAGGCAGCTGGATATTAACTTGGAGCAAAGAAGGAAAAAAGATCAGCGCACGAAGCGCCCGATGAAAAGGACAGAAAACAACAGCAGGCCCTCGGAATCGGAGGCCTGCTGCATTTACTGTGTATCCGTTATTTAACGATCTGTCCGTTGGTGCGATATTTAATGCCGTTCTTTACTATCACTATGCGACCATTCTCCAGGCGTTTGCCGTCCTTCAATGCCCTGTCCCCGGGGATGACGACATCTATGTCCGTGGGTACCGTATAAATGTGGACGAGGCGCACATCGTCGACTACCAACTGAGCGGGAGCATTGCCGGAGCCGGTCTTTTGGAAGCCGAGGATGAGGTCGAAGGGCGTGGCACTCTCCGTCACTTCAAATTCATAGGACAACGTCTTTGCCCCGCTTGTAGCCTCGCCAATTGCGGTGGCAGCTTCGCCCAGCCTGTAGGCAGAGCGGTTGGTCATGTTGGCCAAATTGCTGTTCCACAGGACGGAAAGACGATACTTGCCGACAGGCAGCATCTTCAACTTGCTGACCGAAAGCGACGTGGCGGCAGAGCCCCAATTCTTGCGCATATAGAGTTTCCCGTCGTTGTCCCCCTGGTGCGTCTGAACGACGGTCCAAGTGTCAGCATCGGCATACGATACATCCCAACCCGTGACGGCGCGAATGTTGTTGCTGTTGTCGCCGTTGAGCAGCTCGCCCTCAGCAGCGCTGAAGTCGAGGTTCGCACCCAGAAAGGCAGAGACGTCAAAATCGGCTGCCTGCGTGGCGGCGTAAGTGGTGAAGGCGGTGTTGAGCGCCGCAATAGCCGTCTCCTGCGTGGCATCCGAGGCCATGTGGCGGTTGGTGCCGTAGCCGCCGGCGATGCCCAGCGCCGTCGTGCCGTCCACCATCGCCTTGTAGCTCCTGAAGAGGCGGAGAGACGCGTCGGTAGCATCCATCTGCGCGACAAGTTCGTCTTTCAGCGTTCCATAATCGCTTGCCTGCGATGCATCATCGAGGGCCGTTGTCACGGCATTGACGGCAGAAAGCAAGTCGGTCCAGGCTTTCGCGCTCATCGTCAGGCGACGATAGTCGGTGCCGTCGGCCAGATTGTAGTCGGTCTCAAAGCGCTGAAGGGCCTCCAACATCCGGACACGGTTGTCTTTGACATCCTGTATCTGCTGGCGTGCCGTCTGTATGGCATCAGAAATGGCATCTACACTCTCGCTGAGATTGTCACCGGTGGCTGCTTTTGCATTGTCGATGGCCTGTTGCAGGTCTGCCCTCTGAGATGTGCTGAGTAAATTGGCATCGCTGCTTGCCAGAAGTGTTTCCGCCTCTGTGATATAGCCTTCGAGCAATTCTCTGAGTGCAGCGTCGGGGTCGCCGTAAAAGAGCAGAGAGAAACGGTCCGCAGCAATCCAGTTGCCGGTACAACCGTCAAGTTTCAAGCCGATCTGCAGGGAACCGTCGGTGACGGTGGCACGTACCCTGTATTGTCCAAAAGCGCCAATCTCTGTCTCCGCCGAGCCGGCGGTAAGGAAGAAGCCTGCAGAGGGAGCATCACCGCTGTTCTGGTTTATGTTGTGACCGTAAACCGAAAGCTCATAAAGTCCGTTAGGCAAGCCTGTAAGCTGTTGTGTGAGCGTGGCATTGGCCAGACCGGCGCTACTCTGCCATTTCTCAACAAACCCTGTGCCGACCTTGGAGTTCCAATTGTTGTCTTGGTACACTATGCCATTGGAAGTCCATCCCGTAAGGTTACGGTATTCAAATCCCGGATTGGTAATGGCATAAGTAACGTCTGTAGGTGAACTGACTGAGGCGGCATCATTCAGATCGAACAGTTCGAACATGCCTGCAATACACCACGACTGCTTCAGGTCGAAGGTACCCTCAATGCCAATCTCAATGGTGGTGTTGTCAGCATCAATATTGAATTCTACAACGTTGCGGTACATCTTGGAGTCGAAGCAATTGGCACCGTCAGCCTGTGAATTGGCATAACCTCCGTTGTCTCCGGCTGTGGGAATGCCGCTGACGCTGCCCAGCGTCTTGATGGCAACCCGCTGACTGCCGGCCTTCAGATAGGCCAGCGATTTATCAGGGTTAGTATTGTATCTGAGCCCTTGGCGGAAGAAAGAGTAGTTCACCAGGCGATAACTTCCCTGAGGAAGAGTGATATTCTGTTTCAGCGAGTAGGAGGTGATATCCAGGTTGCCCCATCCTGCGTATGCTTCAGAGGCATAACCCACAGTGTTGTTGCCGCGTTGCGGCGCATTGAAGTTGCTTACGGTCCAACCAGCAGTTCCGTTGGCCAATGTGGCGTTGGTGATATAACGGCCGGTGATGTCTCTCTGTGCCAAAACATTACCGGCAAAACCTGTCAGCACGACAGCTGCGAGAATATAATATCTGAGTTTCATCGTCTTCGTTCTTTTTTATGTTCTGTCAGCAATGCAGATTAAAATTGAGTCTGAATCACCTCCTTCACCCCTTCGCCGCGCTTGAAGAGGACGACGAAGGCATTGTTGGACTGGCTGGGATTGCCCGGAGCTGCCACGGTGTAGTCGTGCACCATATTGCTTCCGTTCACGGTCGAAGTGTAGGTCCTGTCATCAAAGCGGTGGTAGTGGCCGGAGAAATGCTGCACCTTGCCGTCCACCCGACCTGCCGCCTTCATCATGATGGCAGACAGAGGGTCTTTCTTCAGCGTGTTGGCCGACGTGGCATCATTATAAGCGATGCCGGAGGTGCCGGAACCGTAGAGGGAACTGTTGCTGGACGTCTTGTATTTGCCCACATCATTCTGGTCGAGCCACCAGCGGTTGCAGTCGCTGCCCGCAAGCCACGGATAATGTTGCATCCATACACTGGCCTCATCGGCATGACTCTCAACGAAGGCATTCAGATTGTTGACGATGGGATCGGGGGCGTAATAAGTGGCACTCGAAAGGAGTCCCGGCTTCTTATAGGGTTTCTGGAACCAATAGTTGTTGGCACAATAGAAACGGACATCCTTGAACTTGAATGTGAAATGACTGGGTTCGAAGCCGTAGTTGTTGCCCGATGTGAAATAGGAGATATTCTCGTCGAACACACCGGCATTGTTCCAGTAAGTGTTGTTTGAAGTAATGGCAGATATCGTCTGTGCATCGGCATTGGCACCGCCCGTACTGCCATAGGTCACACCGGCATCACCGTCCTGACCCGTCCAATAGTCGGGCGTGAAATCGTGATTGCCTGCTATGAAGATAAACGGGATGCCGGCGGCTTTTGCCAACTCGGCTGTACAATTAAGAAATGCGGTATGCTTTCCGTCGTTGGAATCATTACCCTTGTCCTGGTCCAGGTCGCCGGTGCAAAATACGATGCTCGTCTTGGGAATAAGGTTTGTGGCGCCCGCAGTGGTAAAGTTGACCTTCTTGCTGCCGTCCTTACCCATATTGAGGATGTTGGTCATGATGGTGGTCATATCCGCAGCGGAAGTGCCGTCGTGACCGCTGCCCTGATTGATGTGACAGTCGGAGAAGAACACACCGCAAAACCACACGTCCTCCTCGAAAAGGAAGCCGTAGGCCCTGTTATCGTAGGTGAACACCTTGAGTTCCCCGTAGTTGATCTTTGTGGTGGTAGGATTGGGCGTCACCTGCGAAGCACTCACGGGCGTGCCGTCCACACTCACGGCGGTGATGAGTCCGCTGAGACCGGTGCCGGCGGGTAAGGTCACGGTAGTGAATCCTTTGCTATCGCGTTCGGCAACATCGCCATAGGTTACACCGTTAAAGGTAAACGTCATTTGGGCACTCACGCCTGCGGCTATAATGACCAGGATAAATGTCATCAGCGTTTTTTTCATGATATTCGGTTATTATTATTTGTCTGACTATCCTATCGTGTCCTCATTGGAACAGATTTATTGCAAATGTACCTATTATTTTTTTATTTTCTTAAAACCACCTATATTTTTTTACGAAAATCATCATTTTATTATTTTACATCGTCCTGTAACCATAAAAGCAGGCCCCCGAGTTCGGAGGCCTGCTTTGGTTATATCGAATCCCTGCGCCTTAGAACTGGGCGTTGCCCGGAGTGCGGGGGAAGGGAATCACGTCGCGAATGTTCTGCATGCCGGTGACAAACAGGATCAGACGCTCGAAGCCCAGGCCGAAGCCGGCATGAGGGCAGGAGCCGTACTTGCGCGTGTCGAGGTACCAGGTGAGGTGCGTCAGGTCCATCTGACGACGCTCCACCTCGCCGAGCAGCTTCTCGTAGCTCTCCTCACGCACCGAGCCGCCGATGATCTCACCGATGGAGGGGAAGAGCACGTCGGTGCCCTGCATCGTGGGACCGGGAGCCACAGCGCCCTTGTAGCCCACGGAACCGCCGTCGGGAGTCTCCGCGTTTTGCTTCATATAGAACGACTTGAAGGCGCGTGGATAGTCCGTCATGATGACGGGCTTCTTGAAGTGCTCCTCCACGAGGTAGCGCTCGTGCTCGCTGGCCAGATCGTCGCCCCACTCGCAGGGGAACTCGAACTTCTTGCCGTTCTTCTTAGCCTCCTGCAGGATGCGGATGCCCTCGGTGTAGGGCAGGCGCACAAAGTCCTCCTTGAGCACACCCTCAAGG
>ONSH01000096.1 GCA_900320435.1 uncultured Prevotellaceae bacterium
TTCGCCGCAGGCCCAGCAGCGGCAGGTGTTGCGTGCGGGCGACACGGTGAACGAGGGGGAGCGGTCGTCGTGAAACGGGCAGAGCCCCTTCCAGCCCGAGCCGGACTTCTTGAGGTTGACGAATTCCGAGACGACATCGTAGATTTGTGCCGCCTCGTTGATTTTCGCTATGGTCGCGCGGTCGATCATGTATTCCGGTTTCAGTCGAGCAGATGGCCTGCGGCGTCGTAGCTTCTGCCGCCTTTGACGATGACCAGTCGCTGTCCCTTCATGTATTTGCCGTCTTTCGTCTGTGCGTTGTTCGTGGTCGTCCGGGCACTACTGACTTTCGTGGCGTCGCCTATGCGCACCAGTTTGAAGCCCGTGAAGATGGTCCAGTCGTCGTTGATTTTCGCGGCTTTGTCGATGCCGAGCTCCACGCTCTCGCTTTCCTCGACGCTAAACTCCACGCTGTTGTCGGCGTAGCGTCCGTCGCAGAAATACTGCGAAGCCTGCTCCATGTTGTTGGGCACGTAGCCCTGGGAGGTGCTCACGCCGAGAAACCCCATCGTGCCGGCTTCGGCGAAGACGCTCAGGAGCGGGGTCTGCTGCCTGTCGCGGATGCCGGGCGTGGCGAAGAGACGGGCGTTGAGGGCCTCCGTGCCGGCGGCGTGGGCTGAAGCCGCAGCCGTGTTGCTGCCGGCGCGGTAGTAGCCCTGACAGCTGAGGCGGTAGCGCCCTTTGGGCAGACCCGTCACCGTCTGCTTGCACGAAAAGGAGCTGTTGTTCCAGAATTCCTGCTCGTTGTAGTTGGTGGCTTCGTTATAGTCGGCCTTCGTCACGGTCCAGCCGCTCTTGCTGTTGCCCTCGAAACGGGGATTCACGATCCACTCGGTCATGTCGGTGTCCTGGCTGTAGTCCTTTTTGGGCCACGAGGTGTAGGTTACGTCGAAGCCGCTGCCGGTCAACTCGACCTTGACGCATTCTCCGGGCGTGAGGCTCATCTCGCGCTTGACGCGGGTCAGATTGCCGGGCATGCCCCAGAGGGTGACGGTCGTGGCGGCGTTGGCCTGCACGTAGGCCACTCTAGGCTCCGTCAGTACGGCCTTCACGTTGCTGCCGGCGATGAAGATCTGCAGGGGCTGTGCGAAGCTGTTGTTCTGCTCCAGCGAGAGTTTCACCGAAGCCTTGCTGCCGTTGATGCTGGTCTCTTCCTTGAACACGGGAGCGGCGAAGTCCTTGATGCTGATGCCCGTGATGTTGGCCTCCTTCTGGCCCTTGAAGTTGGAGATGAGCACATAGTAGATGCCTTCGGGATCGGGGGTGATGATGCCGTTCCAGCCTTCGGGCAGCAGCGGGCGCAGCAGCTCCTGCTGCTGGGCTGTGGCCTTGGTGTCTTCGGCGTTGATGTTGCTGTAATACACGAGGTTGCGTGCGTCCACCACGCTGCCGGCCGAGACGCTGCGCGGGCTGTTGCTGTACATGGGGTAGAGCTTCGAGGTGTAGATGCTGTTGTTGGCGCCTCTGTCGGCGAAGGCCATCTTCTTGCCGTTGTGGCCGATGACGGCCAGCTCGTTGTCGATGTTCACCCAGTCGGAGCTGAAGGTCAGCTGCTGGCTGCCGTCGCGCTGCTTCCAGGTGATCTCGCCGCCGTCTTCGTAGTAGAGGGTGCGCTTGAGTTTGGTCAGTTCGTCGGTGGAGATGGCCAGCAGACCGCCCTTCTCGGCGGTGACGGTGCAGGCGCTGTTGGCGGTCACGTAGTCCAGATAGATGAAGGCGTTGCCGGGCGTGGAGTAGAGGGCGAAGCGGTTGTCCAGAGCGCCGCCGTTCACGGAGAGCTCGCCGTTCATCACCCAGGCGTTGCCCTCGAGCTGGTAGATGCCCGAGACGACGGGGGTGGCGTCGGTGCTTTTGCCGCTGACTTCATACCATCCGGTGATGTTGCCCGAGTTGTTGGCGCGATAGGGCACCACGATCTTGTTCTTGTCGGCCTTATCGGCGGCGAAGTAGCCGGTGTAGCTCTTCAGACCCGTGCTCCACGAGAAGCAGGTGAAGCGCGAGGGGCTGTAGCCGCGCACGACGTTCTGACAGGGGAATATCTTTGCCTCGGCGTGGGCCTCGCGGAATTCCTTCCACGTGGGCGGCGTCATGCCGGTGGTGGGCATCATGAGGTGCATCAGGTAGGTCATCATCACACGGTGCGCCTCCACGCCCATGCGGCGTGCAGCCACGTCGGGACGCAGCAGCCACGAGCCGTCGGAGGTCGTCTGGCGGGCCTTGATCTGCTTGTAGGCCAGATTCTCCAGCAGCAGGGCGTTGGCGTCGCGCTGGAAGCAGGCCTGGGTGGAGTAGGAGGTAATCTGGTCGTAGAGGAACAGGCTCCAGTCGTTGCCGTTGGGCATGGCCAGTTCGCCGTCGGCCAGAGCCAGCCAGTTGAGCACGTTGTCCATCACTTCCTGGTTGTTGTGCTGCAGGGCGGCGGAGTGCCACTGCTGGTTGGCGCCCTGGAACAGCTTCAGCGCCAGAGCGGCTTCGCCCAGCTCCTGCATCACGACGTTCTGGTAGGAGGTGTGGAAGAGGTCGTGGTTCTGCAGCGTCCAGTCGCTGTAGAGGTTGTTGCCTTTGTAGAGATCGGCCCATGTGGTGTGATCGTACCACAGATCGACCTCGTCCGTGCGGGCGGCGTCGTCGCCGTGGGAGTAGCTGTTGACGGCGAAGAGGCGCATACGCTCAAACCACTGTTCTGCCAACGGGTCGTCGGGGAACAGACCCAGCGCGGCGGCCAGCACGTCGGTTTCCCATCCGTTTTCCTCAGCCTTTGTGTCGCCGGCGTAGCCCGTGGGTACGCTGCGATAGAGCTCATAGTTGCATTCGGCCTTCAGCAGAGCGTATATGTAGCCCTTCTGATCCTGCGTGAGCTTGTCCCACTGGAAGAAGGCGGAATAGGCCACCGACATGGCCCAGAGGCTGCTCTCCCAAACGGCATCGCTGGTGGAGGTGGAGCCCCAATAGTTATTGCCTGAGCACACCTTCAGCTTGTTGGCCTTGTGGGTGGAGTAGGCATAGACCAGACTCTTCATGGCGTATTCCTCCAACAGGTCGTACGTGATGCCCGAGGGCAGGCTGATGCCTTCGGGTTTGGCGTATTTCACCAGGAAGGCGGCAATCATCGAGAGGTCGGCGTTCGGACGCACGCCCTTCTCGCCGTTGGGGCACGAGGGGGTGTTGCCGTTTTCCGTGTTGTAGAAGAAGCCGCAGCTCTCGCCCTTGCTGTTGGGCGAGGCGCACTGGAACCAGTAGTTCTTCATGTAGGGGGTGAACCCTGCCAGCATCTTCAGGAGGTCTTTCATCATCTCGTCTTCGGGCACGAAGGCGTCGTCGATCTTGCCCTCCGTGGGCGAATCCACGTCGGTCTCCGTGGGGTCGGGGTCGGGTGTCTCGCCGGTGATGTCGAAGAGGCGCACGTTGTCCAGCAGGAAGCTGGCGCCGGCGCTGTTGATCCAGTTGAACTCAAAGCCCAGGGAGACATTTGTCTCTTCCGTCAGCGTGAATTCCACGCTGAGCGTGGTCCACTGTGCGGGGATGCTGCCCGAGTTCATGGTGATGACGGTGTTCTCGCTTGCGGCCACGAGCCGGCCGCTGCTGGAGGTGCCCGGTGTGGCGCTCTTGCTGTCCACCGTCAGGCGGTATTTGGCGGCCGGCAGCGTCACCGTCTGCTTCACCGAAGCGCTGCCGTTGGTCCAGGCGTGGCGGATGTAGTACATCTGCACCCCGTCGCTGGCGGCACCGGGAGCGCCCAGATTGTTGTCGGTGGCTGTTGCGGCGGCGGTCATGATGTCGCTCACGCCGTAGACGCCCGTCACGGTCCATCCCGTCAGTCCCGTGCCCACGTTGCCTGCGCCGCGCGTGCCGTCGACGGGGAGGCTGGAGGCCAGAGGCTGCTCGAAGGAGGCGTTCTGGAGATACTGTGCGGTCACGTCGATCTGTGCGCGCAGCGTTGCGGCGATGGCGCAGAAACTCACGAGGAGCAAAACGGTCTTTTTCATAGCGTTGTGTGTGTTTTTGGGGTCGGATGACACCTTATATATACGTATATTCGTGACAAAGATACGAATAAAAGCGCAAAACGGCGACTTTTTCCGCGGATTTTATGTTTTTTCCGCCGTTTTCTTTTCCGTTTCCCCGAAAAAATGTATTTTTGCAACGAGTTTTATGTTTAACCTTTTAATTTGTCAAGATCGAGCGCAACGCCGCCGGTTACGACATCGAGCTCTCCAACGACGTCGATCTGCAGTTCGACAAGCAGGGCAACTTCGTGCGCATCGACGACTGAGCGTGCGCCGGAGTTTTCTTATAGCGCTCCTGGCGAGCCTGTTTACCGTGAATGGGACAGCATCGGATGTTGTCCCTTCACGTTTTCTCTATGACTTCATCGTGCCCGCCGACGGCAGCTTCACGGAGGCGGTGCATGCCGCCAACGCCCGTCCCGACAAGCGTCGCCGCTTCCGCATCTTCATCATGGCGGGCCGCCATCTGAGCGAGGGCGACGGCACGCCCCTCCGGGTGAAGGACGGCGGGGAGGATTTGACTGTGCCCTCGCCGATGACGCTGCTCACGGCGCCCAACACCAGCATCTGCGGCGAGGATCCCGAGACCAGCGTCGTCGAGTCGCGTCCGCTTCACGAGGGCATCTCCGTCACCGCCACGCTTTTTGCCCGGGGAGCCGACAGCACCTATCTTCAGGACCTCACGCTCTGGTCTAACTACCGCAGCGAGCCCGGCGCTTTTGCCGTGCGCGCCGTGGCCTTGCGCGAGCAGCAGTGTCGGGGCAACATGCTCCGGCGCGTCACCCTCCTGAGCAATCAGGACACCTACGTCACCAACAGCGGCGGCACCACCTACCTCTGCGGTTGCAACATCCACGGCACGGTGGATTTCATCTGCGG
>ONSH01000013.1 GCA_900320435.1 uncultured Prevotellaceae bacterium
TGGAAGAGGAGCATCAAGACTATGTCACAGACTCTACCAACAACGAGCGTGAAGCGCTGCGTAACCGCATCCGCCTCGATCTGCTCCCGATGATGGAACAGTTCAACCCTCAAGTGCGTGAACACCTGTGCCGCTTGGCAGAGAATGTCAAAAGCGAGCTCAAGGCCACTGAGGCCTCTGCCCTATTCCATCTGCTTTCTCCGCTGGGATTCAACCGCACACAGATTTTGGACATCGCCCGCTATCAGGGCAAGGAGACGCGCCAATGGCAATCACAGACTCATCATCTGATCAAATCAGGTGGGGCCATTGCCTTTGAACAGGTCAGAGCCGTACGCACAGAATCCTTTCGCGTGGACGCAGACAAAGTGAACGGCCCGCTGCATTTCCGACGCGTGCGTCCGGGCGACCGCTTCCGTCCGTTCGGCATGAAGAGCGGCAGCAAACTCGTCAACGACTTTCTAGCCGAGCGTGGCGTCAATCTGCTCGAACGCAAAAAAAGTGTCGTGGCCCACACCTCTGACGGAAGAATCGTCTGGGTAGTGGACCACGAAATTGACGACCGTTTCCGCGTGGACGAATCCACGCGGAACGTGATGACACTTACTTTTTCTTAGCCTCGGTCTTCTTGGCTGCAGGTTTTGCCGCGGGCTTCTTTGCCGCGGGTTTTGCTGCAGGTTTTTCTTCAGCAGCGGCTTCGGCCTTCTCCTTAGCCTCATACTTCTCCAGACGAGCTCTCAGACGGCTGACTTCGTTCTCCTTCACACTGAGTTCCTCACCGAGATTGGTGATCTGTGTGTAGAGGGCGTTGAGCTCATCGTTCTCCACCTGATCGGAGAAGAGGTCACGCACTCTCTTGAGGAAGTCGCCCAGGATGTTCATGTAGTTGGTGAAGGCATCGAAGGCGTTCTCGTAAATGCCGCGATAGAGGTTGGCAGAAGCGGGCTTCGTGGTCATGAAGCGGAAGTTGTTGGATGCCTGCAGACGATCCCAGTCGGCCTTGATGCGACGGTCCTTGCAGGCCAGGATGCGGCCGACAACCTTCTCGTCGTAGAGCTTGGCAAAAGCCTCACGCTGCATGGTGTTGCCGAGCCAGCAACTGGTGTCGCGCTCCTCATCGTTCCAGCTGACGGGATAGACACACTCCATCGGAGCCACAGCCTTGTGCTTGGCGATAATCTCACTGGGCGTTGCAAACTGAAGACCGCGGGCACGGGCACAAGCGGGCAAGGCCTTGAAGAACTCCAGAATGCCGGTGCTCAGAGGCTGGAAAATACCCAACGCTACCAGCTCCATAAAGATGTTGATCACATCCTCACCTTCAGGCAGTCCGGCAATCCAATCGCAATAGGTGTCGGCGGTGATGGGCTGAGAACCGAAGCGCAGGGAGATGTCGTCGGAGAGGTTGTAGTCGCGCATCAAAAGACTCAGACGGTTGTCCTGGGCGCAACTGTACACATAGTGAGGGCTCTTCCAGCCGAGGATGTGCTTGGCACCCTCTGCTATCATACCCTTGAAGCCCATATCGGCACAAACGGCGCCAATCTCGTCCGAATAAATCAGCGAGGAGTTGCGCACCACCTTGGGGGTCTGGCCGAAGAGTTCGTGCATCTTCTTGGCCTGACGCTGAACCTCCTCACGGAAGCTCTCCTCATTGCCGATGGAAGCCAGACCGTGGCTGTAGGGCTCTGCAAGGAACTCCACGCACTTCGTCTCGGCCAACTGCTGCAGAAGGTCAATCACCTCGGGGGCGTACTGCTCCAACATCTCGATGGCGGTGCCGGACAGAGAGAAAGCCACCTTGAAGCCCTCGTCCTTCTTCGCCATATCAAGCATGGCGGTAAGTGCGGGGATGTAACTGTTGCGCGAAGTCTCCTGAATGGCGCGCTCGTTCTCGTAGTCATCGTAGTAGTAATGATCCTTGCCGATGTCGAAGAAGCGATACCTCTTCAAGTGGATGGGCTGATGTATCTCGAAATACAAACAAATCTGTTTCATTGTCTTATTAGATTTTAAAGTTGTTTACTTGATGTTTTTCACGGCCTGTAAATATTCCCAATTGTCAAACCATCCACGGCCGGTGAGCTGGTTGTAACATTCACGTATTCTCAGTCCTACTTTCTCCCAGGTAATCTGATCAACCTCCTTAAGACCTTCCTCAGAAAGATACTGATAGAGACTGTCGTTGGTGCAGATGCTGTAGATGGCGTCCGCCATAGCGTCGATATCCCAGTAGTCCACTTTGATGACGTTGCTCAGAATCTCGCCGCAACCCGACTGCTTGGAGATGATACACGGACAGCCGCACTGCATGGCCTCCAGAGGAGCGATGCCGAAAGGCTCCGAGACGGAATCCGGGGAAGTGGAAACGGTCGGCAATGCCTCGCTCTGCAGCCATACGGATCATGGCGTTCATCATGTCGCCGCTGCCGGCCATACAGAAACGTATGTTGTGCGTACGCTGGAGTACCTTTGCTGCCGCCTCGACGAAATATTCGGGGCCCTTCTGCATCGTGATACGACCCAGGAAGGTCACCACCTTCTCATCGGGCGTCTTGTTGGGCACGATGGCCTGATACTCCTCCGAAAGCGGATAGACGGCATTGTGCATGGCCACACACTTCTTCGGGTCCTGATGATACTGATTGATGACGGTCTGACGCGTCAGTTCACTCACGCACATGATGCAGTCGGCGTGATCCATACCGTTCTTCTCTATGCCGTACACCGTGGGGTTCACCTTGCCGCGACTGCGGTCAAAATCCGTAGCGTGCACATGGATGCACAGAGGCTTGCCGCTCACCATCTTGGCATGCACGCCGGCCGGATAAGTCAGCCAGTCGTGGGCATGGATAAGATCGAAGTCTTCGCTGCGGGCCAACACACCGGCGATGATGCTGAAGTTGTTGATCTCCTCATGCAGATTGCCGGGATAGCCGCCGGCGAACTGGATGCAACCCAAATCGTCGAGCCCCTGCAGGTAGTTGAAATCTGCGTACAGGTGGTCACGGAAGCGATAGTAGTCCACAGCCGTGTGACCGACGAAGCGGTCGCGGATGTCGTCGTAGTTCTTATCGCGCCACACTACGGGCACCTGACTCATATTGATGATGTTCAAGAACTTTTCTTCCTCACCCGTGGGCTTGGGCAGACAAAACGTCGTCTGCACGTCGCCCTGCAGGCTCAGACCTTTGGTGATGCCGTAACTGGCAACAGCGAGTCCTCCGTAAATTTTTGGAGGAAACTCCCAACCGAACATTAGTACTTTCATTCTTGCGTTCCTCCCTTATTAATATTCATTGTACTGATCCAAAAGCTTCACTACTCTCATGATTTCGGCCACGTTCATGGCAAACGAAATGGCGCCGCGTCCGGAGAAAGGCGGATTGCCGTCGAAGAGCTCGGGGAAGGTGCCGATGCAGTGGTAGAAGAGTTCCTCTTCGTAACCCACCAGCAAGCGGTCCACATAGCCCACCTTGCTCTGTCCGTAGATCTTCAGACAGGCCTCCATATAGAAACCGGCCAACCAGGGCCACGCCGTGCCCTGATGGTAGGCGTAGTCGCGCTGCACCTGAGGACCGACATACATGGGGTTGTAGCCGCTCGACTTGGGCGAGAGCGAACGCAGGCCCTTCGGCGTAAGCAACTCCCTCGTGCAGAAGTCCACCACACTCTTGCGCTGCTTCTTGTCCAGAGGAGAATACTCCAGCGCAGCGGCAAAGATCATGTTGGGACGCACCAGATAGTCGCGATAGCCGTCCACGGCGTAGTCGCAGAGATAACCGTGCTCGTTCCAGAACACCTCCACGAAGCTTTCTGCCACCTGAGCTGCAGCTTCGGAGAGCATCTCGGCCGTCTTCTCGTCGCCGATCTTCTTGCAGACGTCGACGGAGAACATCAGGGCGTTGTACCACAGGGCGTTAATCTCAACCACATAACCCGTACGCGGCACGATGGGACGTCCGTTCGACGTGCTGTTCATCCAGGTCATGGCTTTCTCCTTGCCCTCAATATACAGCAGGCCGTTCTCCTTCACCTCGATATTGGGATGCTTTTCGGTGCGGATAAACTCCACCATCTCCTGAAGGAGCTTGCCGTAGTGTTTGATACACTTGTCCATGCTCACCAGACGGCCGTACTGCTGGATACACCACACGGCCCAGAGCATCACGTCGGGCATGTCGATCTCCTGAATGTTGACCGCAAGCACCTTACCCTTCATGTAGGCCTTGAGACCCTTCTGGGCGGTCTTCATCACAGCCTCGTACTTATCCACCTCGTTGTTGGTCAGCGTCAGACCGGGCAGAGAGATGAACATGTCTCTGGCGCGACACTTGAACCAAGGATAACCGGCCAGCACATAGTCCTCCGTCGTGCGGTGAACAATGAACTGATGGGCGCTGTTGACCAGCGTGTTGTAGAAGTTGTCGCGAGGCGTGCGGATCTTCACCTCGAAGTCGGCCAGCTCCGCCAGCTTGGCGGTCTCGATTTCGCTCAATCCGGCAGAGAAGACCACGCTCTCGCCCTTCTGAATCTTAAACTCAAAGTAGCCGGGCACGTAGAGATCCTCGTTGGAGGCGTAGCCGCGCTCCTGCTCTTTGGGATACTCCACGCCGTGATACCAGTCGGGACGGTAGACGAACTCGTTGTCCTTGTTCACCTGCATATAGAGCCTGGGATATCCGGCGTAGAGACAGCAGGAGATGCCGTTCTCGCAGCCTTCGTATTCACGGTTGGCAGCATAGTTCTCGTGGGTGTATTCTCTCACCGAACGGAACGCCAGGAAGGGCTGCAGGCGCAGCGTCGTCTCCGAATGGCCGTCGACCAGGGTGTAACGGATGATGATGCGGTTCTCGAAATGCTGAAACATCTGCTCTCTCTTGAGGATCACGCCGCCCACTCTGTAGAGCGTGGTGGGCACCTGGAGAGAATCGAATTCTCTGATGTACTTGTGACCTCGGGGAGCGAAGTTGTCACCGCTGTATTTATGCAATCCCAGGTTAAACTCAGCACCATGCTGTATGACCGTGGCGTCCAGAGAAGAGAGCAGCACGTGATTCTCATCGTCCAGCTCCGGCACCGGCACCACTAACAGGCCATGATACTTGCGGGTGTTGCAGTCGACAATCGTCGAACACGAATAGGCTCCGCTGCGATTGCTTCTCAGAATCTCCTTCGGGAGAGACTCCTCCAAGTTCGTCATCAGAGTCTTGTCAAAACGCAAATAACTCATAAGTTAATGTTCTATAGTTTAAATATTTTACTGTTTCGTCCCCAAATTTACACTTTTTCTCCAAAAGAAATTTGGTCGTTAACCAAGAATTTATTACTTTTGTGTCATAAAACATATTTTTTAAGGTAAAAATGAGCAAAAGACAGATAGAACTCGAGAAAGTTCTCGGTTGTATGGGCGAATTTTTCGCTGCTTTGTCTGTCAGTCAGCAGGAAGAGCTCAAAAAGAACATTCACGTGCGCTCTTTTAAGAAAAACGAAGTCTTCTACGGCGAGGGCGACATGCCCGACACACTCTACTGCCTCCTGCAGGGCAAAGTGAAGATTTCGAAGCAGGGCGCCAGCGGCCGTCAGCAAATTATGCGTGTGGCCAATGCGGTGGAATATTTCGGCTATCGTGCCGCTCTTGCCGGAGAACCTTTCGTCACGGAGGCCGCAGCGTTCGAGCCTTCCATCGTAGCGATGATGCCGCTCCGCCTCATCAAAAAATACATGGAGGAGAACGCCAAAGTGGGCCTCTTCTTTGTGCGCCGTCTGGCCATGGCGCTCGGACAGGCCGATGCACGCACCGTCAACCTCACGCAGAAACACATGAACGGCCGTCTGGCCGAAAGCCTCATTTTCCTGCGCGACAACTACGGCCTCGAAGAAGACGGATGCACGCTGTCGCTGTATCTTTCGCGCGAAGATCTGGCCAATCTGTCCAACATGACCACCTCCAACGCCATCCGAACGCTCTCGACGTTTGCCAAAGAGAGAATCGTGGCCATCGACGGCAAGAAAATAAAACTGATCAATATACCCGCTCTCGAAGAAATCAACCGAATCGGTTAACGCCTTCCCAGAGCGAAACGACCTCCTCCACCTTCTCTTCCATCGGCAGCGTGGCATCAATCCAGTGTATGGGCACGCCGCGACGCTCCTCCATGCCTCTGAACCAGGTCATCTGCCTCTTGGCAAACTGGTGAATGGCGATCTCCAGACGGCGCACCATCTCGTCGTAGCTCAACTCGCCGATGCAGTATTCCGTCACGTATTTGTATTCCAGCCCGTAGCGTATCAGACGCTCTGCGGGCAACTTTTCGAGCAGGCCTCTCACCTCCTCCACCATACCTTCTTCAAGACGCGCGTGGAGACGCTCCGTGATTTTTTGGCGCCGCAAGTCACGGTCGATGCGAAGCCCTATGGTCAGGGAATTCCTCTCGGGGAACTTCACACTGCCCAGCTCATAACTCTTCAGCACGCTCTCGATATAGAGCCCCGTGCCGCCGCAGAGAATGGGGATGCCTCCGCGCGCCTTGATGTCCATGTAGGCATTCTGGAAGGCACACTGAAACTCGTAGACGTTGAAGCGGTATCCGGCCTCGCATATATCTATAAGGTGATACGGCACGTGCACCTCCCCGCCGTCCGTATCGCGCAGGACGTAGTCGTCGAGATCTTTGCCCGTACCGATCGTCATCCCCCGATACACCATGCGTGAATCGGCGGAAATGATTTCGCCGCCCCTAAGGCGCTGGGCCAAATGGGCGGCGAAAGTGGTCTTTCCCGAGGCTGTGGGCCCCAGGATGGTAATCAAATCGAACAATTAGCAGTTCTCAGAGAAGTACTTAATGGTGCGAACCATCTGGCTGGTGTAGCTGTTCTCGTTGTCGTACCAGCTGACAACCTGTACCTGATAGGTGTCGTCGTCAATCTTGCTAACCATGGTCTGGGTAGCGTCGAAGAGAGAACCGAACTTCATGCCGATGATGTCGCTGCTGACGATCTCGTCCTCGGTGTAACCGAAGCTCTCGGTGCCGGCAGCCTTCATGGCAGCGTTGATGCCTTCCTTGGTGATGTCCTTACCCTTGACAACGGCAACCAGGATGGTGGTAGAACCGGTGGGAGTCGGAACGCGCTGTGCGCTGCCGATCAGCTTGCCGTTCAGCTCGGGGATAACCAGGCCGATAGCCTTGGCAGCACCGGTGCTGTTGGGAACGATGTTGCAAGCACCTGCACGAGAACGGCGCAGATCACCCTTACGCTGAGGACCGTCGAGAATCATCTGGTCGCCGGTGTAAGCGTGGATGGTGCTCATGATACCGCTGCAGATGGGAGCGTAGTTATTCAGAGCAGCAGCCATGGGAGCCAGACAGTTGGTGGTGCAGCTGGCAGCAGAAATCACGTTATCGTTCTTGGTCAGAGTCTTGTGGTTTACATTGTAAACGATGGTGGGGAGGTCGTTACCGGCGGGAGCGGAAATCACAACCTTGCGGGCACCTGCCTGGATGTGGGCAGAAGCCTTCTCCTTGCTGGTGTAGAAACCGGTGCACTCCAGCACAACGTCAACATTGTTAGCCTTCCAAGGGCAGTTTACGGCATCCTTCTCGGCAGAGATCTTGATCTCCTTGCCGTCAACGATGATGCTGTCCTCGGTAGCCTCTACGGTGTGCTTGCCCTCACCGAACTTGCCGGCGAAACCGCCCTGAGCGGTGTCATACTTCAGCAGGTGAGCGAGCATCTTGGGGCTGGTCAGGTCGTTGATAGCAACTACCTCGTAACCATCGGCCTCAAACATCTGACGGAAAGCCAGGCGGCCGATACGGCCGAAACCATTGATAGCAACTCTTGTCATAGTTCTAATAGTTTTAAAATTTGGTTAATAATACGGTTTTATTTCACGTGTTTGACTCTTGTCCCTAAATCAGCCGCAATTACAATAGTGTGCACTCTTACAAGCTGTCATCAAGAGCCCGAAAACGGCCCCGAGAATGATAAACAGATAGTATTTTCGCACTTTTCCGGCCTATTTTGTTGCAAAATTACGAAATTCTTTTTAATTTCGCACTGCATTTGGCAAAAAAAAACGCTTAAACATACATTTTAATAACTCAAAATTTCAAAACTATGGCAAAATGTGGATTCCTTCAAGATTTTAAAGCCTTCGCCATGCGCGGTAATGTGGTCGACATGGCTGTCGGCGTAATCATCGGCGGTGCCTTTGGCAAGATCGTCGCCAGCGTCGTCAACGACGTGCTCATGCCCCCCATCGGATGGCTCATCGGCGGCGTCAAGTTCGACGAACTCAAGTACGAGTTGCCCGTCAATCCCCTGAACCCCGATCTGGAGCCCGTCACCATCAACTACGGCGCCTTCTGTCAGGCCTGCATCGACTTCCTCATCATCGCCTTCTGCGTCTTCCTGCTCGTGCGCGGCATCACCCGCCTCACAGCCAAGAAGGAAGAGGAGCCCGCTGCACCTGCTCCCGCCCCCGAACCTTCGGCTGAAGAAAAGCTTTTGACGGAGATTCGTGACCTGCTGAAAGACAAGAAGTAACGGATGCAAGAAACAGCGATTTCCGTTCTCCGCAACGAATCGTTTCAAATCGTGATGGCGGGCATCATGCCCGCCATCCTTCTTGTGGCCTATATCTGCTGGAAGGACCGCAAACACCCTGAGCCCGTCTGGTGGATACTCTACGCCACGATGATGGGCTGCGGCGCTGCCGTTGTGTCCACATTCCTCTGTGTAGGCATTGAGCATCTGCCTCTGTGGGCGCTCGTTCCCGAAGGATCCACCCTGCACGCCTGGGCTACGGCGTTTCTTCTTGCGGCCGTTCCCGAGGAACTGGGCAAATGGTGGTTTCTCACGCGCATCGCCAAGAGCAACCCCTACTTCGACGAGCGGATGGACGCCATCGTCTACGCCGTCTGCATCGGCATGGGTTTTGCCGGACTGGAAAACGTGCTCTATCTCTTCAATGCAGCAGAAGACTGGATGCAGGTGGCTGCAGCACGCAGCCTGCTCTCCGTGCCCGGACATTTTGCTTTCGCCGTGCTCATGGGCTATTACTACGGCAAAGTACATTTCGCGCGCAGCAAGTGGAAGAAACTGCGTCTGGGCCCGATGGTGCTGCTGGCACCCATTGTGGCGCACGGCATCTACGACGGCCTCTTGATGATGAACCACGATCTGCCCGCCGTCATTGCTGCGGCCATCAGCATCGCGTTCATCGTTTTCCTCATCCGTCTGCACCGCTACAGCCGCGTCCGCATCAAGCGCTTCGAGGGGCGCTGAAGCCTCCGTGCAGACTGTACCCAAAACTTACATATTTCTTTACAAAAAAGAGACCAAACAGCGGCTCTGCTCGGTCTCTGCGCGGTCTCTGCGCGGTATCAGGGAAGAGGGAACGAAGGCCCTCCAAAATCATCAAAAGCCTCTCTTTCAGCCCGTTACGTTTTCAGAAAATCCGATTTTCGAGGCGCATTTCTCCACGTTTCGAAAACCGATTTTTTGACAAAATCAGGCGAACTGGAAGAGCGAATAGAAGCCGGTGATGGTGAACACCTGCTTGATCTCGGGAGAAACGCCCGTGATGGTGACGTCGCCGCCCTTCGCAATCGTGGCCTTGCGCAGCGTGAGGAAGAGACGGAGGCCGCTGGATGAGATGAACTCCAACTTGTTACAATCCAGGACGATATGTTTATCTGCTCCCTCCAGGAGAGGCTGCATGTCGATGGAGAACTGCTGCGAGCTGGCAGTGTCGAGACGGCCCTCGAGTACACCGTGGATGGTGTCGCCTGCGGAAGTAATGGTAAGTGTCATATCTGCGTGAGTTATAAGTTATTTGTTTCTGCTTTGTATTTCCAGTGTGCGGCCACGCCGTACTCTGCTTCGTAGTTCATGCGCTCGGAGCGGATCTGCATCTCGATCCAGTTGCAGTCGGGGCCCATCACCGTGAGCTGAAGCGCCTGATAACCTGAGGGCTTCGGATGCGTGACCCAATCCTTAATGCGGTCGGGATGGATGCGGTAGAGCGAGAGGATGATGTTGTAGATCCTCCAGCAGGTGAGAATCTCGGCGTCCATAAAGGGCTCCACCTTGGGGTTCACGTCGCCCAGAGGCTGCATCTCGGGCAGCGGCAGCGGCTTGTAGACGATGCGCGAGGCAAAGAGGTCGTAGACGTCGTCGAAGGTCTTGTGGTCGTTGCGCATCTTGCGCCAAATGCTGTAGGGCGACTTCATGCGGTACTCCAGCTCATACTCCAAACCGATGGCATCGAGCATGGCGCGGATGGGCAACGTGAAGGTCTTGAAGACGATTTCGCACATGGCTTCACTCTCCTGCAAGAGACTCTTAATCTGACGGTAGTCGTCGGGATAACCCACCTCTACGGCCAGATTTTGCATCTCGACCTGCAGGGCGTGCAGGCCGTATTTCTCAGCCTCGGGCGCCATCACCTGCAGCGTGTCTTCCACAAGCGATGCATCGCCGCCTCTGAGGGCCTCAATGCGTTCTTTAAAAGCCTCTATCTTGGTTTGAATGTCCATTCGCGACACAAAATTACAAAATAGTTGAGAGTTGAAGCGAAAGAGACTTAAGATTTTTTCACGTATTTCATTTTTTTTTCATATTTTTGCGGGGAATTAAGCGAAAAAATGGCGTCCGAAAAAAAACTCACACTCAGAGACACCGTCTTTGTAGACCTGATGCAGCGACGCATCTTCAACGTGCTCATTGTCGCCAATCCCTACGACGCCTTCATGCTGGAGGACGACGGTCGTGTGGACGAGAAGATTTTTTCGGAATACACCAAGCTGGGCCTGCGCTTCCCGCCCCGATTCATTCAGGTGGCTTCCAGCGAAGAAGCCGAGGCGACCATCGCACGCACGGGTGTGAACCTCATCATCTGTATGCCCGGCACGGGCAACAGCAGCATCTTCGACATCGCGCGCGGCATCAAGAACAACCACCCCACGATCCCCATCGTGATCCTGACGCCCTTCTCCCACGGCATCACTTCGCGCATACAGAACGAGGACCTCTCAGCCTTCGAATACGTCTTCTGCTGGTTGGGCAACACGGAGTTGCTGCTCTCCATCATCAAGCTCATCGAGGACCGCATGAACCTGGAGCACGACACCGCCGCCGGCGTGCAGATGATCCTTCTGGTGGAGGACTCCATCCGCTTCTATTCCAGCCTGTTGCCCATGCTCTACAAGTTCGTGCTGCAACAGTCGCTGGCCTTCGCCACCGAGGCGCTCAACACCTCGCTGGAGACGCTGCGCATGAGGGGTCGTCCGAAGATCGTGCTGGCGCGCACCTACAAGGAGGCCTGGGAGCTCTACAAGCACTACGGCGACAACCTGCTCGGCGTCATCTCCGACTGCCGTTTCCCGATGGAGCACTGGCGCCCCTCGTCGACGGCCATCGGCGCCGAACAGCCCAATCCCCGCGCCGGTCTCGAACTGCTCGAAGCCATCCATGAAACAAGCCCCTACACGCCGCTCATCATGGAGTCGTCGGACTCGGAGATGGAGGAGCCGGCCCACAACGTCGGGGCGCACTTCATCGACAAAAATTCCAAGGCGGTGGAGCACGAGCTGCGCAAACACATGAGGCGCTTCTTCGGCTTCGGCGACTTCGTCTTCCGCGACCCGCAGACGATGCAGGAAGTGGCCCGCATCCACAACCTTAAAGAGCTGCAGGACAGCATCATGACGCTGCCCGCCGACTCTCTGCTTTATCACATTTCGCACAACAACGTGTCGCGCTGGCTGGCCTCACGCGCCATCTTCCCCGTCGCCGAATTCCTCAAGGGCATCACTTGGGAGCGGCTTCAGGACGTGGACGCCCACCGCCAGATCATCTTCGACGCCATCGTGGCCTACAGGCGCATGAAGAACAAGGGCGTCGTGGCCGTATATCAGCGCGACCGCTTCGACCAATATTCCAACTTCGCCCGCATCGGTGAAGGTAGTCTGGGCGGCAAGGGTCGCGGTCTGGCTTTTCTCGACCGCCTGCTCAAGGACCGCCAGTCGGAGTTTCTCATGATCCCAAAGACGCTGGTGCTCTGCACCGACATCTTCGACGAGTTCATGGACAGCAACGACCTCTACGGCGTGGCCCTCTCCGACTGCTCCGACGACGAGATTCTCAAGGCCTTCCTTGAGGCCAAGCTGCCGGAGCATCTGAGGGACGACCTCAAGGCCTTCCAGGATGTGGTGAAAGGACCTCTTGCCGTGCGCTCTTCCTCTCTGCTCGAAGACGCTCACTACCAGCCCTTTGCCGGCATCTATTCCACCTATATGGTGCGCTACGACAACGACGACACAGAGGGTCCCCAGAGCAATCTGCAGCGTCTCGTGCAGGCCATCAAGGGCGTCTATGCCTCCGTCTATTTCCGCAGCAGCAAGGACTACATGACCGCCACTTCCAACGTCATCGACCAGGAGAAGATGGCCGTCATCCTGCAGGAAGTCGTGGGCGAAGAGCACGGCGAACGCTTCTACCCCACCATCTCGGGTGTGGCACGCAGCATCAACTACTATCCCATCGGCGACGAGAGGGCCGAAGAAGGCATCGTGTCGCTGGCGATGGGACTGGGCAAACACATCGTCGACGGCGGCACGACGCTGCGCGTCTGTCCGGCGCATCCGGATCAGGTCTTGCAGATGTCGGAAATGGAGATCGCCCTGCGCGACACGCAGACGTCGTTCCTGGCCCTCGACCTGAGAAAGACGGAAGGCGCCATGAGCGTGGACGACGGCTTCAACCTCGTGCGCGTTCCCGTGAGAGAGGCCGAAGGCGACGGCACGCTGCAGTGGATATGCTCCACCTTCGACCCTATGGACCAGCGCATCTACGACAGCTACTACGAGGGCCGCAACCGCAAGATCATTTCCTTCGCCGGCGTATTGCAGAACAACGTGTTCCCGTTGCCGGAACTCCTGCGCGAAGTGCTCGACATGGGCCAGAACGCCATGAGACGCCCCGTGGAGATCGAGTTCGCCGTCAACCTGCACAGCGACAAGACGGGCGAGTTCTACCTGCTGCAGATTCGCCCCATGGTGGACAACCGCATGCAGCTCGACGAGGACCTGCGTCAGGTGCCCGACGAGAAGTGCCTGCTGCGCTCCCACAACGCCATCGGCTTCGGTGTGAGCAACGACGTGCAGGACATCGTCTACATCCCCACCCGCTGCTTCAACCCCTCGAAGAACGACCTCGTGGCCGAAGAGGTGGACCGCATCAACCGCCACCTCCTCGAAGAGGGGCGCAAATGCATCCTCGTGGGCCCGGGCCGCTGGGGCACTTCCGACCCCTGGCTGGGCATTCCCGTCAAGTGGCCCCACATCTCTGCGGCGCAAGTCATCGTGGAGGCCGGTCTCGACAGCTTCCAGGTGGACCCCTCGCAGGGCACGCATTTCTTCCAGAATCTCACCTCACTCGGTGTGGGCTATCTGACCATCAACGCTTTCAGCGGCGACGGCCTCTGGCGCGAAGACCTCATTGAGAAGCTGCCCGCCGAGATGGAGACCGAGCACGTGCGTCTGGTGCATCTGGACCGCCCGCTGAGCATCAAGATCGACGGGCGCAGCAAGGAAGCCGTCGTCACAATGGACGACGAGCCGCACGAAACATAAAATATAAACCCCAAACACAATAACAAAAAACTTCTAAAGATTCATTTTTGTATGTTGAACAAAAAGACGATGATGGCGGTGCTGTGCGCTCTGGCCATCGCCCATCAGCCCGTAAAGGCCGACGACAACACGCCCAAAGGCGACGGAGAATTCACCCCGCAGGAAGAAACGGACTTTCATCCCGATCCCAACGACAAGACGGTGAGGGAGGTGCTGGCTCCCGTGATGGCGAAAGCCCCCGACTGGACCAAAGACGTGGCCGACCGCATCAAGCTCCACGGCTACGCCCAAGGCGCCTACATCTTCAACAACGCCAATGGCGAAAACAGCAACAGCTTCAACATGAAGCGCGTCATCTTCTGGGTGGACGCCCGCATCACCGAGCGCTGGTCGTTCTCCTTCATGCACGACTTCATGTCCGTCGTACAGGAATACTACACCGACTTCAGTTTCTTCAAAAACAAGAAATATCTGACCGTACGTTTCGGTCAGTTCAAGCACGGCTACAGCTACGAGAACCCCCTCTCGCCCACTTCGATGGAGACCGTCGACGTCTACAGCGAGGGCGTCACCTATCTGGCCGGCTGCGGCAGCGATCGCATGTTCGGCACCTCCTACGGCCGTGAGATGGGCCTGGCCCTTTACGGAGAAGCCGCAGGCGGCAAGTTCGCCTACAACTTCCAAGTGCTCAACGGATGCATCATCAACAAGATAGACAACAACAACCAGAAGGACATGGTGCTGCGTCTGGAATACCGTCCCGTCAAAGGTCTCAACATCGTGGCCACGGGACAGCTGGGACGCGGACAGAACGAGCTCAACCACCGGTCGCTGCTGACGGACGTCGGCGAGGGCGAGCGCTACATCCGCAACCGCTACTCCGTGGGCGGCGCCTACGACTGCAAGTGGATCCGCCTCCACGGCGAATATCTTGAGGGCAAGGACGGCACCTGCATCTCGCGCGGCGGCTATCTCACCGGCAGCGTGCCTCTGGGCCTGAAGGGCTTCGAGAGCGTCTTCTCCTACGACTACTTCAACTACAACGTCGCCCGCGGCTACGATCAGCACAAAGCCGTCGTCGGCCTGCAATACTGGTTCTTCAAGAAATGTCGCGTGCAGGCGCAGTACGTCTACAAGTCGGCCACCGTCAACAGCGGTGCAACGAGTTTCGACCAGGTATACGTCAGCGGCGCCAATCACGGTGTGCAGGTGCAGCTGCAGGTGCGCTTCAACTGATTTTCCCTTTTGTCTAGAAACAAACACACATAAGCTATGTTCATCAAAATCAGTCTTACCCTCATCTTCCTCATCGTGATGATCGGTGTGGGCCTTTATTCCCGCAAGCAGGCCCGCAGCGTTGACGGCTTCGTCCTGGGCGGACGCAACGTGGGCGGATGGCTCACGGCTTTTGCCTACGGCACCAGCTATTTCTCCGCCGTCGTCTTTGTGGGCTACGCCGGACAGTTCGGTTGGAAATACGGCATGAGTGCCTCGTGGATCGGTGTGGGCAACGCCGTCATCGGTTCGCTGCTGGCCTGGCTCGTATTGGGCAAACGCACCCGTGAGATGACGCAGAAGCTGCAGTCGCGCACGATGCCCGACTTCTTCGGAAGCCGCTACGGCGACGAAGGGCTGCGTGTGGCGGCCAGCATCATCGCCTTCATCTTCCTCATCCCCTACACCGCCGGCGTCTATATGGGCATCTCGAAGCTCTTTGAGATGGGCTTCAACATCCCCTACTCCTATTGCGCCATGACGATGGCCGTGCTGACGGCGGTCTATGTGATTCTCGGCGGCTACAAGGCGACGGCCATCAACGACTTCATCCAGGGCCTCATCATGCTCTTCGGCATCACCACCGTCATCGCCGTCGTGCTGGCCGGACAGGGCGGATTCTCGGGCGCTTATGAGAAGATGCTGCTGCAGGCGCCCAATGCCGATGACCTCAGCCAGCGCGGCGCCGAACTCTACCGCAACTTCAAGGCCGGCGACTTCGCCTCCTGGTTCGGCCCCAATCCCGTGAGCCTGCTCGGCGTCGTCATTCTGACTTCGCTCGGCACGTGGGGACTGCCCCAGATGGTGGGCAAGTTCTACTCCATCACCGACGAGGCCGCCATCCGTCGCGGCACAGTCATCTCCACCGTCTTCGCCCTCATCGTGGCCGGCGGCTGCTACTTCCTCGGCGGCTTCGGACGTCTGTTCGTCCCGACGGCTTTCAATGCCGAGACCGGCAAGTTCGCCTACGACAACATCGTGCCCACGATGCTGGAGACCTTGCCCGACGCGCTCATCGCTCTGGTGGTGCTTCTCGTGCTCTCGGCCTCGATGTCCACTCTGGCCGGACTGGTGCTGACATCGTCTTCGACCATGACGCTCGACCTCATCTATCGCGACAAGAAGGCTAATGCCGACGAGGTGCGCGAGGGTGAAATCGACGATACCGTACGCGGCGCCATCGAGAAGCGCAAGGTGGTTGTCATGCGCGTGCTCATTGTCTTCTTCATCGTCATCTCGCTGATGATTGCCCTCAATCCGCCTCAGTTCATTGCCCAGCTGATGGGCATTTCGTGGGGCGCTCTGGCCGGCGCCTTCCTCGCCCCCTTCATGCTGGGACTCTATTGGAAGGGCGTCACCCGTCAGGCCGTCTGGGCCTGCTTCGTCTGGGGTGTGGGCCTCACGGTGGTCAACATGATGACGGGCAATGCCATCCTCAACCCCATCGACTGCGGCGCTGTCGCCATGCTCGGCGGCTTCCCCGTTGTGTGGGTTGTCAGTCTCCTGACTTTAAAGAAGGCTTAAAGAAAATCTTTTGGCAAACGACGGCCTCGGCGCCTCACTCTACGGTGACGCTCTTGGCCAGGTTACGGGGCTGATCTACATTCAGCCCCTTTGCTACTGCCACGTGGTAAGAGAGCAGCTGCAGCGGGATGACCGAGAGCAGCGGCACGAGCCAGCCGATCGTCTGAGGCACCTCGATGATGTCGTCCACCATTTTCTTCACCTGCTCGTCGCCTTCCGTCACGACGGCGTAGATGTGTCCGCCGCGGGAGATGACCTCCTGCATGTTGGAGATGATCTTCTGATAAAGCGCATGATGCGTGGCGATGAAGACCACCGGCATCTGCTCGTCGATCAGCGCGATGGGGCCGTGCTTCATTTCGGCGGCGGGATAACCCTCGGCGTGGATGTAGGAGATCTCCTTCAGCTTCAAGGCTCCTTCGAGGGCTACGGGGAAATTCCATCCGCGCCCGAGATAGAGACAATTGGAGGCTTGGGCAAAGCGCTTCGCCACTTCCTTGATCTTGTCGTTCTGCTTGAGCACCTTGCGAATCTTGTCGGGAATCTGCACCAGCTCGTGAATCGTCTCGTCATATTCCTCCTGCGTGACGGTGCCTTTGGCCATACCGAGCGCCAGCGCTATCATCGCCAGCACGGTGACCTGTCCGGTGAAGGCTTTCGTGGAAGCCACACCGATCTCGGGACCCACGTGGATATAGACGCCCGTATGACTCTCGCGGGCAATGCTGCTGCCTACGCCGTTGACCACGCCGAAGACCATTGCCCCGTGGGCTTTGGCCTGCTGGATGGCAGCCAGTGTGTCTGCCGTCTCACCGCTCTGCGAGATGGCCATCACGACGTCGTCGGGCTCAATCACCGGGTCGCTGTAGCGAAACTCCGAGGCATAGGCCACCTCCACCGGGATGCGGCAGAAGTGCTCCAGATACTGCTTGCCTATGAGGCCGGCGTGCCACGAAGTGCCGCAGGAGACGATGATGATGCGGCGCGCTCTGAGCAGTTCGCGCCTGTGCTGCGTCACAGCCGAGAGCACCACCTGCAGTCCGCTCGTCGGACCGTCGTGGCCCGTCTGCGCCGAGGAGTAAGGCGACTCCACGATGCGGCCGCTCATGCAGTCCTTCAACACGTTGGGCTGATCGAAGATTTCCTTGAGCATAAAGTGGTCGAAGCCGTCATGGTCGAGCATCGAGAGGTCGAGATTCACCTCCTTCACCTCGCCCTCGGTCTCTTCGCCCGTGAGCTTGTATATCCTGATGTCCTTGCCGCGTGATATGAGCGCCACCTCCTCGTCTTTGAGGTAGATGATGTGCTTGGTGTATTCGGCGATGGGCGAAGCGTCCGAGGCCAGGAAGAACTCCGAGCGGTCGTCCACCACGCCGACAGCCAGAGGCGAACTCTTGCGGGCGCACACCAGCTCTTCGGGATGGCGTTCGTCGATCACGGCGATGGCATAAGCGCCGTAGACGAGATTCAGCGCCTGACGCACGGCGTCGCACAGATTGCAGCCGTTCTGCTTCTGGGTGTATTCGATGAGCTGCACCAGCACTTCGGTATCGGTCTCGCTCTTGAAGTGGTAGCCCTTGCGCTTGAGCTGCTCGCGCAGTGTGGCGTAGTTCTCGATGATGCCGTTGTGCACCAGCGTGATATGTCCGGATTCCGACACGTGGGGATGGGCGTTGGCCTCAGAGGGCACGCCGTGTGTGGCCCATCGCGTGTGGGCGATGCCCAGCGTGCTCTTCATCGCAGCGGGCGAAGCGGCTTTGGCGGCCACGTCTTCCAGGTCCGACACCTTGCCTTTGGCCTTGTACACCTTGAGGCCCTCGTCCGAGAGCAGGGCGCATCCGGCAGAGTCGTATCCGCGGTATTCCAGGCGGTGAAGACCTTTCACGAGAATGGGATAAGCCTCACGCTTTCCGATATATCCTACTATTCCGCACATAATTCTTTAAAACAGTTGATTGGGTTTACGTATTTTTTCCGTTTGGCTTTATTTGTATTCCGACCACGAGCGTATGGTGATGTCGTCGGGCGTCATCGAGCAGAAGGCGTTGATGAAGGCGGCGGCCAGACGCGGGTTGGTGATCAGCGTCACGTTGTGATCGACGGCGGCGCGGCGTATCATGTAGCCGTTGGTCAGCTCGCCTGCCGTGAGGTCTTTGGGCACGTTGACCACCATGTCGATTTTGTGCTCGCGCAGCAGGTCGAGGGCCTGCGGCTGCATGCCCTTCTCGCTGGGCCAGTGGACGAGCGTGTTCTCCACCCCGTTGTCGGTGAGATAGCGGCTCGTGCCGCCTGTGGCGTAGAGGGTGTAGCCCTTCTCCACCAGACGGCGGGCACTCTCCAGCATGGCGGCCTTGTCCTTGGCCGTACCGGTCGAGAGCAGCACCGACTTCTCGGGGATGCGATGGCCTACGGAGAGCATACTCTTGAGCAGGGCGCAGTTGAAGTCGTCGCCCAGACAGCCCACTTCGCCCGTCGAAGCCATATCAACGCCCAGCACGGGGTCGGCCTTTTGCAGACGGTTGAAGGAGAACTGCGAAGCCTTGATGCCCACGTAGTCGAAGTCGAAGAACGACTTGTGGAGCTTCTCCACCGGCAGCCCGAGCATCACGCGCGTGGCCAGCTCGATGAGGTTCACCTTGAGCACCTTAGAGACGAAGGGGAACGAGCGCGAGGCTCTCAGGTTGCACTCGATCACCTTGATTTCGTTCTCCTTGGCCAGATACTGTATGTTGAAGGGGCCGGAGATGTGCAGCTCGCGGGCGATCTGCGCCGAGATCTTCTTGATGCGGCGCACGGTCTCCACGTAGAGCTTCTGAGCGGGGAACTGTATGGTGGCGTCGCCCGAGTGCACGCCGGCGTATTCTATGTGTTCCGAGATGGCATAGGCCATGATTTCGCCGTCCTTGGCCACAGCGTCCATCTCCACTTCCTTGGTGTTCTGCATGAATTTGGAGATGACCACCGGGTGCTTCTGCGACACGTTGGCCGCCAGCGTGAGGAAGCGTTCGAGCTCCTCCTCGTTGGAGCACACATTCATCGCGGCGCCCGAGAGCACGTAGGAGGGACGCACCAAGACGGGGAAGCCCACCCTCTGGACGAAGCGGTCCACATCCTCCATCGAGGTCAGGGCGCTCCATTCGGGCTGATCCACGCCGATGCGGTCGAGCATGGCGGAGAACTTGTCGCGGTCTTCGGCGTTGTCGATATAGCGGGCCTGCGTGCCGAGCAGGGGCACCTTCTGTGCGTCGAGCTTCACGGCCAGGTTGTTGGGAATCTGTCCGCCCGTGCTCACGATGACGCCCTTGGGGGTCTCCTTCTCCACGATGTCCATCACGCGCTCGAAGGTCAGCTCGTCGAAGTAGAGGCGGTCGCACATGTCGTAGTCGGTGGAGACCGTCTCGGGGTTGTAGTTGATCATCACGCTGCGCAGGCCCTCCTTGCGTATGGTGTGGAGCGCCTGCACGCCGCACCAGTCAAACTCCACGCTGGAGCCGATGCGATAGGCGCCGCTGCCGAGCACCACCACGCTGCGTCCGTCTCCCTCGTAGGCGATGTCGCCCGAGGTGCCCGAGTAGGTCAGATAGAGGTAGTTGGTCTGTGCGGGATATTCCGCCGCCAGCGTGTCGATCTGCTTGACGCAGGGCGTGATGCCCAACTCTTTTCTCATGGCGCGCACCTGCAGCATGGCCTCCTCGATGTCCGTCTGCTTCTCCATGCCCAGAGCGCGGGCGATCTGGAAGTCGGTGAAGCCGTACACCTTGGCCTCTCTCATCAGCGCGGGCTCCAGCGCTCCGCCGGCGGCGCGCAGGCGGTCGTTGATGCGGTAGATGTGGAGCAGCTTTTCGAGGAACCATCGGTCGATCTTCGTCAACTCGTGGATGCGGTCCACGCTGTAGCCGGCGAAAAAGGCTTTCTCTATGGCACACACGCGCTTGTCGGTGGGCGACTTGAGGGCGTCGTCGAGATCGTCCAGCGTCAGCTCCTTGTTGCCTACAAAGCCGTGGAGCCCCTGCCCGATCATGCGCAGGCCCTTCTGGAAAGCTTCCTCGAAATTGCGGCCGATAGCCATCACCTCGCCGACGCTCTTCATCGAGCTGCCCAGCTCGCGGTCCACGCCGCGGAATTTGCCCAGATCCCATCTCGGTATCTTGCACACGACGTAGTCCAGGGCGGGCTCGTAGAAGGCCGAAGTCACCTTCGTCACCGAGTTCTTCAGGTCGAAGAGTCCGTAGCCCAAAGCCAGCTTTGCGGCAACGAAAGCCAGAGGATAACCCGTTGCTTTCGAGGCCAATGCAGACGAACGGCTCAAGCGGGCGTTCACCTCAATCACGCGATAGTCCTCGCTGTTGGGGTCGAGGGCGTACTGCACGTTGCACTCGCCCACGATGCCCACGTGGCGCACGATTTTGATGGCCAGTGCGCGCAGCTTGTGGTATTCGCTGTTGGAGAGCGTCTGCGAGGGTGCGATGACGATGCTCTCGCCCGTGTGGATGCCCAGCGGGTCGAAGTTCTCCATGTTGCAGACGGTGACGCAGTTGTCAAAGCGGTCGCGCACCACCTCGTATTCTATTTCCTTCCAGCCCTTGAGCGACTTCTCCACGAGCACCTGCGGGGAGAAGGAGAAGGCCTTCTCGGCCAGCTTGTCGAGCTCCTGTTCGTTGTCGCAGAATCCGCTGCCGAGTCCGCCCAGCGCGTAGGCGGCGCGCAGGATGACGGGATAGCCCAGCGAGGCCGCTGCCGCACGCGCTTCCTCTATGGTGGCGCAGGCGTGCGACTTGATGGTGTTCACCCCGATCTCGTCGAGGCGCTCCACGAAGAGCTCGCGGTCTTCCGTGTCGATGATGGCCTGCACGGGGGTGCCGAGCACCTTCACGCCGTATTTCTCCAGCACGCCGCTGCGGTAGAGCTCCACGCCGCAGTTGAGCGCCGTCTGTCCGCCGAAGGCCAGCAGGATGCCGTCCGGGCGCTCCTTCTCGATGAGGCGCTCCACGAAGTAGGGCGTCACGGGCAGGAAGTAGATTTCGTCGGCCACGCCCTCCGAGGTCTGCACGGTGGCGATGTTGGGGTTGATGAGTATGGTCTTGATGCCTTCCTCCCTCAGCGCTTTGAGCGCCTGGCTGCCGCTGTAGTCAAACTCGCCGGCTTCGCCGATCTTCAGCGCGCCGCTGCCCAGCAGCAACACTTTTTTGGGCTTCTCCTCCACCGAGGGCTTTACGTCGCCTTCGGGGACAGCGGGCAGCTGTTCGCCGCGCAAGAGTCCGGCAAAGGTGTCGAAGAGGAACTCCGTGTCCACCGGACCGGCGCAGGCTTCGGGGTGAAACTGTGCCGAGAACCAGGGCATCTCCCTGTGGCGTATGCCTTCGTTCGAACCGTCGTTCATGTTCACGAAGAGGGGCGTCCAGCCCTCCTTCAGCGTGCGGGTGTCGACGGCGTATCCGTGGTTTTGCGTCGTAATGAAGCAGCGCGTGGTGCCCACTTCCCTCACGGGCTGGTTGTGACCGCGATGGCCGTATTTCAGCTTTTTGACTTCGGCGCCTGCGGCCAGAGCCAGTATCTGGTTGCCCATGCAGATGCCGCAGATGGGCTTGCCCGTCTGCATGAAGGCTCTCACATGGTCCACCAGCGTCCCGCACATGTTGGGGTCGCCCGGGCCGTTGCTGATGAAGAGGCCGTCGCACTCCATGCCGCTGAAGTCGTAGTCCCAGGGCACCATCGTCACTTCGATGCCGCGCCTGAGGAGACAGCGGATGATGTTGTGCTTCACGCCGCAGTCCACCAGCACGACTTTCTTTTCGGCCTTGCCTTCGGGACGGAAGGTCTTCACCTCGGGGGTCGACACCTCGGCCACGAAGTTCACGCCCTCGTAGGTGCCGAAGGGCGTCTCCTCTTCTCCGATGACGATGCGGCCCATCATCACGCCCTCCTCGCGCAGTATTTTCGTCAGGGCTCGGGTGTCGATGCCGGTGATGCCGGGCACCTTCTCCTCTTTGAGCCAGTCGCCCAGGCTGCGCTCGGCGTTCCAGTGGCTGTAGGCCTCGCTGTAGTCCTGACACACGAGGGCCTTGGCGTGTATCCTGGCGCTCTCCATAAAAACAGCGATGCCGTCCTCCTCAACTGAAGTGGACGGCACGCCGTAGTTACCTGCAAGGGGGAACGTCATCACGAGGATCTGCCCGGCATACGAGGGGTCTGTGAGACTTTCGGGATAACCCGTCATGGCGGTGTTGAACACCACTTCGCCTGTGGTCGGGCCTTCGTATCCGAAGCTCTCTCCTTCGAAGCGTGTGCCGTCGCTGAGTTCCAGTATTGCTTTCATCTTTTCTGTTTCAAAAATAGCGAGACCGCAACCGTCGTTGCAAGGATCTCGCTACATGTTTCTTTACCAATCATTTTCCGAGCCGATAGGGGGACTCGAACCCCCGACCCACGCATTACGAATGCGTTGCTCTACCAACTGAGCCATATCGGCGTTTTCACAACCGGGCGCAAAGGTACGTCATTTTTTTTAAATAGACAACGTTTCCCGAAAAAAAGTTTTGCCACAAACCCCAGATTGATTATTTTTTTTGTACATTTGCACCACTATGAAAACATTCCTGACCCTCCTGGCCGCCTTTTCGACGCTCTGCGCCCTCGGCGGCGACTTCCCCGTGACGGAGCGCAAGACGCTCTCCTATCCCCTGCCCGACGGCAACTACATGCTCACTGTCACCCTCGGCTCCAAGCGCCGCGCCGCCTCCACCACCGTGCGCTGCGAGAGCCGCCGCCTGCTCTGCGAGAACGTCGTGACCAGGAAGGGGCAGATCACGGCCCTCTCTTTTCTCGTGAACAAACACTCCCCCGTCATCTCCGCCACCGAGCGCGTCAAGATCAAGAAGCGCGAGGAGACGAAGCTCAACTGGGACGATGTGCTCACCGTCGAGATCACGGGCGACAACCCCTCCGTCATCGACATCCGCATCGTGCCCGACAGCGTGCGCCCGACCATTTACCTCTGCGGCAACTCCACCGTCGTCGATCAGGACGAGGAGCCTTGGGCCTCGTGGGGTCAGATGCTGCCGCGCTTCCTCAACGAGAACATCGCTGTGGCCAACTACGCCGAGAGCGGCGAGACGGCTTCCACCTTCTGCTCCGCCCTGCGCTTCAAGCGTATCCTCAAGGACCTCAAGGCGGGCGACTTCGTCTTCATGGAGTTCGGCCACAACGACCAGAAGCAGCGCTTCCCCGGCGCCGGCGCCTATTACAACTTCACCCACACGCTCAAGACGATGATCGACGAGGTGCGCCAGCGCGGCGCCACTCCCGTGCTCGTCTCCCCCACGCAGCGCCGCAGCTTCAAGGACGGCCGCATCCAGGAGACCCACGCCGACTATCCCGAGGCGATGGAGGTGCTGGCCCGCCGCGAGGGCGTCACCTTTATTGACCTGCACGCGTACACGCGCACGCTCTACGAGGCTTGGGGCGAAGAGGCTTCCAAGCGCGCCTTCGTCCATTATCCGGCCAACACCTATCCCGGACAGACCAAGGCTCTGGCCGACAACACCCACTTCAACCCCTACGGGGCCTACGAGATCTGCAAGTGCGTGCTTCACGGCCTGAGGGAGCAGGGCCTCTTGACGCAGTACATGCGCGACTTCACCGACTTCGACCCCGCTCATCCCGATCCCGTGGAGAACTTCCACTGGACCGAGAGCGACCATATCGACATTGTCAAGCCCGATGGGAACTAAGCTGCGCCTTCTCCTCTGCGCTCTGGCCGTCGTCGTGGTGGCTGTTGCCGCTTCGGCCTGGGCGCTGCTCTCCCCCGTCGGCAGCGGAGACGACGTGGTGGTTGAGGTGCGCCCCGCGACTTCCGTCTCCGACATCCGCCGCCAAATGAAGGGCGGCTTGGGCTTCAGTCTGGCCTGCCGCATCTTCTCCTTCAGCCAGCCGCGCACGGGCCGCTACGTCTTCAGCGCCTCCACTTCGTGGCTCGAGTGCGTCCACATGCTGCGGGGTCACGCCCAGACGCCCGTACGCCTCGTCTTGCCTTCGGTGCGCACGATGGCCGACCTCTCCGGCTTCCTCTCCCGCCATCTCATGATGGACAGCGCCGCTGTGGCCGGCGCCCTCTCGCGCCCCTCGCTGCTCGACAGCCTGGGCTTCACGGCGGAGACGGTCCCCGCACTCTTCATCCCCAACACCTACGAGCTCTGGTGGGACACGACGGCCGAGAGCTTCCTCCTGCGCATGCGCCGCGAGCACGACGCCTTCTGGACGGAGGAGCGCCGCCGTCTGGCCGGGCGTCAGGGCCTCACGCCCGTCGAGGTCGCCACGCTGGCGAGCATCGTCGATGAGGAGACGGCCAACAACGCCGAGAAGCCTGCCGTAGCCGGCATGTATCTCAACCGTCTGCGCCGCGACATGCTGCTGCAGGCCGACCCCACGGTGAAGTTCGCTCTCGGCGACTTCTCCCTGCGCCGCATCCGTCACGGCCATCTGGAGGTGGAGTCTCCCTACAACACGTATCGCGTCAAAGGCCTCCCTCCCGGCCCCATCCGCATTGCCTCGACGTCGTCCATCGACGCTGTGCTGCATGCTGCGGAGCATCCTTATCTTTATATGTGCGCCAACGCCGACTTCTCGGGCACGCACGTCTTCGCCGCCACCTACGCCGAACACCTGGCCAACGCCCGCCGCTATCAGCAGGCCCTCAACGCCCGAGGCGTCAATTAAGGGTTAAGGGTTAGCGGTTAGCGGTTAGCGGTTATCGGTTATCGGTTAGCGTTAAGGTTAAGGTTAACGTTAAGTCTCGCTCCTTCGAGGAAGGGCGAGACGGCATTGACCGTGAAGGGCTTGCCGTCCTCATCCGGCTGGATGTAGGCCACGAGTCTGCCGCCGTTGACTCTCAGGCGGTTGCGCTGACGGCGGCCGTTGATACCGGCGTCGCCGATGTTGCCGTGCTCCATCCCCAAGAGACGCGCCCCGCGCACATTGAGCGTCACCTCGTTGTCGGCCGCCGTCACCAGGTTGCCCCGCTCGTCCACCACTTCCACGAAGACGTGGGCCACAGAGTCCGTCGTCAGCCTCAGGGCGCAGGGCCGGCCCGTCGTCACCAGCTCGTATGAAGCGCCGTTGTCCGTCTCGCAGCGCAGCGTGCCGGGCTCCCAGGCCACACGCCACGTCAGCACACCCGTAGCCTCGTCGCGCCGGGGCTTGCCGCCGATCTCGCGGCCGTTGACGCTCAGTCGGGCGTCCTTGCCGTTGGTGATGCACAAGACGTTGACGCTGTCGCCCTCCTCCCAGTTCCAGCTGCCTGAGGCGTTGATGTTGGGGCGCTGGTTGCGGCGGTTGCCGTCGCGTCCGGGGCGCGTGAAGCTGCGCCAGGTGCCGATGTAGCATACGGGCTTCTCGCTCCACAGCGCGGCGCGATACCATCCCGAGGGTTTGCGCCATCCGGCCAGATCCAGCAGACCTGCCGACGAGCCGCGTGCGGGCCACGGGCCGCTCTCGCCCAGATAGTCGATACCCGTCCAGAGGAACTGG
>ONSH01000026.1 GCA_900320435.1 uncultured Prevotellaceae bacterium
TATTTCCAAGCAGGGGAGGGCGAGACGCTTGAGATTCTTTGGAAAGGCAAGGGCACAGATTTGGTCGGCCTTCGTTACCGCCAGCTGATGCCTTGGATCAAACCCTCTGAGCTGGTTGACGGCAAATGCGTGGACAAGAGTGCAGAGGCATTCCGCGTGATTCCCGGCGACTATGTGACGACCGAAGACGGTACGGGCATTGTGCACATTGCTCCGACTTTCGGTGCGGACGATGCCAAGGTGGCCAAGGATGCCGGCATTCCGAGCCTGTTCGTTATGGATAAGGCCGGCGATACCCGTCCGATGGTGGATTTTCAGGGCAAGTATTTCCTGCCGGAGGACATGAATTCGGAATTCTACAACAGCCTTGTTGACAAGGACGCTTATGCCAAACATCAGGGCGCTTACGTCAAAAATGCCTATGACCCCAAGTACAATCAAGGCGGTCGCTACGACGAAAAGGCTGCTCAGAAGGATATGGACCTGAATGTCATCCTTTGCATTGAGATGAAAGATGAGGGGACGGCATTTAAAATTGAGAAGCATGTGCACAACTATCCCCATTGCTGGCGCACGGACAAGCCTGTGCTTTACTATCCGTTGGATTCCTGGTTCATCCGTTCCACGGCAGCCAAAGAGCGCATGATTGAGCTCAACAAGACAATCCTCTGGAAGCCCGAAGCAACCGGAACGGGTCGTTTCGGTAAATGGCTGGAGAATCTGAACGACTGGAATCTCTCGCGTTCGCGCTATTGGGGCACGCCGTTGCCCATTTGGCGCAATAGGGAAACTCGTGAAGAAATCTGCATCGGCAGTGTAGAAGAACTTTACAATGAAATAGAGAGAGCCGTTAAGGCCGGTGTGATGACCTCCAACCCTCTTAAGGAGAAAGGTTTTGTTCCCGGGGATATGTCGCAGGAGAACTATGACCGCATTGACCTTCACCGCCCCTATGTGGATGAAATTAAACTGGTAGGAGAGAGTGGTGCCGTGCTGACACGTGAACTCGACCTGATTGACGTGTGGTTCGACTCCGGTGCCATGCCTTATGCTCAGATTCACTATCCTTTCGAAAATAAGGAGTTGCTTGACAGCGGTCGCTGCTATCCCGCCGACTTTATTGCCGAAGGTGTGGATCAGACCCGAGGCTGGTTCTTCACGTTGCATGCCATTGCCACGATGGTCTTTGACTCGGTGGCTTACAAGGCCGTCATTTCCAACGGACTGGTGTTGGACAAGAACGGCATGAAGATGTCCAAGCGTTTGGGTAACGCCGTCGATCCCTTTGCCGCCATTGAAAAATATGGTGCGGACGCCGTGCGTTGGTACATGATCACCAACTCGCAGCCTTGGGATAATCTTAAGTTTGATGAGGAAGGCGTGAAAGAAATCAGTCGCACGTTCTTCGGCAAACTTTATCAGACCTACTCCTTCCTTGCTATGTATGCAAACGTTGACGGATGGACTGGTGCTGAGCCGGCTGTAAGCCGCGACAAGCTCAGCGAGATGGATCGCTGGCTGTTGTCTTCTTTGAATTCTTTGGTAAAGGAGGTTTCTTCCTGTCTTGAGAACTATGAACCCACGAAGGCCGGTCGTCTGATTCAGTCTTTCGTGATTGACGACTTGTCCAACTGGTTCGTGCGTCTGTCCAAAAAGCGTTTCTGGGGCGGCGAAATGACCGATGACAAGCAGGCTGCTTATCAGACACTTTACACCGCATTGGATACGGTTAGTCGCCTGATGGCTCCTGTAGCTCCCTACTATGCCGATCGCCTCTATCGCGATTTGCATCAGGCTGCTGCGGATGACGTGAAGAGTGTTCACCTGGCTTCTTTCCCCCAGTGTGACGAATCCTCCATCGATGAGGAATTGGAAGCCCGCATGAAGATGACGCAGCAGATCACATCCATGATTCACGCTTTGCGCAAGAAGGAGCAGATTGCTGTGAAGCAGCCCCTCAAGCGCATTGCCATTCCGGCTTTGTCTCCCGAGGAAAAGGCCCGTATTGAAGCTATGAAGCAGCTGATTCTTGATGAGGTCAACGTGAAGGAAATCGAGTTTGTGGAAGGCAGCGGTATGCTCACGAAGAAGGTGAAGTGTAACTTCCGCGTTATGGGTCGCAAGTTCGGTCCCCGCATGAAAGCTGTAGCCGCAGCTGTCGACACACTTTCTCAGGCTCAGATTGCCACGTTGGAACAGGGAAGCATTGCTTTGCAGCTTTCCGACGGTACGGAGGCGGTGGTGGAAGCTGCCGATGTGGATATCTTCAGTGAGGACATTCCCGGTTGGACGGTAGCCAATGAAGGCGCGCTCACCGTGGCTCTTGACTTGGAGATTGACGAGGCGCTCCGTCTCGAAGGTGTGGCCCGCGAGTTGATTCGTGCCATCCAGCAGTTGCGCAAGGACAGCGGCCTGGAAATCACCGACCGTATCAGTCTCACCGTGCCGGAGAGCGAGCAGAATGTCAAGTGCCTGAATCAGTTCAGGGAAATGATAGCATCCGCTACGCTGGCTACGGAAATCAATGTTTCCGGCAGCGAACTCAGTTTGAAGAAGAAGTGAGCAAAAAGCGCCTTGCAGTAGTCCTGGGCACCATCTTGGGTGTCTTGCTTGTTGACCAATGCTCGAAACTTTGGGTGAAGACCCACATGGCTTTGCACGAAAGCATTCGTGTGACAGACTGGTTCTATATTCTCTTCACAGAGAACAGGGGCATGGCCTTCGGTATGGAACTTGTGGACAAGTACTTGCTTACGGGTTTTCGCGTTGTCGCCGCCTGTTGGCTGGCGTGGTATATGTGGAGGCTCATCAAGCGCAACGAGCGTATCGGTTATCTCGTCTGCATAGCGTTAATCACGGCGGGTGCGTTGGGCAACATCATTGATTGCGTCTTCTACGGTGTCATCTTCAACGCCCCTGACCCTCCTGCAGTAGCCCACTTCACGTCGTGGGGTTTCGGTTACGACGTGCTCTTCAGGGGTCGCGTTGTGGATATGCTCTATTTTCCCCTCGTGTCTTGGAACTGGTCCTCTTGGATGCCGCTTGTAGGTGGAGAGCACTTCGTATTCTTCTCTCCGATTTTCAATTTGGCCGATTCTGCCATATCGTGCGGCGTTGTGGCCCTCATACTGTTTTATCATGAGAGGTTTCAGCGTTAAGTTTTTTCTCGCGCTGGTCTGTCTGTCGGCCTGCAAACCGTCGTTGCCCGATGGAATACTGTCAGAATCCAAAATGGAGTCTGTTCTTTATGATTACCATTTGGCAATGGGTCTGGCTGAAAGCGAAGAAGGCAGCGTGCCGGAGAACAGATATATCCGCGTCCGTCAGGTGTTCGAAAAGCACAATATCAGTGAGGCTGAATTTGACAGCAGCATGGTGTATTGGTGCGAGCATTCCGAGACGCTGAAAGAAATCATGAAGCGTGTGAGCCTTCGTCTCGACCGCAAGGCGGAGGCGCTCGGCGTCAGCAGCGATCAGCAGATCAGCGATGCCTATTCGGCTTTGAGCGCTGATGGCGATACGGCCAATGTTTGGTTGGGCTCCAATTTCCGTCTGGTGCTGGCCACCACGCGTCAAAATGTATTCCGTTTTACCATCACGGCGGATTCCACTTATCGTCCCGGGGACACCTTCCTTTGGGCTTTCACTCCACAGACGCTTTCCTCGAGGGGTCAGCAGGACGTTTATGTTCAGTTCTCCGTGCAGTATGAGGGCGATAGCACGGTTGCCGTGTCGCGCACGCTTTACGATGACCGTCCCGCTATCGTTGAAATCGGAGAACGCCTGATCCGCAAGGGAAGCCGCATCCGCCAGGTTTCCGGCTGTGTTTATCTGCCGCCAGCCCTTAAGGGCCAGTTTGCCGTGACGTCTTTGAGCCATATCGCTCTGGTGCGCTACCATCATGAGCCGCCGGTTGTTGCCGTTGCAGACAGCGTGGACACGGAAATCGAAGTCGACAGCATTGCAGAAGATACGTCCGAGCATGTACGTCTTTCCCCGCATGAGGTGCGCGGTTCTGGAGCCAAGGAGCACACCATCAACATCGTCAAGGAGAAGAACAGCAAATGGGTGAAGCGCAAGAAGAGAAAGTAGCATATCACCGTTTGCTTCTGGAGGACGGCACAATGGTGGAAGGTCCTGTGGTGGTGGTTTACCGTGGGGGCGTCATGCAGACATTCTATCCTTTGGAGCGGGAAGAGGCCGGCGTCATCTGGCGTGGCGGCGTCGGAACTCCGCACATATGATGCCGGTGGCCATAGCCACGTTGAGTGATTCGGAGGTCTGACGTCCGGCAGGGTAGGGCGGAACGAACAAACGATCGCTCACCAGTCGCTCTGTCGTTTGGCTGATGCCGTTGCCTTCGTTGCCCATCACGATGATTCCTCCGGGAGTCAGATCTTTTTCGTATAGGTTGTCGCCGTCCAGAAAGGTGCCGTAAACCGGAATCCCTTTATTGGCCGCCTGAGCGAGCCACTGCGTCAGGTCGGTGTAGTGCACGCGGACTCTTGCCAGAGCGCCCATGGTGGCTTGCACGGCTTTCGGAGCGAAGATGTCGGCGGAGTCCGACGAGCATACGATATCCTCTATGCCAAACCAGTCGGCCACTCTTACGATGGTGCCCAGGTTGCCCGGATCCTGTACGGTGTCAAGAGCCAGATACAGTGTTTCTGCAGCGGGTTGTGGCAACTCCCATGCAGGAATTTTGAAGAGGGCAATCGGCCCTTGGGGCGACTGCAGCAGCGAGGCTTTGTTGAGCTCGTCTTCCGTCAAATCGTCGAAGAGCGCCTCCAGTTCAAACGAGCCTTGCAATTCCGTCACCAATTTTGGGCCTTCCGCCACGAAAAGCCCCTCGGCCTGACGGCCTTTTTTTCTGGCCAGCGCATGAATCTGTTTTATGCGATTCTTACTAATCATGGTGCAAAAATACTAAAATTGTGCAGAGTGTGGCGTTGTCTTTTCCCGTTTTTTCAAGAATTTGAAAAAAATGTTATATATTTGCATTTATGATGCGTTTCCGCACCCTGATTTATGCGGTCACAGGCCCCGTTTTGGCGGTCTTGTGCCTGACGTCCTGCTCTTCCAAAAAGTATCTTTCGGAAGGGCAGTATCTTTTGGATCGCTCGGAAGTGCATCCTTCTTCGTTGGACGGCTATGTGCGTCAGCATCCTAATCAGCGCTGGTTTTCTTCCGTCAAGGTGCCTTTGGGCATTTGGCTCATGGCCGGCAAGGGCGACAGCCGTATGCGTCGCATGATACGCCGTATGGGTGAGGCGCCCGTTATCTACGACACGCTCCAGTCTTCCAGAAGTGTGGTTCAGATTGCCACCGCCGTGCGTGCTCAAGGCTATCTGCAGGCTCAAGTGACTCGAACAGAGCAGCCCAAGGGGCACAAAATGAGGGTTCGCTATGACGTGGACTTCGGTCCGCTTTATCACGTTCGCGACCTCTCGACCGAGGTCCGCGACGAGGCTCTTCTGCCGACGCTGGAGCCGCTGATGGGAGAGAGTCTGCTGCACGAAGGCATGCCTTTCGATGCCAATGTGCTGGATGAAGAGCGCAGCCGTATTGCCACGGAGCTGAACAATCGGGGTTACTACCATTTCAACAAGGACTTCATCACTTACGTTGCGGATACAACCCTCGGCCGCCACCAGGTGGCCGTCACCATGATCGTGCACCCCTACGAGCAGCACGGCGACACGGTGGTGTCCCACCGCACTTATCGCTGGGGTGAGACGACTTTCACGTTCGACACCACGGCACAGCATCCTTTGCATATGCGCCCCAATGTGCTCCGCAACACGGTGTCCATGCCGAAGGACAGCCTCTACCGCGAGCGCGAAGTGCAGGAGACTTACGGCCACCTGTTGCGTTTGGGCGCTCTGGCTGCCAGCAACATTCAGATAGAGGAGCGGGATTCGGACCGCCTGTATCCCAACATTACACTGACGCCGGCACGTCTCAACACCGTGAAGTTCAACCTGGACGGTACAAACTCGGCCGGCGACTTCGGCGCCGCTGCGGAAGTGACCTATCAGAATCGCAACATCTTTCACGGTTCCGAATTGTTTGCCGTCAAGGCGCGTGGTGCTTTCGAAGCCATCCGTCAGCTCAAGGGCTACGACCGGCAGAATTTCATAGAGTATTCTTTTGAGACGTCGCTGACGTTCCCGGAATTCAAATTCCCCTGGGCCGGCCGCAATTTCCGCCGGCGCCTGCAGGCCACCACGGAGGTGTCGCTCAAATTCGATTCTCAGGATCGTCCCGAGTTCCATCGCCGTGTTGTTACCGGAGCGATGCGCTACCGCTGGGGACGCTACGGGGGCAAGCACACTTACCGCTGGGACCTTCTCGGTCTCAACTATGTCTTTATGCCCTGGATTTCGCAAACCTTCCGTGAGACGTATTTGGACAACCCCACGTCGCGCAACGCCATCCTGCGTTACAACTACGAGAACCTCTTCATCATGAACTGGTCGTTTACGTTTGCCTTCTCCAACATCAAGGCGATGGGGGCGACCAACATCTACGGCAAGGATGCCTGGACGGCGCGCATCTCGCTCGAGACTGCCG
This sequence comes from uncultured Prevotellaceae bacterium, assembly GCA_900320435.1. Taxonomy (GTDB): domain Bacteria; phylum Bacteroidota; class Bacteroidia; order Bacteroidales; family Bacteroidaceae; genus Physcousia. The sequence continues at coordinate 6,574 of ONSH01000026.1, forward strand.
GCAACCTTCTGCATGGTTTGTGTACGGCATTTTCCAGTCCTGTCAATTCCGACGGCCAGCACACGCTGCTGGGTGTGGCCTATGCCCAATACGCCAAGGTTGATCTGGATTTCTCCAAGAGCATCCGCTTCTCCGACGATCATTCGTTGGCGCTGCATGCGGGGCTGGGGATGGCGTTGCCCTACGGTAATGCGAGTATTCTGCCTTACGAGAAGCGCTACTTCTCCGGCGGTGCCAACTCCGTGAGAGGCTGGAGCGTGCGCGAGCTCGGCCCGGGCCGTTTCCGCGGTTCCGACGGCCGCATCGACTTCATCAATCAGACCGGCGATATCAAGTTGGATCTCAATGTGGAGTATCGGGCGCATCTTTTCTGGAAGCTCGACGGCGCTCTGTTCATTGACGCCGGCAACATATGGACCTTCCGCGACTATTCCGAGCAGCCGGGCGGTCAGTTCTCCTGGGACTCGTTTCTGGAGGAAATTGCGGTGGCCTACGGCATGGGTCTCCGTCTCAACTTCAATTATTTCCTTTTGCGCTTCGACGGCGGCATGAAGGCCGTCAATCCGGCATTCGGCGAGGAGCGTTATCCTTTGGTGCATCCCAAATTTTCGCGTGACTTCACTTTCCATTTTGCGGTGGGATTGCCTTTCTGATCATGGGTATAAATACAATAAGATATGCAGTTCATTTCATTCAGTTCCGGTTCCAGCGGGAATTGCTACCTGCTCAGGAGCTCCGGCGGTACGTTCTTGCTCGATGCCGGCCTGTCGCCGCGCAAGGTGAAGCAGTATCTCTCTGCCTGCGGCCTCAGCCTCTCCGACATTGACGCCATCCTCATCACGCACGACCACACCGACCACATCAAGGGCGCCGGTCTTCTGGCCGAAGAGTGCGGCTGCCCGGTCTATGCGACGCAGGCGGTGCACGAGGGCATGGGGCGCAACTATTGCATGACACGCAAGGTGCCCGCATCTCAGAAGCGCTTCATTGAGAAGGAGGTGCCTTTCCGTTTGGGAGACTTCACGGTGACGCCTTTCGAGGTGCCCCACGACAGCAGCGACTGTGTCGGCTACGAGATTCAGTCTGAGGACTCTGTGTTCACCTTCATCACGGACGTCGGCCATGTGACGGACCGCATCCGCCAGGCGGTGTCGCGCGCCAACTATCTGGTCTTGGAGGCCAACCACGATTTGGCGATGCTCAAGATGGGGCCTTATCCGGCTCACCTCAAGGGGCGCATCAGCGGCGAAAGGGGCCATCTCTCCAATGAGACCGGCGCCCGCCTGGTGGCCGAGTGCGCCACGCCGGCTTTACGTCATCTGTGGCTCTGCCATCTTTCCGAGGAAAACAACCATCCGGAGCTGGCGCGCAAGACCTACGAGCAGGTGCTCTCAGAATACGGCATAAAGGGTGGGGTGGACTTCTCTTTGACGGTTTTGAGGCGTCTTGTACCCTCTGAAATGTACGATTTGTGATATTATTTCAAAAAAAATGACTGAAAAGTTTGGTCGTTTGAGAAAAATGCCGTACCTTTGCACCCGCAAATGAGGGGTGAAGCCCCGATGCATGCGTCCTTAGCTCAGTTGGTAGAGCAATTGACTCTTAATCAATGGGTCCAGGGTTCGAGCCCCTGAGGGCGTACCAAAAAGAGGATGACCCACAAGGTCGTCCTTTTTTTGTTGACATGAGGAAGAGATAATACTAATATATAATATGTATAGGACAAAAACTTGCGGAGAACTCCGCATTGACAATGTGGGCGAGAAGGTCACTCTTGCCGGATGGGTGCAGAGCATCCACAATCTGGGCGCCCTGTCTTTCGTCGACCTGCGCGACCGCTACGGCATCACGCAGCTGGCCTTCAACGAAGACGCTTCCGACGAGCTCAAGGCCAAGGCCGCTTCTTTGGGCCGCGAATTTGTGGTGCAGGCCCGGGGCGTTGTGGCCGAGCGCTATTCCAAGAACAAGAACATCCCCACGGGCGACATTGAGATAGTGGTTTCCGAGCTCAATGTCATCAACGCCTCCCTCACGCCTCCTTTCACCATTGAGGAGAACAGCGACGGCGGCGACGACCTCCGCATGAAATACCGTTATCTGGATCTGCGCCGTCCCGTGGTGCGTCAGAATCTGGAGTTGCGCCACAAGATGGCTTTCGAGGTGCGCCGCTATCTCGACGAGCAGGGCTTCCTCGAAATTGAGACGCCGATTCTGGTGAACTCCACTCCCGAGGGTGCCCGCGACTTCGTGGTGCCTTCGCGCATGAACCCCGGCCAGTTCTACGCCTTGCCCCAGTCGCCCCAGACGCTCAAGCAGCTGCTGATGGTGGCCGGCATGGACCGCTATTTCCAGATTGTGAAGTGCTTCCGCGATGAGGACCTCCGTGCCGACCGTCAGCCCGAGTTCACGCAGATCGACTGCGAGATGTCGTTTGTCGAGCAGGAGGACATCCTGCAGATGTTCGAGGGCATGAGCCGCCACCTCTTCAAGACGGTGAAGGGCATCGACCTTCCCGCGTTGCCCCGCATGACTTGGGCCGACGCCATGAAGTATTACGGCAGCGACAAACCCGACACGCGTTTCGCCATGCCCATCGTGGAGCTCAAGACCAGCGAGGCGGACAATGCTTCCTCCGAGATTGTGCCCACGATTTTCCCCGAAGGATTCCAGGTGTTCGACGGCGCCCGCTATATCGGCGCGCTTTGCTGTGAAGGCCAGGCTGTGCTCACGCGCAAGCAGATCGACGAGCTCACCGAGTTTGTGAAGCGTCCGCAGGTCGGCGCCAAGGGTCTGGTTTATGCGCGCATCAACGAGGACGGTTCCGTGAAGTCCAGCGTGGACAAGTTCTACGGTCCCGACACGCTGGCCCTCCTCAAGGAGAAGATGCAGGCCAAGAGCGGCGACCTCATCCTGATTCTTTCGGGCGACGACGCCATGAAGGTGCGCAAGCAGCTCTGCGAGTTGCGCCTGGAGATGGGTTCCCGCATGGGTCTTCGCGACAAGAACAAGTACAGCTGCCTCTGGGTCATCGACTTCCCGATGTATGAGTGGAGCGACGAGGAGCAGCGCCTGATGGCCATGCACCATCCCTTCACTTCGCCCAAGCCCGAGGACATTCCTCTGCTCGACACCAATCCTGCCGCCGTGCGTGCCAACGCCTACGATATGGTGATCAACGGTGTGGAGGTCGGCGGTGGCAGCATCCGTATCCACGATGCCCGTCTGCAGCAGAAGATTTTCGAGATTCTGGGCTTCACGCCCGAGCAGGCTCAGGCCAAGTTCGGCTTCCTGATGAACGCCTTCAAATACGGTGCGCCTCCTCACGGCGGTCTGGCTTACGGTCTCGACCGTTTCGTCTCGCTCTTTGCCGGCTTGGACAGCATCCGCGACTGCATCGCTTTCCCCAAGAACAATTCCGGCCGCGACGTCATGCTCGACGCTCCCGGCGTGATCGACCAGTCGCAGCTCGACGAGCTCTCGCTCTCGGTGAAGCTGCCCGAGGCGTAAGCCGATAAAAAGCAGCCATAAAAGAAGAGCACTCCTTGCGGGGTGCTCTTCTTTTTATCTCTTGTCCTTGGCGGACGAGGGGACATGCTGTTTACTTCTTCAGCATGTCGGCGAAGTCCTTGCAGGGCTTGAAAGCCGGCAGATCGTGAGCGGGCACGATGATGGTCTGATTCTTGGAGATATTGCGTGCGGTCTTCTGTGCGCGATGCTTCAGGATGAAGCTGCCGAAGCCGCGCAGGTAGATGCACTCGCCCTTGCTCATGGTGTCCTTCATGACGGACATCATGGCCTCAATCGTGTTTGTAACGCTGGCGTTGTCCACACCGGTACGCTTACAGATTTCCTTAATCAATTCAAGCTTTGTCATACCTTTTTTGTTGTTTATTGTTTGTTTTTATTGATTTCTATGCGCAAAAATAGTAAAAAATGCTGAAATCTCCAAAGAGAAACAATAAAAAACGATATAGAAACTGTATTTTTTTAAAAATAATAATTCTTTACACGCTATTTTTACGAATTTTCCAAATCTTTCAGCCAGTCTTCTTCGCAGGCATCGGAGGGCATTCTCCAGTCGCCTCTGGGCGAGAGACTGACGCTGCCCACCTTGGGCCCGTCGGGCAGACAACTCCTCTTGAATTGCTGTCGGAAGAAGCGTCGGCAGAAGGTCTTCAGCCAGTGGGTCACGGTTTCCTCGTCATACTGTCCGGCGAAGGCCTTCAGGGCGAGCATCCTGATCTTCGAGGGGCGGAATCCCCAGCGCAGCAGATGGTAGAGGGTGAAGTCGTGCAGCTCGTAGGGGCCCACGAGGTCTTCCGTCTTCTGGGTGATGTTGCCCTCCTCGTCGGCGGGAATGAGCTCGGGCGAGATGGGCGTGTCGACGATGTCGAGCAGCGTGGCGCGGATGTCTTCCCCTTCCTGCATGGCCACCCATTTGACGAGATGGCGCACCAGCGTCTTGGGCACGGAGGCGTTCACGCCGTACATCGACATGTGGTCGCCGTTGTAGGTGGCCCATCCCAATGCCAGTTCCGAGAGGTCGCCGGTGCCGATCACCATGCCGCCCGTCTGGTTGGCGACGTCCATCAGCACCTGTGTGCGCTCGCGTGCCTGCGAGTTTTCATAAGTGACGTCGTGCTTGGCGCTGTCGTGCCCGATGTCCTTGAAGTGCTGCTCGCAGGCGGCCTTGATGCTGATCTCGCGTGTGGTGATGCCGAGCTGCTCCATCAGGTTGACGGCGTTGGTGTGGGTGCGGTCGCTGGTGCCGAATCCGGGCATGGTGATGCCGACGATGCCTTTGCGGTCGAGGCCCAGCAGGTCGAAGGTCTTCACCGTCACCAGCAGCGCCAGCGTGGAGTCGAGTCCGCCCGAGATGCCGATGACGGCGTGCTCGCAGCGGGTGTGGCTCAGACGCTGCGCCAGTCCGCGCGTCTGTATGGCGAAGATCTCCTCGCAGCGTGCGTCGAGCTCGGGACCCTGCGGCACGAAGGGGTAGGGGTTGACCTCGCGCGTCAGACTGATGTCGCGCTGGGCCGTGTGGAGCTGTGTGCGCATCACGCCGTAGCCCGTCTCCTGCGCGGCGCAGGCGGCGAAGGTGGTGTTCTTGCGGCGCTCCGAGCGCAGACGCTCTATGTCTATCTCGCTGATGATGAGCTGTTCTTCCAGACTGTTGCGCTCGCCTTCTGCCACGATGGTGCCGTTCTCCGCCATCAGCACTTTGCTGCCGAAGACCACGTCCTGGGTGCTCTCGCCGAAGCCGGCGCCCACATAGACGTAGCCCGATATGGTGCGTGCGCTCTGCTCCCTGACGAGCTGCTTGACGTAGGCGTATTTGCCCACGCATTCGTTGTCGGCCGAGAGGTTGAGGATGACGTCGGCGCCCTCCAGCGTCAGTCTTGACGAAGGGGGCACGGGAGCCCAGAGATCCTCGCAGATCTCGATGCCGAAGTTCATCTCGCCTGTCTCGAAGATGTGCCGGGCGCTCACCGTGAGCTGCTGCCCGCAGAGCCATGTGGCGGCTTCTGGTGTGAGGTCTTCGGCTGAGGTGAACCAGCGCCTTTCGTAGAACTCCTGGTAGTTGGGCAGATAGGTCTTGCCCACGAGGGCTTTGATCTGTCCGCTCTGCACCACGGCGGCGCAGTTGACCAGCGAGCCTCTCACCTCCACGGGCAAGCCAACCACGATGATGATGTCCAGCCCGCGGCTGAATTCCAACAGCTGCAGCATGGCGCGCTCGGCTTCCTGCAGCAGGGTCTGCTGGTGGAAGAGGTCCTGACAGGTGTAGCCCGTCACCGAGAGTTCGGGGAAGACGACCACCTGCGCGCCTTTGCCTTCGGCCTGTGCGGCCAGGGCTTCGATGCGCTGAATGTTCCACAGGGGTGCCGCCACCTTGACGCGGGGCACGGCTGCGGCGATTCTGACAAATCCGTAATTCATATTGTCCGTTCTGTTTGTTATCGGTGCAAATATACGTTTTTTTTCTGAAACTGGCACGTCTTTTGCTTGTCAGTATAGTGAAAAAGGCAAAGAAAAGCCCATGAATACGAACTTTTCCAAAGATATGACCTTCCTGGTGGCCTCCTCTTTTCACGAGAGCGGCCGTTTGGGAGGTGACATAGTGTCACCCGTCCACCTGCTTTTGGCCATGTTGCGCCAAAATGGCAGTAGGGGCGCTGTGCTCATCCGCGAGATACAGCCCGACGTCGACGCCATCGTCCGCGAACTGGAGCAGAAAGGCGCGAATCATCTCATCGGTGTGGCGCCCAAGCCCGGCGAGGTGCCGATGGACATTCAGGCCTCGCGTCTCATCCGTCTGGCCATTCTCGAGGCGCGCATGATGCAGGCTTCCGAGGTGGACACCGAGCATCTGCTCCTGGCTCTGCTCAAGGAGAAGGACAACGTAGCCGGCCGCGTTCTGGAGGCGCACGGCGTCACCTTCGAGCAGCTGGCGCGCATCCTCAATCCCGACCTGCTCTCCCGTGAGGAGGACGTCGACGACGAGGAGGCCGACGAGCTCTCCGGCGTGGACGCTTCTGGCGAGACTTCCGGCGCTGCTGTGCCTCAGGCCGCCACCAACGCATTGGACGCCTTCTCCACCGACCTCACCCAGCTGGCCCGCAGCGGCAAGATGGACCCCGTCATCGGCCGCGAGAAGGAGATCGAGCGCGTGGAGCAGATCCTCTGCCGCCGCAAGAAGAACAACCCCATCCTCATCGGCGAGCCCGGTGTGGGCAAGAGCGCCATCGTCGAGGGCCTGGCCATGCACATCGCCATGGGCAAGGCCCCTTCCATTCTGGCCGACCGACGCATCGTGATGCTCGACATCGCCTCCGTTGTGGCCGGCACGAAATATCGCGGACAGTTTGAGGAGCGCCTCAAGAGCATCACCACCGAGCTCAAGCAGCATCCCGAGATCATCGTCTTCATCGACGAGATCCACACGCTGGTGGGCGCCGGCGGCGCAACGGGGGCTATGGACGCCGCCAATCTGCTCAAGCCCGCTCTGGCGCGCGGCGAGATCCGCTGCATCGGCGCTACGACGGTTGACGAGTTCCGCAAGACCATCGAGAAGGACGGCGCCCTTGACCGCCGCTTCCAGAAGGTGCAGGTGGCCGAGACCACTGCGGCCGAGACGCTGGAGATCCTGCGCCTCTTGCAGCCCCACTACGAGATGCACCACAACGTCACCTACACCGACGCCGCCATCGAGGCCTGCGTCTCCCTGAGCGACCGCTTCGTCTCCTCGCGCGCTTTCCCCGACAAGGCGCTCGACGCTATGGACGAGGCCGGCGCCCGCGTGCATCTCTCCGGCGGCGAAGTCACCGAGGAGACCGTTGCGGAGGTCATCAGTATGATGACGGGCATCCCCGCTTCGCGTGTGGGTCAGAAGGAGCGCGCCCGCCTGCTTTCCCTCGAGGGCACGCTTTCGTCCCAGGTCATCGGCCAGGATGAGGCCATCCACCGTGTGGTGCGCGCCATCCAGTGCAGCCGTGTGGGCCTGAAGGACCCCAAGAAGCCCATCGGCACCTTCCTCTTCGTCGGCCCGACGGGAGTGGGGAAGACCTATCTCTGCAAGTGTCTGGCCAAAGAGATGTTCGGCAGCGAGGATGCGCTCATCCGCATCGACATGTCGGAGTATATGGAGAAGCACACCGTCTCGCGCATGGTCGGTGCGCCTCCGGGCTATGTGGGCTACGACGAGGGCGGCCAGCTCACGGAGCGTGTGCGCCGTCATCCCTACAGCATCGTGCTGCTCGACGAGATTGAGAAGGCGCATCCCGACGTCTACAATCTGCTCCTTCAGGTGATGGACGAGGGCCGTCTGACCGACGGCAACGGCGCCACCATCGACTTCAAGAACACCGTCATCATCATGACCTCGAACGTCGGCACCCGCCAGCTCAAGGACTTCGGCGGCGGCATCGGCTTCGCCAGCGGCAAGAGTAAGGATATGGACAAGGAACGCGCCCGCGAGATTGTCAACAAGGCCATCAGGAAGCAGTTCGCCCCCGAGTTCATCAACCGTCTGGACGACATTGTCTTCTTCGACCAGCTCGACGAGGAGGCCATCGGCCGCATCGTCAGCCTGGAGCTGCAGCCCCTCATGCGGCGCATTGCCGACTTGGGCTATCAGCTCACGGTGACGCCCGAGGCTCAGCAGCTTTTGGCCCGCAAGGGCTACGACGTGCAATACGGCGCACGTCCTCTCTCGCGCGCCATCCGCACCTGCCTCGAGGAGCCGCTTTGCGAGGTGATGATGTCGGGCGGACGCAAGCGCAAATACAAAACATCGGTAGATAACGACAAAATCATACTTCAATGAAAACAGGAAACATTGGTGTGACGACGGAGAACATCTTCCCCGTCATCAAAAAATTTCTCTACAGCGACCGCGACATTTTCATCCGCGAGATGGTGTCCAACGCTGTGGACGCCACCCAGAAGCTGAAGACGCTCGCCGGCAAAGGCGAGTATAAGGGCGAGCTGGGCGAGCTCAAGGTGGAGGTCATCATCGACAAGGAGGCCGGCACGCTCACCGTGCGCGATCACGGTATTGGTATGACGGCCGACGAGATCGAGAAGTACATCAACCAGATCGCCTTCTCCGGCGCCGGTGAGTTTCTCGAGAAATACAAGGACGCCGAGGCCATCATCGGCCATTTCGGTCTGGGCTTCTACTCCTCCTTCATGGTGTCCGACCGCGTGGACATTCTAACCAAGAGCTGGCAGGACGCTCCGGCCCAGAAGTGGTCGTGCGACGGCAGCCCCGAGTTCACTCTGGAGGAGATCGACAAGACCGATCGCGGCACCGACATCGTCATGCACCTCTCGGACGACTGCAAGGAATTCCTTGAGAAGGGCAAGGTGGAGCAGTTGCTCTCCAAGTATTGTCATTTCCTGCCCGTTCCCGTTGTTCTGGGTAAGGAGAGTAAGTGGGACGAGAAGGAGAAGAAGATGGTGGAGACCGACGCCGACCACGTCATCAACTCGGTGGCTCCGCTGTGGATGCGCAAGCCCTCGGAGCTCAAGGACGACGACTACAAGGAGTTCTATCGCCACCTCTTCCCCATGGGCGACGATCCTCTTTTCTGGATCCACCTCAATGTGGACTATCCCTTCAACCTCACGGGCATTCTCTACTTCCCCAAGCTCAAGGAGAACATCGAGATGCAGCGCAACAAGATCCAGCTCTATTGCAACCAGGTCTTCGTCACCGACCAGGTGGAGGGCATCGTGCCCGAGTTCCTGACGCTGCTCCACGGCGTCATCGATTCGCCCGACATTCCGCTGAACGTCAGCCGTTCCTATCTGCAGGGCGACCCCAACGTGAAGAAGATCTCGAGCTACATCACCAAGAAGGTCTCCGACCGCCTCTCCTCCATCTTCAAGACGCAGCGCGCCGAGTACGAGGAGAAGTGGTCCGACATCTCCATCTTCATCGCCTACGGCATGCTCTCCGAGCCCGACTTCTACGACAAGGCCAAGGACTTCTTCCTCCTGACCGACACCGAGGGCAAGCATTTCACGCTGGAGGAGTACAAGACGCTCATCTCTTCAGAGCAGACCGACAAGGACGGCCGCACCGTCTATCTCTACGCCACCGACAAGGAGGCTCAGTACGCTCAGATTGAGGCGGCTAAGAAGAAGGGCTACAGCGTGCTCCTGATGAACGGCACGCTCGACGCTCCGCTGATGAACATGCTGGAGCAGAAGCTCGAGAAGAGCGCCTTCACCCGTGTGGATGCCGACGTCCTGGAGCGCCTCATCCCCAAGGAGGACATCAAGGAGCCCACCGAGGAGGAGAAGAAGCAGTACGAGGGTCTGGTGAAGGTCTTCTCCGACCTGCTGAAGGCGCCCGAAGACGACAAGAAGGCGCCCGCCTACAACGTGCAGACGCAGGCCCTCGGCGCCGATGCCGCTCCGCTCACGCTGACCCAGAGCGAGTATATGCGCCGTATGAAGGATATGGCGCGCCTGCAGCCGGGTATGGCCTTCTACGGCGAGCTGCCCGACAGCTACAACCTCATCCTCAACACCGATGCGCCTCTGATTAAGAAGGTTATCGACGGCGACGAGAGCCAGGTGGCCCAGCTGGTGGATCTCTGTCTGCTGCAGAACGGTCTGCTTCGCGGCGAGGCCCTGCAGCGCTTCGTGGACCGCACGATGCAGTCGCTCTAAGGGCTTCCGATGCCTTAAATGCGAAAAAAGTCCGCAGACTCTTTCGGGAGTTTGCGGATTTTTTGTATCTTTGTCCCCGAAAAACGTCTTTTAACCATGAAGAAGCAGCTCTTTTTCTTTGTCCTGGCTCTGTGTCTGGGCGCATCGCTCCGGGCACAGGAGTTCATACCCGCTCCCGACGACGCTGCCGTCACCTCCGGGCCCTCCGATTCCCTCAGCATGCAGCAGCACATCCGCGACTCCGTCATTGAGAGCCTCAGCGAGAGGCTGGAGGAGTTGAGCATGCGGAATTTCCTGCTCCAGGAGTCCCTCGAGCGCACGGGGCGCCAGTTTGCCAAGGCGCAACGCCGTCACATGGTGGACTCCCTGCGCCGGGTCACGAAGGGTGCGCCGCTGGTGGTCGCCGGCGACACGTTGCTCTACCTCTTCAGCCGCAAGGGCGGCCTCACGGCCGATGCGCGTGTGGCGGCTGCTGCGGAGAAGATTGACGCTCTGGGCCGCAAGCTCACTTTCCGTTCCGATTCCATCAGTGTCTTCGAGGGCGATTATTCCTCCGACATCATGGCCGGCAGCGAGGTGCTGCTCCCTCTGGCTGGACCGCAACCGCGCCGCTTTGGCCGGGGAGTATGCTGGCCTCATCGAGGCCAAGGTCCACTCCATGCAGCAGGACTACGGCCTGCGCCAGCGCCTCTTCGACTTGCTGATGGCCTGCGGCCTGGTGGCTGCGCTCATCGTCTGCCTTCTGCTGACGGTGCGCCTCTTCGCCCGTTTCCGCCGTCGTTTCATGGTCTGGTCGCTCCGGCGCCTGCATCCCATAGTGCTTAAGGACTACGAGTTTCTCAACATCCACCGTCAGGGCATCATCGCCATGTCGGTCTATCGCGGCCTGCTCTGGTTCTTCATGCTGCTTCAGCTCATGGTGGCCATCCCGCTGCTCTTCTCCATCTTCCCCGAGACGGAGACGCTCACCATCACCCTCCTGGGCTATGTGTGGAATCCCTTCAGGGAGATTGTGCTTTCCGTCGTGGGCTACATCCCCAAGCTCTTCCAGATCATCGTCATCTGGCTCTGCTTCCACTATCTGCTGCGCCTCTTGCGCTACTTCACCCGCGAGATAGAGTCGGAGCGCCTCAAGATCGACGGCTTCTATGCCGACTGGGCCCAGCCCACCTATCTCATCCTGCGCGTCCTGCTCTATTCGCTCATGCTGGTGATGATCTGGCCGCTCCTGCCCAGCAGCAATTCGCAGATCTTTCAGGGCGTCTCGGTCTTCATCGGTCTGGTGCTCTCCCTGGGCAGCACGTCCATCGTGGGCAACGTCATTGCCGGCCTTGTGATGACCTACATGCGCCCCTTCCGCCTGGGCGACTACATCCAGGTGGGCGACACGGTGGGGGAGGTCATCGAGAAGAGCGTCCTCGTGACGCGCATCCGCACCCGCAAGAACGAGGTCGTTACCATCCAGAACTCCAGCCTCATGGGCTCCCAGACGAGCAACTTCTCGCTCTCGGCACGCAACTACGGCATCATCGTCCACACGAAGGTCACCATCGGTTACGACGTGCCCTGGAAGCAGATCAAGGAGATCATGGAGTCGGCCGCTCTGGCCACTCCGGGCATCAGGCATACGCCCCGTCCCTTCATGCAGATCACGGCGCTCAACGACTTCTATGTGGAGTACGAAATCAACGCCTACACCACTGATGCCGAACATCTTCCGGCGGTTTATAGTGAGCTGCACGCCAACATTTTACGTCGTTTCTTTGAAGAAGGCGTTGAAATTATGTCGCCCCACATCTTCGCCCATCGTCAGGACCTCGGCGTGCAGATGCCCGACGAGTATAAGAAGTAGGAGAGGGGGCGCTTTTGGGGTTAGCTCATCGCCCAGGTCACGAGGCAGCAGATGGCGGCTACGGGCAGCAGGCCCAGCCGCATCCAGGCGGCGATGATGCCGGCCGCGAGCGCCGCGATGCCCGT
>ONSH01000008.1 GCA_900320435.1 uncultured Prevotellaceae bacterium
TCGCTGCATTGGAAGACGGCGAAGATGCGCTGCGCTCCCGAGATATCCTGGTACACCTTCATGGCATCCCCCTGTCGGCTGCTGAGCGGCAGAAAGTCGGAAATGTCCTCCTTATAAGTCTGTCGCAGAGCCGAAAGCGCTAGCCCCGCCGTCAACACAGACAGCAGGCAGAAGAGCAGACTCCGGCGGGAGCTCATGCGGTCGTAGAGGCGAAGGACAAAGCGCGAGATCATGGATCAGTGGTCTGTGAGAATGAGGGTTGAAACGAATCCGTGAACCATCGGAGGAACTCGGCCTTCCAACGGCGACATTCAGACGTGCCTTTTGTCTCGCTGGCGCCGAAGCCGTGTCCGCCGCTTTCGTAGAGCAGATATTGATGGGTCACGCTGTTGGCTGTGAGTGCGGAGTCCATCAGCAGGCTGTTGTGCCAGTCGACGACGGGGTCGTCCTTGCAGTTGACCAGGAAGACGGGCGGACAGTCGGCAGAGATCTGCTGCTCCATCGAGAGCCGGCGGCGCAGGGCTTCGTCATTCTTTTGCGAATCGCCCAGCAAACCCCGACGGGAGCGTTCGTGGGTGCAGGGTGCCGACATCGTGACGACGGGGTATATGGCGGCCGAAAAGAGCGGCCGGTCGGAGGGGTCGAACAGCGTGGCTGCCGAGAGTACCAGATGACCGCCGGCAGAGAAGCCCATCACGCCGATGCGTGCGGGGTCCACGCCGTAGTCTGCGGCATGAGCGCGAATGTAACGCAACGCCTGACGCAGATCGTCCTGCGGATCGGGATAGCGTCGGCCCCGGACGACGTGACGGTAGCGGCTGACGAAAGCCGTCGTGCCGCCCGTGCGGTATTTCAGCACGAATGCCGTGATGCCGTTGCGGTTGAGCCAGCGGGCCACTTCGTCGCCTTCGGCCTTCATGTCGTGCCAGAAGTAACTGCCTCCGGGACAGACGACAACGGCCGTGCGGCCTTCGCCTTTGAGCAGATAGGGCGTCATCCACACCGTCGGACGGGAGGCGGAATCCGCCCAGATGTCCACCCGGGCCTGCAACAGGAGCGGCAGCGCCGGCAACAGGGCGAGCAGCCTCAGACGAAGTGATATGGTGTGACGTCGTTTATGCATCCTGTTCGATGAGGTTGGCCAAATGGCGGTACATATCTATATATAATTGACGCATGCGGGAAGCCTGCGCTCTGTAGTCGCCCGCCTGCCGCAACGCCTCGAGCTTCACGGGAGCGCCGAAGCGCAAATGGATGCGGCCGCGCTGGAACACGTAAGTCTTTTTGGGCAGCACCTTGCCCGGACCGTAGAGACAGGCCGGAAGCACGTCGAGCCCCAAGCGGTCTGCCAGACAGAATGCCCCCTGATGGAAGCGCCGGATGCGGCAGTCTGCGGAGCGGGTGCCTTCGGGGAAGACGGCGATGCTGTAGCCTTTTCCGGTCAATTCCCGAAGCTTGGGCAAGAGGGTGTCGAAGCCCTCGCTGATGGGCAGATACTCCGCCGAACGGATGAGCAGGCCGAAGAAGATGTTGTTCCAGACCCAGTCGTTGGTCAGGAAGATGATGTTGGGCGAAAAGGCCAGCAGGCACATCAGGTCGATGTGCGACTGGTGGTTGCAGATGATCACGTGCGGACGGTCGAGAGAGGCTTGTGGGTCTTTGTCCCAGGTGAAGCGGACGCCCGGGATCCCGTGACCGATCATCACGAAATGCGCCGTACGGTGGATGAGCCGGCGCAGACGGCAGCGCTTCTTTTCGGTGAGCCCCCCGATGTGTTTGTAGATCCACACGCAGGGCGTCACCACCAGGAACGACGCTACGAAAAAGAGCACGAAGGCATACGCCGTGCGCAGATATTTGAAGAGCGTGCGCACGATGGCCAGAGGCAGTCCGTAGAGCAGCGCCAGAAAACACAGCACGGTGTTGAGCACACTGATGCGGGCGAAGTCGGCCGCCGGACGGAAATGGCTCACGCGCTCCTCTCTGGGCGGATAATAGACGTCGACGGGAACGGGGACGAGACGGACCCCGTGCCAAGAGGAGAAGACGAGCAGCTCGAGTTCGGCCTCGTAGCGCGAGGTGAGCAGCGAGAGTCCGCAGAGCTTCCGGATGGGATAGAGGCGGAAGCCCGTCTGCGTGTCGGGCAGGGGATGCAGCGTCTGCACCGCAAACCAGAAATTGGAAAACCTGTTGGCAAACAGACTGCCGCCCGAAGCGTCGATGCCCGAAAGGTCGCGACTGCCCACGATGAGGGCTCCGGGATGTGCGATGTTGGCCTCCACGAGCCGGGCGATTTCTTTGGGGTAGTGCTGTCCGTCGGCGTCGAGCGTGACGGCGTAGGCGAAGCCCATCTCCAGCGCTTTGGCAAATCCGCGTTTCAGCGCATAACCTTTGCCTCTGTTGCGGGAATAATCCACGAGGGTGATGCCCTTCATCGCTCTGAGGATGTCGCCCGTAGCGTCGGTCGAACCGTCGTTCACCACGATGACGTCGTTGCACTGCTCCAGTGTAGCCTCAACCACAGCAGCGATGGTGCCGCCGTTGTTGTAGGTCGGAATCACGACGCAGATGCCGCGTTCGCTCATGGTCTTCTTCAGGTCGTCCATCGGGTTCATACGGCGGTGTGAATGAGTGACATTTTGGCTATAACGCGGCCTTCGTGCTCCACCTTGACGGAAGAGCGTATGAGGCCCTCCGCATCTGCCGGAGTCGGGCTTACGGTGAAGCCGACGGAGGGCGTTATCACAGGCGAAACGGGGGAGAGAAACTTCACGTTGACGGCCTTCTTCAGCTGCAACTTGCGGCCGAGACACTCTTCCAGCAGTTCTCCCGCCATCTGCACCAGACAGACGCCCGGCGTGACGGGCTCTCCGGGGAAATGTGCCCCGTAGATTTCGTGCGCAGCATTCAGATTCAGCGAGAAACGTGTCGTCCCGCCCTTGTGCTCTGTGTCGGCTATGGTGTACAGTTTATTCTTCAGTGTCATGGGGATGCGGTGTGTCGAGGCTGTCGGCCATCGGGGTGAAACGGTAGAGGATATGGCGACGCTCGTTGCGGTATTCTCCCTCTCCGGCGTTCATGCTCCTCAGGAGCAGGCGCAGATCCGAGCGGAGTGTGCGGCGGATATACCAGCGGTCCATCATCTTCATCACCGAGAGCAGCCGCACGCGGTCTTTCCGCCGGTCGTAGACGAAGTCCATGGCGCTGACGCCGAACTCGTTGAAGATGCTGCCCCGCAGCGTGTCCCCTGCGCAGCGCATGATGCAGACGCCGCTGAGATAGCCCCGCGGCAGTTCGATGTAGGCCTCGTAGCGAGAAGCCTCTCCCGACGGGGAGGGCAGCAGCGACTGGGCCTTCAGCGACAGCGCCGAAGAGAGCATCAGGCTAACGCACCAGGAAAAGATTGTCGTCGAGCTTTTCATTCAGGCGTATGTTGTTCAGTTCGATGACCGTGCGGTCGTCGTTCTTCTCGGTCAGTTCCACCCGGGTCACGCAGGCGTTGTCCCGGTTGAAGTGCAGCGTGATCAGGCGGAACATCTGCTTCATGTTCTTGCGCTGGGGCGTCAGTGTGGCGACATACTCTGCGGCAGTGGACTTGAGGCTGCTTTTGAAGTTTTTGTCGTCCAGACAGTTGCCCACCACGCTGCTCAGCATGATCTGCACGATCTCGCGAAACATCCTGTTCTGGTCGACGTCGATGACGTCGCTCCTGTTTTTGTTCCTGAGCAGCACCTCATTGCCGTTGAGGATGAAGACGTAGGTGTAGGGCGAGGTGTATTCCCAGCGGAGGCGGTCGCTCTTTTTGTAGCACATGCGGCCCTTAGAGACCATCTTGTCTTTGAGCACGCTGAGGTGTTTCGTCTGCACGAAGTCGCACGAGAGTGCGTTGATTCGGGCCGTTGCCTCGTTGAGCCGGCGGCGTATGGCGGCTTCGTCGGTGTTTTGCGCCTGAGTCGCGAGCAGTGAGGCCAGCAGACAGCAGAGGGTCAGGATTGTTCGTTTCATCATCTTGCAATTAAGGCGCATCCCAGGATGATGCAGGCTACGCCGCACCATTTCTGCAGGGACACTTCTTCGTGAAAAAACAGTATGGCCGCCACCATGCCGAAGACGTAGCTCATGCTGGCCATCGGATAGGCGGTGCTGAAGGGGAAGTGCCTGAGGATATACATCCACACCAGTGAGGCCGAGCCGAAGAGCAGGCCGCAGGCGGCCAGTTGCCAGTTGAGCGCCAGCGCCGCGAAGAAGTCTTTGCTCCAGGCGAAAGGCGGCATCTTGGCCAGCGCGAATTTCAGAAACACCTGTCCGCTGCAGAGCAGCAGGCTTTGCATCACGGCGAAAGGAATTATTCTCCACATGTCAGTACCATTGCTATTGAGTGTAACGGTTTCAGATCTCTCTTGCCCAGGCGGCTCATGATGTCGCAGAATTCGGGCGTCGTCTCGTCGTGCAGCCCCACCAGCACGCTTCGGGCCCGTCCGCTCCTGATGAGCATCTCCGCATCGGCCGTCGCCCATCTCAGAGAATCTTCTCCGTGGGTGTAGGTGGCGTTGTAGCCGTGACAACCCGTGTGGATGGCGACGGCGCTGCCGATGGTGTTGTGGGTGCTCTGCATGAACCACGTGGGCTTCAGGCCCTGTTCGCCTTCGTCGCGCAACTGGTTGAGCAGCTGCACGCTGTTCTCCAGACAACCGAGCGAGGTGGCCGTGATGATGGCGTCGGGCGTCTCCACGCCGGCTTCTTCCAGCGCTCGGAGAGAAGAGAGCAGGGCGCTCTTGAGGATGCGGCCCAGACGGCGCGCCTCCATAGGTTTGACGTAGTTCTTGATTTCAGCGAGGGCGGCCTCGTCGGTGATCTCCACGCGGGCGGCCACTTTGACGGCGCGCTCTTCACACGATGCTGTCTCCATTCTTTTCGAAGGCGCCTCTGCCGAGAGGATCAGCGAGGTGTCGTTGCCGCCGAAGCCGAACGAGTTGCACATGATGTGGCGCAGCCTGCATCCTTCCTGTCCGAGGGTGGGGATGATGCCGCCCTCAATGGGGTGCTGCCATCCCAGATTGGCGGGGATGAAACCTTGCTGCATGGCCAGAAGACAGATGACGGTCTCGATGCTGCCGGAGGCGCTGGTGGCGTGTCCGGTGAAGGATTTCGTGCTGGAGACGGGTGGCATCTCTGTGCCGAAGACGCGCTGCAGTGCAACGCCTTCGCTCAGATCGTTGTTGGGTGTACCTGTGCCGTGTGCGTTCACGTAGTCGATGTCCCTTGGGGAGAGTCCGGCGCTTTCAAGTGCTTCCTTCATGGCCAGACAGGCGCCTTCTCCGTTGTCCGATGAGGCCGTCTGGTGGAAGGCGTCGCAGGCGTTGCCCGAACCGCTGAACCAGGCCTGTATCTCTGCGCCCCGTTCCCGTGCCGCCGTTTCGCTTTCAAGCACGACGTAAGCGGCCCCCTCTCCCAGATTCAGTCCGGCGCGTGTATCATCGAAGGGGCGACACTGCTGCCGGTCGAGTATCATGAGGGCGTTGAAACCGTTGAGGTGGAAACGTGTCAGTGCCTCCGTACCGCCCGCCACCACGATGTCGGCCTGTCCGCTTTCTATCAGGCGCGCCCCCAGCATCAGCGCATTGGCCGACGAGGAGCAGGCGGTGGAGAGGGTGGTGCTGTCGTCGAACAGGCGGAAGCGCCGGGCGATCTGCTGCGTGCTGCTGCCGCAGTCGTGGGTCTTCATGCAGCCGAGATGTTCGTCGCTCTCGAAGAAGCTGCCGTAATAGCGCTCCGTCAGATCCATGCCGCCGACGGTGGTGCCGGACACCAGCAGGATGCGCCGTCCGTCTTTGCGCTCCACACGGGCTTCCTTCAGCGCCTGCTCCGCCGCCATCATGCCCATCAGCACCGTGCGACTCACTTCCTTTGCGGCGTCGATGCCGAGCCGTCGCTTCATGTCTTCCGACGACATCTTCACCTCGCCCACAGGCAGTTCGTGATGCACGGACTCCAGATGATGCATCTCCCCGATACCCGTACGTCTTTCGAGCAGCGAGCGGGTGACTTCCTCTTTCGAGCAACCGATGGCCGAGACGATGCCGGCTCCCGTGATGACGATATTCTTTCTCACCGTTCTCTGTTATTTCTTGCGGTTTTTGCTCACGTAGTCGGCGATGGTGGCGATGCTCTTGAAGATGCCTTTACCCTCTGCGGGGTTGGCCAGCTTGATGCCGTATTTCTTCTCCAGCAGGACGATGATTTCCAGCACGTCGATGGAGTCCAGACCAAGTCCTTCGCCGAAAAGCGGAGCGTCCGTCTCGATGTCGTCGGGCGTCATATCCTCCAGATTGAGCACCTTGATGATTTCCTGTTTCAGTTCAAGTTCAAGTTCTTCCATATTATGTTATTTGTTTGATTCGATGATATATATGCTTGCTTCATAATGCGTGTCGTCGGTGCAGTCGATCCATCCGGCAATGAGGCTGTCGAGCCTGCGGTCCAGGAGTGTGGCGCCGATGATGCGGTCGATGAGGGCTTCGTCCTTTCCGGGCATGATGCAGAAGTTGGTCTCGCCCCTGTAGCCGTTGCGCAGGGCGATCTCGCCCGTCACGATGTTGGGCAGGGTGTAGATGAAGGCCGAGGGGCTGGGGTAGTAGTTCTCGCCTTCTCCTATGGTGGTCTCGTAGGCTCTGTCGGCCATGATGCTGGACGAACTGTTGCAGAGCACCACAGCTCTCGTGGCGTCTTCCTCCCGGCGTTCTTTCCCTTCGGCCTGCAGCAGCAGTTCCGAGGCTACGAAGCCCAGTCGTGCCAACGGGTCCATCTTGTAGTATTTCGGGTACGATGCGATATGCTGTTTGTAGAGCGCCGTCAGTCGCGCGAGTCCTTCGCCTTCGCAGGCGATCTCCCGTCCGTCCACCCGGACTCTTTCGGGCGTAATCTCCACGCTGTGGGTGCGCACGAAGTCCGGCGCTTCCTTTTCTGCGGGCGCGTCCTTCGCCTCTGTCCTCACGAGCGAGAGTGCCGCATTGCCTCCGCCGAAGCCCGAGATCATCTTCACGAAACGGCGGCCGTCGGTCTTACGGAGTGCCGAGACGACGTCGATGCGGCCCGAAACGCCGCGTTCGCCGTAACCCTTTGTGGGGAGTATGAAGCCCCGCTCCAGCGCTGCCGCCGTGAGCACCGTCTCCAGAATGCCCGCTGCGCCGAGTGTGTGGCCCGTGTAGCCTTTGAGGGCGTTGACGGGAACGTCTCCGAAGCCGCATCCGGCGATGGCGACGCTCTCCATCTGGTCGTTGAACATCGTGGCCGTCCCGTGTGCGTTGATGAGGGCGATACCCTCTGCGGCCACAGCCCTGAGTGCGGCGGAGGCGCCTTCAGCCCGGGGCGAGGGCGAGGTGATGTGGTGGGCGTCGTTGTTCACGGCGCCGGCTTCGAGGGCCCAGAGCACCGGCGCTCCTTCGGGGGCCTTTCGGCTGAGGACGACGGTGGCGGCGGCTTCTCCCAGATTCAGCCCCAGGCGCTCCAGGTCGAAGGGACGGCAGGCGTCTTCCGAGACGGCTTTGAGTGTCTGAAATCCGCTCACGGTGAAGCGGCAGGCGACATCGGCGCCCGTGACGACGGCATTGTCGTAGCAACCCGCCTCCAGCAACCTCCCCGCTGTGATCATCGCCGAGACGCCCGAGATGCAGGCGTTGCACACCGTGAGCGTTTTGCCCTTGAAGCCTAAGGTCCGGGCGATATGCTCTGCGGCCTCTGCGGGGCTGATGCGCTTTTCGCCGTCGGTGCCCAAGAGCTCGATGTTGCCTTTGGTGGTACTGAGGACGAACAGCGTGCGTCCGCTTGCAGCATCAATCTTGCAGCGGCTCATCGCTTCGCGGGCGGAGCTGCAGACCAGCGCTTCGAATCGCGTCATGCCCTCGCGGGCCATCCGGGCTGTCTGCTCGCGTGAGAAGAGCGAGGCACAGACCGCAGTGGGGATGCCCCACAGACCTTCGTGCCGACGCAGCGCGGAGTGTCCCTGAAGGATGGCCTCCAGGTTTTCTCCGGTCGTTGCTCCGAGCGGTGAGGTGATGTTGTCCGCGATGATATAAATCATTCCGTCAATCCGTTATTCCCCAGCGCCTTTTCCACGCTTCGAAGAAGGGCGGATTGTTCCAGGCGAGTTTGTGGTTGAGGTCGGTGAACACCTGCACCGAGTGTGCCGTTGTCAGCAGCGAGCCGTCGGCGGTGTCACGTATCTCGTAGTCGTAGGTGAGTCGTGCCGAAAGCGTCGGCCTGTACCAGATGTCGATGCGGGGCTTCATGCCGAAGAGGATGGGCTTCTTGTAGCGTATGTTGAGCTCCACCAGCGGGGCCTGATAGCCGTTGGCGGCGATGGTGGCGTGGTCGATGCCGTATTTCTCGCCGAAGGCTCTGCGGGCGTCCTCCAGATAGTGGGCGTAGGACCCGTGCCAGGCGATGTTCATCGAGTCCACTTCGCTGAAGCGTATCTCCAGCGTCCTCGACGCCGTGAGCAGTTGCGATTTATCCTTGTTCTTCATTCTTCAGTGCTATTTTCATTTCTCCTTCGGCCTGGAGTTGTCCTTCGCTCCGGACGGAGGCTTCCACCAGCGTGATGCCGAAGGCTTCTTCTTTGACCGTCACCCTTGTCGTCAATGTTTGGCCCACGGGAGGCAGCGCGTGAATCTCCATGTTGCGCAGGGCGCCGATGACGCCGATGTCCACCTTGTCGAGCCCCATGACGTAGAGCGTGCGGAATCCGATGCGTGCAGCGCAGCTCTGCGCGATGTTCTCCATCAGTCCCGCCGCCGTCAGCCGTCCGTCTTCGGTGAAGAGGCTGTCGTCCTTCACGAGGGTTTCCGTGACGACCTCTCTGTCGTCGTAGTGCACGAGGCGGTCCACTGCGACAAAGGGGTCGCGCTGCGGCAGCAGGCTGCGGATGTCGATCTTCCGGAGCGTCGTTTCAGTGTAGGGCGGTGTCAGTTTCATCGTTCCAGAAGTCGTAGTAGTTGTACCATTGTGTGGGATAGAGGCTGAGGATGCGCTCTATCTCGGCCGCATAGCTCTCGGCCAGCTGCCTCAGCTGCTCCTCCCGAGGCGCGTCGGCGGCGTACGCGAGGGGCGTCACATAGATGCGGTAGCCTCGTGCACTTTCTTTCATCACGTGCACGGCCAGCACCTTCTGCTCCAGCAGCACCGCCACGCGGAAGGGCCCCATCGGCAGTCTGGCCTCCTTGCCCATCAGCTTCACGGAGATGCTCTTCGGCGAGCCCCATATCCTGTCGGCGGGGATGCTGACGATGTCGCCGGCGGAGAGTGCGGCGTTGATTTCGAAGAGATGGCTGCCGTCTTCGCTGACGGGAATCATGTGGATGCGGCTCAGGCTGAACATGCGGTCGCGATTGGCCATCACGCTCTCTTTCTCGCCGCCGAAGACCAGCACGTTGAGCTGTTTATGTTCCGAGCGCAGCGAGTAGCCCGCAATCTCGTAGTTGCCGATGTGCGAGCTCATCATCATGAAGCTCTCCGGCCTTGAGGCCAGACGGTTGAAGTGCTCTTCGCCCTCCATGCTGATGACGAAGTTCCTGCCGGCATACATGGCGAACTTGTCGATGACGGCCTGGGCGAACATGCAGTGGTTCGCGTAGGCTCTGACGAAGGCTTTCAGCCGTCCGTCGCCCATGCGGCGTCGGAAGAAGCGGTAGCTGTGGCGGAAGCCCGGCAGAAAGACGCATACGGGGATGACGCAGACGAAGGCGAAGACGTACACCGCCCTCACATCGACGACGCGCAGCAGTCGGATGAGCCAGCGGTGCATCGCGCCGCTGCCGTAGGTTGTTCCTGCCCACTTCTTCTCTGCCATAGCGCCTCAGCCCACTTTCTTTTCGATGTAGTCGCAGAACTCACGCAGCGTGGCGACCGTTTTCATCTCCTCGAGGTTGATCTTGAAGCCGAACACCTTCTGCACGATCACCACGATGTCCACCAGATCCAGGCTGTCGATACCCAGATCCTCTTTCAGTCGGGCGCCGTCGTGGATGAGATCCTCTTCGATCTCGAATTCGTCGGTGAGGAAGGCCCTCACTTTTTCTTCGATTTCCTGTCTTGTCATTATGCTGTTGATTTTTGTTTCTTTCTTTTTGCACACGATGATGCTGTGCCCCTGTCCCAGTCCGTCGCAGATGTCTTCCACTTCGAGCCCGGCCCTGAGGATGCACTGCTCCAGGTCTTCCGTGTTGTACATCTTGGAGTTGCCGTTAGCCATTGCGGTGAAGTAGAGACTCGTCATCGTCAGGCAGAAGGCCGCCGTCTCGTATCGCTGGCGGTCCCACAGCGTCTCCATGATGAAGAGCCTCGTGTGCGCGTCCATCGCCTCGCGGGCTCTGGAGAGGATGCCCGTGATTTCGTCCGTGCTGAAGCAGTCGAGAAACTGGCTCATCCAGACGGCGTCGGGCCGTTCGCCTTGGGGGAACTTCGCTTCGGGGTCGAGGAAGTTGACGGCGAAGCCCGTGATGCGCTCCGCTCCCGTTTTGCCCTTGATGTTGTCCTGCATCAGCGCCAGCTGCTGCGGCAGATCGAGCACCGTCACGCGGGCTTCCGTGTTGTAGGCCACACACCTGAGCGCCCATTTGCCCGTGTTGCCCCCGACGTCGTAGAGCGTCCTGACGCCGTAGCGGTCGAAGACGATCTTCAGCGCCTCGGGGAATGCGGCGTCGCTGTAGAAGTGGTCGAAGGCCAGCCAACTCTTCCGCACCTCTTCGGGCAGACTCGAGAGCCCTTCGTAGATGGTGGGCCAGGAGCCGAAGTGGCGCAAGCCTTCGGGGCGTCCGCCTTCGAGCGATTCCTCCAGGCGGAACATCCCTTCGTAGTTCACCTTGTGGTTGAAGTCCATGTTGACGCCTGTGGGCTTGTCGTTGGCGAGAAACCATCCCGCCTTGGAGAGCGTGTAGCACTCCGTCTCTGGGTTGACAAGCACCGTGCCGATGGAGAGCGAGGCCTCCATGAGACACTTCACGGCGTAGTCCGAGAGGCCCGTCTTTTGTGTGATTTCCTGTCGCGTCAGTCCTTCGTCGCTCTCGCCAATCAGGGCGAATATGCCGCGCTGGAGCATGATTCTCGACACCTGAAACACGATCGGACCCCAGGCGATGAATTCCGCCAGACGCTGCGCCTCAGGGGCAGTCATCTGCTCCTCGGTGTATGCTTTCTTCAATGCCGGTGACAACTTCATCTTAAACTCTTAAACTCTTAAACTTTTAAACTTTTAAACTCTTAAACCCTTAAACTGACTCTAAACTTTAAACTCTAAACTCTAAACTCTAACCTCTAACCTCACGCAGCACCAGTGCTGCGTTCGTTCCCCCGAACCCGAAGGAGTTGGAGAGCACCGCACGCACTTCCGTCTCCACCGTCTCGGCCGTCAGCCTCAGACGTGCGGCAGCCTCGTCGGGCTCGCGGAGGTTGATGTTGGGCGCCACGAATCCGCGCTGCATCATTAGGGTGGAGTAGAGCGCTTCGCTCGCGCCGGCCATCCAACTTTCGTGGCCCGTCATGCTCTTGGTGCTGCTGATGAGGGCGTGCTCTCCGGCGAAGAGGCGGTCGAGCGCCGCTGCCTCGCACCTGTCGCCCAGGGGCGTCGAGGTGGCGTGGGCGTTGACGTAGTCTATGTCTTTGGGCGCAAGGCCTGCGTCTTTTAGGGCGCGCTCCATCGCTACGGTGCAGGCTGTCTCGTCGGGCTGCGACACGGTGCCGCCGCTCGAGGTGCCGTATCCGGCCACTTCGGCCAGTATGGTGGCGCCTCGCCGTTTGGCGTGCTCCATCTCTTCGAGCACCAGCGCTGCTGCGCCGCCGCTCGGCACGAGGCCGTCCCGCTCTTTGTCGAAGGGCCGGCTGGCCTCATGGGGTGCATCCATCCTCATGGAGAAGGCGCCCAGAGCGTCGAACGAGGGCATGCTTTTGAGCCCCGTCTCCTGTGCGCCGCCCGTGAGCACGATGTCCTGCATCCCGCTGCGTATCATCATCATGGCCGTGCCGATGGCGTGACTGCCGCTGGCGCAGGCGGCGCTCACGGTGAAGCTGGTGCCGCTCAGACGGAAGATGCGGCTGAGGTTCATGCTCACGGTGGAGGTCATCAGCTGAAACACCAGCCCGTAGCCCAACATCGCTGTGTCGTGCTTCTCGTCCATGATGTTCGAGGCCTCTATCACGCTGCCGGCCGACGAGTCGTTGCCGAAAATGCAGCCCGCCTCGTGCGCCTTGAGATAGTCCCCGTCGAGTCCGGCGCCTTCGAGCGCCTCTCGGGCGGCCATATAGGCGTATTGCGCCTGCTCCGAGAGTCCGGCGCGTGTGTGGCGGTCGAGCATTGCCTTGGTGATCTCGGGGGTGGGGACGAGGCCTGCGAGTGCGCTGCGGTATCCGTAGTCCAGGCGCTCGGGTCTGAGGCCGATGCCGCTCTCTCCGGCGTGCAGTGCACGGGCCACGCTGTCGAGACTCTGTCCGATGCACGACCAGATGCCCATTCCCGTGATGACGACTCTTCTTGCCATATTTTTCTTTGATGTCTCTTTATGACATGCGCATATCAGCGCACAAAGTTACATAATTCTTCCCGCATCTGCGCGCGAGGAGTTCGGAAAAATGTGTTTTCTTCGCCTTTCTTCAAAAAAATATGGCCTCCAGAGTGTCTTGTTTCCGAAAAATGTCGTACCTTTGCCGCCGCAAACGCGGAAAGACCCGCTCGGAGAGATGGTAGAGTGGTCGATTACAGCAGTCTTGAAAACTGCCGTGCTGCGAGGCACCGGGGGTTCGAATCCCTCTCTCTCCGCTCTCAGAAGCCTGCTGATTTCAGCGGGCTTTTTTGATTTTAATCTCACACTGAAATCACAGAAATCACGGAATTTTTTTTGATTTAACATCGAAAAACTCTAAAAACTACGAAAACCTTGGTTGCAGCTATTCTCAGGAAAATAGTTGGGGCTCGGAAACTGGCGTTTCCTTTATGAGCGATGGATTATCGTCTTTAAGAAAGCGAGCTTTCTACAGCCGCTTTCTCCATCGCTCTTCACGTGCTCTCAGAGAGCCCGCGCCCCATCTCGAAAATTGCTTCAATGGTCTTTGCACCCCCTTCGGTTCCCCCGTTATCGGGGGACAGAAACGCATAAAATTGCTCCGTCATCGACGTCGCATAAAATAAATAATGCAATGATTCTCTGCAATCGTATGCAGTAATGACCCCGTCGGGGTCAAATAACATAGGATAGGGGCTTGCCCCTATCGATGGGACCCACACCACCCACAATTATTAGCCCCTCAGGGGCTCAAAATCTGTTTTCTATTATTTTTTTGTTTATTTCTTCATCTTCTTTGCCACCCACAATACCCAAGGGTCTATATTGTCGGTGAGCTCTTCAGGATAAGGCAGCGGGATGATGACATCGGGTTTGTGGCCAGGATTCTTCTCCTTGCATAATTCTTCGAAGATGTTATCAACGGTCATCGGGCACACCAATGTGATATTGCTGTGGGGCAGGTGGAATAAGTTGATATTGCCGGTCTGGTCACAACCGTTGGTACGTTCACGGCCATAGACCTTGACACGGCTCTTGGGATATTCGCGAATCCACCTCACAGGTGATTCACCGGCACTTGCGGTGTTGTTGTCAACGATGATGGCACCACTCTTCACTTGTGACGTTCTTTCATAGCTTCCCTTATGCTCGGTCAGCCAGTTGATGAGACTGCCCTCTTCTGTTACAAGGGCTTCTTTCATCACATCATGATGCCAGTCAGACAGTACCTCACAGTAGTTCTTCAATCTGCGGTTGTTCTCTGTGCTTACCATATAATAAAACTTTGTATCCTTCTCCATTTTGCCCTCGCACATCAGCCAAGTAAACAGCAAACTGATATGGTCGCTGCCGCCTCCGTTACCGCGAAGGTCGAGGATAAGGTATTTGCAGCCTGACTGCTTGAACTCCTCCTCCTTCTTCAGCATCCATTCGTAGGTCGGCACGTCACCCATGCACGACGGCAGACGCAGCAGATAAGTCTCGTCATCTACCTTGCAGCCTACTGGTTCGGGGGCATATCTGGGGATGAGTTTTTTGTAGTCAACGATAACATCTTTCGTCATGTTCCAGAACGTTGGTGAAGAGCATTGAGTGTGTCGGTCAAAGTTTTTATAGAACCAGAACACATAGCGGCTCACGGCTTCGTCGCTTGTCATCTCACCGCGCATCAGCTGTGACAGCAGCGAGTCTTTCATGGCCTTATATTCCTCTTCAAAGCCATTCCGCATGAGGACGGGGAAGATGGCGTTGTTCTTCTCATTAGCATCGACAGCGAAGTCGAAGGTCTCGAAAGCCTTGCGGATAGAATCGGGCTGATTGCCGTAAGTCTTCTCGAAGCCGTCAACCATGAAGTGCGAGATGTCCTTCGTCATCTGAGGCACATCTGTGCCGAATACCTCCTGAATATTCTGAGGCATGCCGCAGCGGTCCCATATAGTGACAGACGGACGGCCCTCGCTGTCGTTAGTGGTTATGGAGATAGTCTCGCTGTCAAACCAGTGCACGACGAATGTGTGGTTGTCAATATCATAGGCATATTCGCTCAGATAGGTGCAAGGTGAGAAGCGGCATTGCAGATTTGATCTTGGGAAGGAGGGGTTGCCATAGACTGTGACCATCTCGCGGCTACCGAAAATCTGGTATTCCTCCTTCTCTGCCCGTTCTGTCCAATACTGCGAGGTGGCTGTGTTGGTCTGCTGCCTACCACGCAGTTTCCACACGCCATGCAGGCGGTGCTTCTTGACGCCAAGCTTCATCTGCAGCAGGTTATATGAGCGTAGCATCACGTCGTCGGAGTCTTTCACCTGCTCGTAAATCTCGTCGATATTCGTGCCGTATGGGAACAGATGCTCGTTGAAGGCACTGCGGTCGTTGAACCAGCGCAGTGTAAATGTGCTGTCGGAAGTGCTGAACAGCTGGATGCCCTTATTTTCGGTTTTTGACAGCTCGCCGGTAAACTGCAACGGCTTTCCGTCAGGATTGGAAAGTCCGAAATTCACAGGTTCGCTGGGGAATATCACAGAGTTGTAGCCGACTGTAAGCGAATACTTATCCAAACAGAACTTATACTGCTTGAACTGTGCCTCCAGATGTTTGCCGTCCTGATGAATTATCTCGGAGAGTTTGTACAGCCCTTTAGGGTTGTATAATTGTGCTTGCCCCGTCAGTGCGATAAGGGCGAGCTGTGCGGTGATAATAGTTTTTTTCAGAGCAAAGCGGCAAAGCCGAGCGTTCTTGTTCATCTGTATTTTTACCATATTACAAACTTTGCATGCAAAATTAATCATTTTCCGCCAATTACAGATAACTTGCCATATTAAATAAGATGAAGAAGGCGTTTTTTTACTCTGTTTTCTTTGTTTTTTTTGAAATACACCCGACGATGTTTTTTCAATTTTACATTTTTACTACCTGAAGTGGGATGCCGACCAGAAGAAGCTGGTGTCCGCAGTCATTCCCGAGCCGTTTACCCAGGTAGAGACTTCTCTCGAGGATGTCACTTGGGCAGCTGGCACCTATGTGGTGGAAGACGATGTCACCATCGATGGAAACGTCACCGTAACGGGTGATGTTGAATTGATCATCAAGGACGGCTCCGAGCTGGCAGTGAAGAATTTCTCGAACAACCAGCAGAATAAGCTCAGCGTTTACGGCCAATCCCAGATGAGTGGAGAATTGACTATTACAAGCCCGTCAACTGTTCCCGCCATCCATAAGTTTTGAGCTTAATGTCCACAGCTGCAAGGTCTCTGCACGCTCTTTATGCAAGGACTATGGTGCAGTCAATTTGGTCAATACCGTTAATGTGTATGGCGGTTCGCTTGATGCCAAATACGTTGGCAGTGAAAATGGTTCCGGAATCAGATTGGCTAATGTGAACATCTACGGAGGCGAAGTCAAGGCCGTAGGTGCAGGAACAGACGAGGTTGCCAGTTGTGCAATTACGTCAACCGCTCTCGATAATCGTACCGTCACCGTCTATGGCGGCAAGCTGTATACTGAGAGTCCTGGTGCCAAAGCTATTTATTTTGACAAAGTCTCTCTCGTCAAGGGTGAAGGCTACACCGGCAGTCTTGAGTTCAGCGAAAATGCTATGATGTGGGGCGTCACCACTGATTGGAGCACTCCCGACAAGGATAAACCATACGTAAGAGTGGGTTATTGATCCTGCAAAAATGCTATAATAAGAAATGGCCTCCGTTCGGGGGCCATTTTCTTTATCTGACATCGAAAATCACTATAGGCTCTAAAAAACCGCACAGAAATCACTGAAATCACGGAATTTTTTGAACACGAATCACACTAATCTCACGAATATTTTAAGTTCACACAGAAATCACAGAAATCACAGATATTTAAAGAAAACCTAAAAAACCCTTTCCTCCTGTTTGAGACTACGTCTTTGCTGCTATGCCTGTAGGATTTTCCTTGTGAACAAGCTCGTGCAATGCACAGACATTGCTCCCGCTCGGCAGAGCTCAAGCGAGCTTGGTTCTGCTTCAATGGTCTTTACACCCCCTTCGGTTCCCCCGTTATCGGGGGACAGAAACGCTTACTCACAATGCTCCCAGATAAAATCCTTCAGCCATATCACCAATCCCGATGGGATTCAACCAGGATGAAAGAAAAACATTAAAAACCATTTGCAGTTGGCAGCGCTGAAAGCGCGAAATACCTTAGACCAGGGGCTTGCCCCTGGGGGAATGGATCACCTCTATTCCCCAACGCCCCTGTAAGGGGCTAATAATTGTGGGTGGTGTGGGGCCCCATCAATAGGGGCAAGCCCTATCCTATGTTATTTAGCCCCGTTGGGGCAGTATAATGCCACTCGTTACGGTTTTTAATGTTTTTCTCTTGACTGTATGTGAGACTCTGTAAAGAGGCTGAGTTGTGAGTCACTGATTCTTATCTGGATGCTCGCATACAAGGAAAAATATGTGGCTCGCATCGCAAAGGGCTGAAAGCCCGACATAAAGACAAGAGGGTTTTCTTTGTTTATTTTGAAATACACCCGGCCAGGTTTCTGTGTTTTCTGTGCTTTCTGTGTGAAATTTAAATAATTATCAATTGTCAATTATCAATTAGAGAAATGAAACTAACTGAACACTTTACTTTGGAAGAAATGCTTCACAGCGACACCGCTGAGAAGAAGAAAATAGAGAACCGCATCAATGCTGCGGAAGTCGATAACCTGGTACGTTTGAACATTTTGGCGTACCGATTAAAATCAACAGCGCGTTCCGATGTCAAGCCCTCAACAAGGCCGTAGGCGGCGCCCAGAACAGCTACCACACGAAAGGCCGCGCCGTTGACATCCCGATGCACCCCGGCTGGCTCGCGTACATCCGCGACCACTTGCCGCACGTCGAACTCATAAATGAAGGGACGTGGATTCATGTCGCGCTGTAGCGCACATGGAATCCAAATGAAAAATGAAAAGTGAAAAATGAAAAATGGACCACTGACGCAATGCGCCGGTGGTCTTTTGTTTTCAGATCTCGCAAATCTTGCAGATATTGCACGAGCATTTCGAGTAAGTGAGTATTTCTCTAACTGGGGAGTGGCTATTCGTAGGCATATACCAGCCCGTACTTCTCATGCAGCCGTCGAAGAGAACCGTCGGACTTCATACGGCGGATGACATTGTTCACCGTCTCCAAGAGGTCCTCCTGGCCCTTCTGCATGAGAACACCGATTTCACCGTGAGTGAACGGAGCGCTCAACAGCGGGGCTGCAAGACGGGAGTCTGTCTGCACATAGTAAGGAGCCTCCGTGATTTCAGTAATCATCACGTCGGCTGCACCTTCGGCAATGAGTGCCGGTATTTCCTCGTTCTTGGGGTGAACGGCAATGCTGGCGTGAGTCAGCTTCTCGCGGGCAAACTGCTCGTTCAGCCCCCCGGGATTCACCATGACACGGACTTCGGGCTTGTCGATGTCGGAGAGCGAACGGTAGCGGTCCGACTCCGAAGCCCTGCAAAGAATCGTCTTGCCGTTGGCCAGATAGCCCTCGCTCATCAGCATCACGGCACGACGGGCCTCTGTGATGGTGATGCCGCCAATGGCAAGGTCGAATGTCTGAGGCTCTGCAAGGACGTCGTCCGTCAATGTGGGCCATGAGGTCTTTCTGAACTCGATCCTGACTCCCAAACTTTTCGCTATCTCTTTGGCAACGTCAATGCCAAAGCCCCAATACGTCCCGTCCGCTTCGCAGAAAGAGAGCGGTCTGTAGTCGCCGGTAGTGCCAAAGAGAATCGTGCCCCGATCCAAAATCTCCGCCACTTTGCCATTGAGAGGAATATCTGTATAGGTCGATAGGATGAACACAGAGTATTGGCTGTTCTGTGTTGCCGCGAAACTGACCGTGACACAAAGGGTCAGGACTGCAGTCAGAAACCAGATTTTTAATCTTTCCAATCTTATCATTGTATCCGTGCTGTATTTACTATCAGTGGCAAATGATGCTCAGAGTCGCGAAATCTGCTTCACGCCCTTGACGGCGGAGAGCTTCTTCATGAGCGAGGAGAGGCGGTCCGTGTCGTCCACCATGATCGTGACATTGCCCTCGAAGAGGCCGTCGTGGGCGTCGATGTTGATGGAACGCAGCGTCAGACGGTCCTCCTTGGAGATGATGCTCGTGACGTTGTTGATGATGCCGATGTCGTCGTGGCCCACAATGCGCAGCGTGATGGGGTAGGAGCCTTCGCCCTTGCCGCTCCAGCAGGCCTGCACGATGCGGTAGGGATAGCGGCGGCGCAGCTCGGGCGCATTGGGGCAGTCGGTGCGGTGGATCTTGATGCCGCCGATGCCCACGAAGCCGAAGACGCTGTCGCCGTAGACGGGCTGGCAGCAGCGCGCCAGATGATAGTCCACACCCGTGAGGCGGCTGCCGATGACCAGCACGTCGTCGCCCTTGTGCTGCTCCTGCTGACGCTCGGGATGGAGCACGAAATGCGAGGCGCTCTCGGCCGGAGCGTTCTCATGGGTGTCGCCCTGAAGAAGTGAAGAATAGACGTCGATGACGTGGCCCATGTCGATGGCGCCGCGCGCCAGCTGCAGATAGAAGTCGCTGGCCTCCTTGAAGCCCAGCTTGCGCACGAGCTGGTGCATGGCGTTCTCCTCGAGGTCGAGCTTGCGGTTCTTGAGGCGGCGCTCCAGCGTCTCCTTGCCCAGAAGGCGCTCCTTGGCGTCGGTCTCCTTGAGGGCCAGGCGTATCTTCGACTTGGCGTGGGAGGTCTTGACGATGGCGAGCCACGAGGGGCGCGGATGCTGCGAGGAGGAGGTGAGAATCTCCACCTGGTCGCCGCTCTTGAGGGGCTGGCGCAACGTCGCTGCGCGACCGTTGATGCGCGCTCCGGTGCAGGTGTTGCCCACCTTGGAATGAATGTGATAGGCGAAGTCGAGCACAGTGGCGCCCTTGGGGAACTTGAAGATGTCGCCCTTGGGCGTGAAGGCGAAGACCTCGTCCTCGTAGAGCTCCATGCGGAACTGGTCCACCGCCTCGGCGCCGTCGCTGGCCTCCAGCATGGAACGGATGCCCGTGAGCCATTCGTCGAGGCCCGTCTCACTCTTGATGCCCTTGTAGCGCCAATGAGCCGCCACACCGCGTTCGGCCACCTCGTCCATGCGCTCCGTGCGGATTTGCACCTCGACCCACTTCTGCTCGGGGCCCACGACGGTGATGTGGAGGCTCTCGTAGCCGTTGCTCTTGGGCACGCTGAGCCAGTCGCGCAGACGCTTGGGGTTGGGCTGATACATCGAGGTGACGATGGCGAAGGTCTGCCAGCACTGCATCTTCTCCTTCTCGGGCGGGGCGTCCAGGATGATGCGGATGGCGAAGAGGTCGTAGACGCCCTCGAAGGGGCACTTCTGCTTCTTCATCTTCTGCCAGATGGAGTGGATGGACTTCGTGCGGCCCTTGATGTGGAAGGAGAGGCCGGCCTCCCTGAGGCGCTCGTCGATGGGGCCGATGAAGCGCCCGATATAGGCATCGCGGCTGGCCTTAGTCTCGGAGAGCTTCTCGCGGATGTGGTAGTAGGCCTCGGGCTCGGTGTATTTCAGCGAGAGGTCCTCCAGCTCGGACTTGAGCTGATAGAGGCCCAGCTTGTGGGCCAGAGGGGCGTAGAGAAACATGCTCTCGCGGCTGACCTCGCGACGCAGCGCATCGTCGCCGGCATCGCGTATGCTGCGCATGAGGCTCACGCGGTCGGCGATCATGATGAGGATCACGCGCATGTCCTCCGCAAAGGAGAGCAGGAGGTTGCGGAAGTTCTCCGTCTCGACAACGGGCGTCTTGCGGTAGAGCTGCCGGATGCGCTCCAGCCCGTGCATGATGCGGGCCACGGATTCGCCGAAGTCCGCCGCCACACTTTCGTCGCCCTCAACGGCGGCCGGGCGTAGCATGACGGCCACCAGACCGTCGCGCCGGAGCCCTATCTCGTCGGCGGCCAGCAGCGCCGTATCCAGGCTGCGCACGACGGGATCGAGGCCGAAGGCGTCCCGCTGGAGACGACCCTCGGCATGAGCCCTGCGGAGGCGCTCGCGAATCTTCGCAGCGTCACCGTCGTGGAGCGCAATCCCTGCATGCAGCAGTTTGCGGTAGCTCGCGACGAGCTGCCGGCGCTCCGCTGGGGTTAAGGGTTCAGGGTTCATGGCTCACTTTTAATTTTTAATTATTCATTTTTCATTAATCAAGTGAACATCGCGCTGCGGGAACGGGATTTCGATGTTGTTGGCGTTGAGGGCGTTGTAGATGGCCTCCTTAAGGCGGCCGGTCAAGCCGTATTTCTCCTCGACAAGCATCCAAATGAGCACCTTGAGGTCCACGCTGCTGTCGCCGAAGTCGTTGAAGCGCACGCAGATCGGACGGTCGGGATCCGTTATGGGCACATCGGCGCTGTTGCGCTCCCGGCAGATGGGGGTGAGCGCCTCGGTGATGATGCGGCGCACGGCCTCCACATCGGTGCCGTAGGCCACGCCGACGGGAATGCAAAT
Source organism: uncultured Prevotellaceae bacterium (assembly GCA_900320435.1). Lineage (GTDB taxonomy): Bacteria > Bacteroidota > Bacteroidia > Bacteroidales > Bacteroidaceae > Physcousia. Next base: position 21,047 of record ONSH01000008.1, read on the forward strand.
CTGCTCGTAGTTGTGGTTGCGCGTCAGGTTCTTGAAGTTCTTGCTGAAGAGCGCCTTGTTGAGGAAGGCGATGACGCAGCCGTCGGCCGTGATGACCTGAGTGCTCTGATAGGTGATGCTCTCCACCTTGCCCGAGATGCCGTCGCACTCGATGTAGTCGCCCACACGCAGGCGGCCCGTCATCAGCGAGAGGCCGTAGAAGAAGTTCTCGATGAGATCCTGCATGGCGAAACCGAGACCCGTAGCCAGGCCGGCGGTGACGATGGAGATGCCGCTCTTGGGCACATTGAGCAGGACGAGCACCGTGATGGCGTAGAGGCCCCAGATGACGATGGCGATGATGTTGCGCGAGAGGGTGAAGTTGTACACCCCTTCAGACGGGGACACCTTCTTGCGATAGGCGATGTAGAAGCTGCGCAGTGCGTAGTTGAGATAGCTGAAGATGAACCACAGGGCCACCACCACGCAGAGCTTGAAGAGCGACACCTGGATGAGGTCGGGCTGGTTGATGAAATCCTTGAAGAAAATCTTCACGCAAAGGCTCGTCATGGCGAAGATCTCCGACGCCCAGTAGATGCTGATGAGCACGGAATAGACGGCCAGGATGGGCACTAAGGTGCGGTTGATGAAGTCATAGAACCAGGTTGAGGTGATGTATTTGCCCGAAGCAATGCGCTTGAGCATGCGGCGGTGATCTTCGACATCGACATCGGAGCCCTTGGCACTCTCGATGCGCTTCACGCGGCCGAGCAGCTTGTTCTCCTCATACATCTCCATGAGGTCGTAGAGGCAGGTGATGGTGGTGATGGCCGCCAGCTGGAAGGTCCACCACACGATGATCTGGATGGCCATGAGGCTGTAGCCCGACCACGAGACGATGGCCGAGACGCCCATCACGACGGAGGTGATGTGGGTGTAGGCCGTATCCAGCAGAGGCAGCTCGCGGCGATGGCGCCCCGAGAGCCACAGCTGCCACAGCGTGAAGACCACCAGGACGGGCGGCAAGACGAGGTTGATGGCGGCGTCGGGAATCAGCACGATGCGGAACATGATGACCAGGAAGGCCAGCATGAGCAACGGCGTGTAGACGAGCGCGGCGTCGATCATCTGACGGCCCTTCAGGCGGATGTAGAGCGAGAGGAGCACCGCCTCAAGCAGCCAGGCGAAGTTCATCACCAGGCCCGTGCCCATCTGGATGTAGTTGCGGTTGACGAAGTGGCGCACCACCATGACGTAGATGGCGAAGAGGGCCGTGCCGACCACCCAGGTGAGCATCGTGCGGCGCGAAGGCCAGTTGCGGCCGCGCCAGCGCTTGGGCAGACACCACTGAATCAGGGCGAAGGCGATGATGAGGGCCACCGAGAGGTAGAGCGCCACAAAGATGCTGATGAAGAGCACCGATTTGCCGCGCCACTCGGAGTAGTCGTTCTCCTGCTCGTGCTCGGCAAAGGGTTTGTACTTGGTGCTGGCGGCGCTGCGGGCCTTGCGGAGCTGACGGGGCAGGGTAGAGAGCACGGTGATGTAGTTGTCGGTGCCCATCTTGAAGATGTAGTCCTGAAGCACCTTGTAGCGCTTCTGGGCAAAGGAATTGAGTTGGTCCACCTTGTCCTGCACGCTGTGGTAGTAGACGCTCTCGGCCTCAAGGGCCTCAAGGAAGTGCTGCACGTTGTTGCGCATGCTGTCGGCATACTCCAGACAGGCGGCGCGATCCTTCAGCTGCTGGCCCGTGAGATAGAGCGGCTCGTCGGGTCCGTCATCCTTGTTGCCCTGCATCATCGGCGTGACCTCCATAGCCGCAACGGTGCCCGTATCCTGGCCGACGAAGGTGGAAGCCAGCGAGTCGATGGCGTTGAGCAGAATGCTGTCGCTCTGGCTGAGCAGATCCTCATCGTTCTCGGCCACGGGCGGCATGCTCCGCAGCGAAGTGATGAGGGCGTCGTAGCGGTCGAGCTCGCTGTGGAGCCATTCGATGATGCGGTCGTAAGGCAGCGTGTTGCCGCTCTTGTCGCTCAGGCTCCAGTAGAGATCAACGGCCTGCTGGCAGGCATAAGCCTGGTCGAAAGTGTTGTCGTAAGACTGGGAGTAGAGCATCAGGCCGATCTGCTCACACTGGTTCATGTAGGAGACCAGCTGCTGATGCTGGGCTGCGCCCTGCTGCTCGTACATCTGCAGGAACTGCTGCTGCTTCTCGTAGTCGGAGGCCAGCTCGGCACGCAGGACGCCCAGCGTGCGCGCCAGGTCTTTTTCTTTCAGCACGGCGTGGGCCGGCAGCAGCGCCACAAGCACGAGAATCAGAACGGAAAGGAGTTTCTTCATAGGATGCGAAGTGTGTAATTGTTGTTTTTCGCCGCAAAGTTACGAAATAATTCATAAATTGCGAAACCTAAAGTAAAAGTATGACGCAATAAATTGCCTTTCGGAGAAAATTTTCGTACCTTTGCAGGCATGAATGAGATTCGTTTGGAGCGCGTGACGCCCAATGTGTTCGCCGAAAGAGGTGATCTTGTGAGCGATGTGTGGCAGCAGGAGCTCACGCTGGAGCGCGGCAAGACCTATCTGGTGGAGGCCGCCAGCGGCACGGGCAAGAGCAGCCTGTGCTCCTTCCTCTACGGCTACCGCAACGACTACTCGGGGCGCATCCTCTTCGACGGCGAAGACATCAGCCGCTACGGCCGCTCTTCGTGGGTGAACATCCGGCAGAGGCACATGAGTCAGCTCTTCCAGGAGCTGCGCCTGTTCCCCGAAATGACGGCGATGGAAAACGTGCTCATCAAAAACCAGCTGACGGACCGTCTGAGCCGCGAGACCGTCGAGGGATGGTTTGAGCGTCTGGGCATTGCCGCCTGTCGCGACAAGAGGCTCGCGCACATGTCGTTCGGACAGCAGCAGAGGGTGGGGCTCATCAGAGCGCTCGCGCAGCCTTTCGACTTCCTTCTGGCCGACGAGCCCGTGAGCCATCTCGACGACGACAACAGCCGCACGATGGGCGAGATCATGATGGAAGAAGCCCGCAGGCAGGGCGCCGCCGTCATCGTAACGTCCATCGGGAAACATATCGAAATGGATTACGATAAGATATTGAAACTCTAATATATAACATATAAGCGCTAAATGAAAACAAGAGATAAGGAAAAAGAGCATCTGAAGTCATTGGGCAAGAAAGTGGCCTACAGTCAGGACTACGATCCGGGCGTGCTGGAGACCTTCGAAAACCTGCATCCGGAGAACGACTACTGGGTCAGACTCAACGCCGGAGAATTCACCACGCTGTGTCCCATCACCGGACAGCCCGACTACGCTGAGATACGCATCTCGTACATCCCCGGAGAGCGCATGGTGGAGTCGAAGAGTCTGAAGCTCTACCTCTTCTCTTTCCGCAATCACGGCGATTTCCATGAGGACTGCGTGAACACCATCATGAAGGACCTCATCGGGCTGATGAACCCCAAATACATCGAGGTGACGGGATTCTTCACGCCGCGCGGCGGCATCTCCATTCACCCCTACGCCAACTGGGGACGGCCCGACACCAAGTGGGAAAAACTCGCCGAAGAACGTCTCTTCAGCTACGAGCGATGAAGGCGATGATCTTTGCCGCAGGGCTCGGCACCAGACTCAAGCCCCTCACGGACCGTATGCCCAAGGCGCTGGTGGAAGTGGCCGGAAAGCCCCTGCTGCAGCACCAGTTGGAAAAACTCCGTAAGGCCGGAGCGACGGACATCGTCGTCAACGTGCACCACTTTGCCGACATGATAGAAGAATGGGTGGCGGCGCATCCGACGGAAGGCCTCAACATCCGCTTTAGCGACGAGCGTCAGCAGCTGCTCGAGACCGGCGGCGGCATACGCAAAGCGCGCCCCCTGCTGGGGGAAGGCCGCATCCTCGTGCACAACTGCGACATTCTCTCCAACGCCGACCTCAAAGCCTTTTGGGCCAAGGGTGAAGGCGCTGCGGCCACGCTGATGGTGTCGGAGCGGGAGACGACGCGCTATCTGCTCTTCGACGATGACATGAACCTCAAAGGGTGGACCAACGTGAAGACCGGCGAGGTGAAGGGCATCGGGCGCGAAGGACGTCTGCCCGAAGGGTCTCTGCATAAATTAGCCTTCAGCGGCATACACCAAATCAGCTCGGAGGCTTTCCCGCTGATGGACGAATTTCCCGAGAAGTTCGGCATCATCGACTTCTATCTGCGTCTGGCCGGCGAGATGAAGGTGAAGGGCGTGAAGGAGGAAGGGCTGCGCCTGATGGACGTGGGCAAGCTGGAGACGCTCTCAGAAGCGGAACGGTTTATCCGCGCGCTGGAAGCAGGCGCGTGATGCCCCGTTCGCGGTGGCAGAGCTGCACGGCAACGCCGAATGTTTCGTTGAGATGACGGGCCAGATGCTCCGCACAGTAGACGCTGCGGTGCTGTCCGCCCGTGCAGCCGAAAGAGAACATCAGATCCTCGAAGCCGCGCTCGATGTAGCGCGCCAGATGGACGTCGGCCAAAGCGTAAACGTGGTCGAGGAAGGTGAGAATCTCACCGTTGTCCTCGAGGAAACGGATCACGGGTTCGTCCAGGCCGGTGAGGGATTTGTACTCGTCGTAGCGGCCGGGATTGTGGGTGCCGCGACAGTCGAACACGTAGCCGCCGCCGTTGCCGCTGGTGTCTTCGGGGATGCCTTTCTTAAAGGAAAAACTGTAAACACGTATCATGCAGGTAGGGATAAGGGCATTGGGGGAGAATCTGCCGCAGGTTGTCGAGAGCGGCGGGAATGGAGTCCAGGAAATGCTGCTTGCGCTCGTAGCGTCCGCGGAAGCCGTAAGCGCCCAACACCTGAAGCTGGCGGAAGAGCACGAAGAGCGGCAGACGGCGCATGAAGGAGTCCGTCACCTCGTCGCGCGAGAGCGATGTGAGCGGCGCGAGCTCGTCGAGATAGGCCCCGATGCAGCGCTGGCGCACTTCGTCGGGAAAGAGCGAAGAGGCCTGCCAGAGGAAACTCACCACATCGTAAGGGAGAGGGCCTTTGCGGCCGCCCTGATAGTCGATGAGATGCAGATTGCCCCCGTCGTCGAGCATGATGTTGCGCGCCTGGAAGTCGCGATAGAGAAACGCCGTGACGGATGAGAGCGCATCCTCTGCAGACAGCAGATCGGAGGCGAAAGCCTGGAAGTCAGCCTCAAGAAGATATTCGTCGAACTCCACCGAAGAGGTCTTCAGGAAGCAGTATTTGAAATAGTTGAGATCGAAGAGGATGCCCGTGCGGTCGAGCTCCGGAGCGGGATAGCAGACGGAGAAATCCAAACCGCGCGCGCCCTCCACCTGCACGTGGGGCAGGAGGCGCAGCGTGCGCTCCATGAGCTGCTGCTCTTCTTCGCTGTAGCGTCCGCCCTTCTGACGTCCTTCCTTCAGCGCGTCGAAGAGGCTGCGCGAGCCGACACTCTCCTGCAGATAAGCCGTATGGTCGGGCGAGACGGCCAGCACGCGCGGCACGGGCAGTCCGCACTGGGCGAAATGGCGCGAGAGGGCGAGAAAGCTTTCGTTCTCGCGAACGGCGGTGCCCCTACAGGCAATCGTGCAGCGGCCGTCAGGTTCGAAGAAACGGTAGTAGGCCCGGTTGCTGCCGCTGCCATGAATGGGCTCCGTGCGGGCGGGAGCGTGCCCGAACAAATCTTGATACAGGCTCAGGAGTGTCTCCATACTTGTTTGACTTTACGGTAAACGGCCAGAATGTTGAGCACACTGACCAGAACGAGCAACGCGATGCCGAAAGAGAGCATGAGCCAGAGCGAACCCTCCTGCATGGTGGGGAACATGCGCCAGAGACGCTCCAGATAGAGGCCGCGCACGAAGAGCGTCGCTGCGAGCGCGCAGAGGAACACCAGAAGGTTGACGCCCAGCGTGAGACACTGATAAGGCAGCGCCACACGGCTCACATTGTAGCCGATGAGCAGGAGCGACTGGAGCTTCTCCTGATTCTTCTGCACCAATAGGAAGATGCTCAGCATCAGCACGTAGAAGCTCAAGGCCGAAATGAGCAGCCCGACGGCCAGCACAATGGCGACAACGAGCTTGAGGAAATACATCGTCTTGCCCGCCTGCAGCTTGTCCTCGTCGATGTCGTAGCCCTTCTGCTTCATGTAGCGCACGAGGCGCTCGTCGGCGGGATTCACCACCTGGAGAATCAGGCGGGAAGGCTTCTCCGATTCAGAGGAAGGCGCATAGACGGCGTTGCTCCACTCGAGAAACGAAGTGGGCACAAGGATGGTGTTCAGGCGCGAAGAAAAGCCCGTGAGGCGGGCCGGAAGGATGTCGTGACGGCCTTCGCCGATGAGCTCGACATCCACATCGAGCATCCCCAGAAGACCTTCGCCGATCTTGGGCAGACGGTGGCTCTGGGCAAAGCCGAAGTTGTAGACCGCCAGATAGGATTTGGGCAGCACGATGGGGACGGGCTCGCCCTCATGCCACTGCCACACGCGGGCGTCGACATCGACAAAGCGGTCGGGCACGCTCTCGAAAAACATGTCGGAGGAGAAGCGGATGTCCTGCATGCCCACACGGCATTTCACACGATAGCGCGAGGCGGAGAAAGCGCCCAGACTCTTGACGAAAGGCTGGCGGGAAAGCTCTTCCTGCTCTGCAGGCGTGAACTCCAGCGAGGCCGACGAGAAAGCGCCCACGCGCTTGGACACCATCAGATAGTCCGGAGGCAGAGGACCGTCGTCGCCGGCAAAAGCGGGCGCCAGATCCTGATAGAACTGCACCGAGAGGAGCACGATCATCATGCCCAAAAAGTTGGCCAGAGCGAAGCCGGCAAGCTGTCCCGGCGAGAGGTGGTGGCGAAGAAGTTTCCAGAGCAGATGCATTTATTCCACAATAAGTTTGAATTCGTCCACCAGACTCTTCAGAGAGTGATTCTTGTTGAGATAGTTCTGGTATATCTCCTTTTTGGAGATGCTCTGCTGCACCGTCTCGAAAGAGGCCACGCTGATGTCCATCTTCAGATTGGGCGAGAGCAGACTGCGGCGCAGATAGCGCATGAGTCTGGAGGAGATTTGCTGGAGGTAGGTCTTCACCTGCTCGTTGGAGACGGTGACGGTGAAGGAATCCGGTCCCGTAACCTGAGGCGTCATGCGGCGCATACGCATCGACATGGCTTTGTCCTCCTGTTGCAATGTGCCGGCAAACTCCGACCAAACGCGAATGAGATCGGTGTCGGTGAGCGTTGCGGTTGCGGGAGCGGCAACCTGCTGTACGGGCGCCTCCGCAGTCTGAACGACAGGCGCAGCCGTCTTGGGAGCGGCGTTCATCCTCAGGCTCGGACCGAGTGAGGAGAGACGCACACGGGAGGCGGGAGCGGGTTGAGCGGGTGCTGCCGGGGCGACGTGCGGGGTTTTGTTCTGCTCTTGGGGTGCAGCAGCGGCAGAAGTCTGCTTTCTCGCGGCAGCCACAGGCTGCGTGAAGAAGGGGGCTAACTTGGTGGGCCGAAGCCCACCTGCAGGAGCGTCGGGGTCAATCTGGGCGCACTCGATGAGCGTGATCTCCAGAGAGAGGCGCTTGTTGCGCGAGGTGCGATACTGATTGTCGCAGTCGTTGCACAGACGCAGCGCCCTGTAGAGCATCCTCACGTCGCAGCGGGCGGCCTGCTCCTGATAGCGGGCGCGCAGAGCCTCCGAAGTGTCCAGAAGGGGCAGGGTGGAAGCGTCGCGTGCCACCAGCAGATTGCGCAGATGGGAGGCGAGGCCGTTCATGAAGTTGCCGCCTTCGTAACCCTCGTTGATGATGTTGTTGAGAAGGACGAGGCAGGGCTGCACCTCCTTGCCGATGAAATGGTCCACCATCTCGAAATAGCTGTCGGTGGAGAGCACGCCGAGCGCATCGCTCACGGCCTCCAGCGTCAGGTTGTTGCCGCAGCAGGACACCATCTGGTCGTAGATGGAGAGCGCATCGCGCATGCCGCCGTCGGCCTTTTGGGCAATGAGGTGAAGGGCTTCGTCCTCGGCCGTGATGCCTTCCTTTTGGCTGATGTATTTCAGGTGGTCCACAGTGCCCTGAAGCGTCATGCGGGCAAAGTCGTAAACCTGACAGCGGCTCAGAATGGTGGGCAGGATCTTGTGCTTCTCCGTGGTGGCCAGGATAAAGATGACATACGAGGGCGGTTCCTCCAACGTCTTGAGAAAAGCGTTGAAGGCCGAAGCCGAAAGCATGTGCACCTCGTCGATGATGAACACCTTGTAGCGGCCCACCTGAGGCGGAATCTGCACCTGACGGCAAAGTTCGCGGATGTCGTCGACGGAGTTGTTGGAGGCGGCGTCCAGCTCGTGGATGCTCATGCTGCGCCCCTCGGCGAAAGCCTTGCAGCTCTCACACTCGCCGCAGGGATCGCCGTTGGCGTCGGGCGAGAGGCAGTTGACGGTTTTGGCAAAGATGCGGGCGCAGGTGGTCTTGCCCACACCGCGGGGACCGCAGAAGAGATAAGCGTGGGCCAGTTTTCCCGAGCGGACGGCGTTCTTGAGCGTGGCGGTCAGCGTGCGCTGCCCGACGACGGAGTCGAACGTCAACGGACGGTACTTTAGGGCCGAAACAATGTATTCTTCCATAATCGGATTCTGATTTTCGTACGCAAAAGTACAAAAAAAATTAAAGTTTTACAAAAAACAACAGACGCTTAAATGATAACTCTCATTTTTTTTCGTACATTTGTGCCTGATATGAAGAAAGAAATACGCAAAATCAGCGGCATTTGGGATTTTATCGGACGGTATAAGTATTATTTCGTCGTCAGCATCGTTGTGCTGGTTGTGGGATTCCTGGACGAAAACAGCGTGCTCCACCGCCATCAGCGCAACCTGGTCATTCAGGACCTGAAACAGGAGATAGAGAACTATCGGAAGCGCTACGAGAAAGACACACGCGACCTGAACGGTCTCTCCGACGCCAAATCGCTGGAGAAATTTGCCCGCGAGAAGTATTTCATGCACCGCGACGACGAAGACCTCTTCGTGGTTGTTAATCCCTAAAGAAACAGCAGGAAATGATAAAATCCTTTTCACTGTGGATGATGCTCGTCCTGACACTGGTGCTCGCAGGCTGTCGTCCGCACTATAAAGTGATCGGAGAAAACGGCATCGACGCTCTGGAGGGCCGCAAACTCTACCTCAAGCGCTATGCCAACGAGGAGCTGGTCAATATGGACAGCACCACCGTGCAACACGGCCACTTCGAATTCTCGGGCACGCTCGACAGTACACTCTTTGCTCATCTCTTTGTGGAGAACGAAAGCCTGATGCCCATCGTTTTGGAAGAAGGCGAAGTGCATCTGAAATTCACCAACGAGGAGCAAAGCCTCGGCGGCACGCCGCTCAACGACTCGCTCTATTCCTTCGTTAAGCAGAAAGGTGTGGTGGACGAGTTGATGCACAACATCCCGCACAAGGAATCGGCCCTCATCATGGCCGGATACGACCACGACGAAATCGTGCGCCTGCTCAATGCCGAAGCGCTTCAGATACAGCAAATCTCCGAACGCCTGGTAGCGCGCTTCATCAAGTCGAACTACAACAACGTGCTAGGTCCCGGCATCTTTATGATTATGACCTCGGCCTATGAGTTCCCCATCATGACGCCGGAGATAGAAGCCATCGTGCTCGGCGCGCCCGAGAAGTTCCTGCAGGACGACTATGTGAGCGCCTATGTGCGCATGGCCAGGGAGAATACGGAGAAAATGAACGCCCAACGCCATGATTGAGAAACACCTGACGCTGGACGACGTTGCGCCGCAGATATTTTACGGCGCAGGAAACTGCAACATGCGTCTGCTGAAGTCTCTGTATCCGAAACTGCGTATCGTGGCCAGAGACGATGTGTTGCACATCATGGGCGACGAGGTGGAGATGTCGGCCTTCGAGGACAATCTGCAGCGCCTGATTCGTCACACGCTGACCTACAATCGGCTGACGGAAGAGGACATCGTGAAGATTACACGCGGCGAGAAGGCGGGCGAGAACACCCCCAAAGGCGCCATTCTCTACAGCGTCGGCGGCAAGCCCATCAGTCCCAGAAGCGAGAATCAGAAACAGATTGTGGCTTCGTTTCAGCACCACGACCTGACCTTCATCACCGGCCCCGCCGGCAGCGGTAAGACCTATCTCTCCATCGCATTGGCCGTGAAGGCTTATAAGGAAAAGAGCATCCGTCGCATCATCCTCTCGCGTCCGGCAGTGGAGGCGGGGGAGAAGCTCGGTTTCCTGCCCGGCGACATGAGGGAGAAAATCGACCCCTATCTGCAGCCGCTCTACGATGCGTTGGAGGACATGATTCCCGCACAGAAGCTGCGCGAGATGATGGAGCAGAACATCGTGCAGATTGCGCCTTTGGCCTTCATGCGCGGCCGCACGCTCAATGACGCCGTCGTCATCCTGGACGAAGCGCAAAACACCACCTCCGCACAGCTGCGCATGTTTCTCACCCGTATGGGCCAAAACTGCCGCATGATCGTCACGGGCGATCCCTCTCAGGTGGATCTGCCGAAAGGCGTGCGGAGCGGTCTGGTGGAAGCGCTGGATATCCTGGGGCAGGTCGAAGGCGTGGGCTTCGTGAGAATGAACAAGAGCGACATCGTTCGCCATAAACTCGTAACAAAAATTGTTGAAGCATATGAAAGCACTGACAAAAACTAATCTCTCTCTGCCCGGTCAGAAGAGCGTTTATCACGGCAAAGTTCGTGACGTGTACAACATCAACGACGACCTCATGGTGATGGTGGCCACCGATCGTATCTCCGCTTTCGATGTCATCCTGCCCAAGGGCATTCCCTTCAAGGGTCAGGTGCTCAATCAGATTGCCGCCTCGTTCCTGGACGCCACCGCCGACATCGTGCCCAACTGGAAGCTGGCTACGCCCGATCCCATGGTCACAGTGGGTCTCAAGGCCGAAGGCTTCCGCGTGGAGATGATCATTCGCGGCTATCTCACCGGCAGCGCCTGGAGAGAATACAAGAACGGATGTCGCGAGCTCTGCGGCGTGAAACTGCCTGAAGGCATGCGCGAGAACGAGCGTTTCCCCGAGCCCATCATCACGCCGACGACGAAGGCCGACGAGGGTCACGATGAGAACATCTCGAAGGAAGAAATCATCCGTCAGGGTCTCGTTTCCCGCGAAGACTACGAAGTGATGGAGCGCTACACGCGTGCACTCTTCCAGCGCGGCAGCGAGATTGCCGAAAAGAAGGGCCTCATCCTCGTGGACACGAAATACGAATTCGGCAAGCGCGACGGCAAGGTGATTCTCATCGACGAGATCCATACGCCCGACTCTTCGCGCTATTTCTATAAGGAAGGCTACGAGGAGAAGTTCCAGAAGGGCGAGGCACAGCGTCAGCTCTCCAAGGAGTTTGTCCGCCAGTGGCTCATCGAGCACAACTTCATGAACCAGCCCGGACAGGTGATGCCCGAGATTACGGACGAATATGCCGAGAGTGTCAGCGAGCGCTACATCGAGCTCTACGAGCACATCACAGGACAGAAGTTCGTGCCTGCCGAAGAAGCCGGCGACATCGAAGCCCGCATTCAGAAGAACGTCAGCGAATGGCTCTCGACCCGCTGACCAACAAAGCGATGTTTGATCGCATCGCACCCACTTACGACCGCCTGAATCACCTCCTCTCCCTCGGTATTGACCGGGGGTGGAGGCGTAAGGCCGTCCGTCGTCTCTTGCCCTTCAAGCCCCGCAGAGTGTTGGATGCCTGTTGCGGCACGGGCGATTTCTCCATTCTCCTGCGCGACACGCTCAAGGCTGAGGTGACAGGCTGCGACCTCTCGGAGGGCATGATGCAGATTGCCCGTGAGAAGGCGCCCGATCTCCGTTTCGAGCAGCAGGATTGTCTGCATCTCACTTACGGGGATGCGTCGTTCGACGTGGTGGCCTGTGCCTACGGCGTCAGAAATTTTGAATCTCTGGAAGAGGGGCTGCGGGAGTTCCGCCGCGTGCTGGAGCCGGGAGGACATCTGCTGATTCTCGAACTCTCGGTGCCGCGACGCTGGCCTATGACCTGGGGCTTCTGGATTTATTCGCGCCTCATCATGCGGCTGATCGGACGACTTGTGTCGCGCGACCGTTCGGCCTATGAATATCTGCCCGAATCGATGGCGGCATTTCCTCAGGCGGAAGAGGTGAAAGCGCTTCTGCAGAAAGTAGGCTTCCGACGTGTGTCGTTTCACCGCTATCTCTTCGGTCTCTCCACCTGTTTTCTGGCAGAGAAGTAGGAGAGCGGAGCCTTTATTTCTTTTTCCACGACTTGATGACAAACTCGGGGCAAACCCTGAGGTAGATGCCGAAGTCGAAATTGAGTTCGCTGCGACTGCCTTCCGGGTGTTTGTACCAACTCTGGTAGAGATCCAGAGCGGCGCCGAGCGTGTAGGCTTTGGCCCAAGTCTTGTCCCAGGAGACTTTGGCATAGACGGTGTGCATGCCGTCCATCGCGGTGTTGTCCTGGAGTGATACGGTGCTGAAGAAGGGACTGCCGTAGAGGTTGGCAAACTGCTTGGGCGCTCCGAAATAGCCGGCCTTGACGGCCATTTGGTCCCACAGACGCACGTCGCCGCCTGCATGCAGCGCCATTCCGCTCTGGAAGGGCCACAGATGTCCCGCCTGCTGATAGCTGCCGAGCACATTCAGTTCAGCGCCCCAGATGCTGCCTCTCACGGCGGCGCCGACGGAGGCGTTGCACAGAGTCTGCACGCCCAGATTGAGCGACTTGTCGTCCTGCTCTCCGCCCCGATGCTGAATGAGCAGCTGCACGGGCAACGACCATTTCAGTCCTTTTTCCCTGCTGTGGTCGCCGAAGAGCACACGCCACACACTGCCCACGGTGAAGGCTTCCTGATGACGTTCCAGCTTGAAGATGTAGCTTTGCCAGTTGAGCCATGTGTCCATCTGGATGTGGCGTGAGTCCCATTTGACCTGCACGCCCATCTCGGGGTCCTGCGAGAGATTGGTCTCGCTGTTCCACATGGGCTCGATGAGACGGTGGTTCTGTCCGCCGTAGAGGTCGCCCAGGATGATGTTGACGCCTTTGAGCTGCGCCTGCAGCCTGATCCAGGGCAGCAGGTGAAATCCGCTCTGATACTGGTCACCCTTCCACATCCCGATGTCGTGATAGGCGTAGTTGGGATATTTGTTGGCGCCGTTGAAGCAGAGGGCGTGCACGCCCAGCTCGATGTGTATCTCGTCGATCGGGTTGTAGGTCAGACGGGGCGAAAGCAGCGCTCCGGGCAGCGTGTAGCCGTCGGTCATCTTGCTGCTGTACTCGTTGTCGTGGAAGAAGCCCGTGGCGTCCACGCGTACTTTCAGCACCCGGGTGTCGGCAGTGTCAATCCGGTGCTCGTCGATGAAGAGCCTGTCCCAGACATTTTGTGCCTGAGTGGCTGTGATGCCGAGACTGAGTGCCGCCGTCAGGAGAGTTTTCTTACCAGCCATAGTGCGATGAATGTAAAAAGGATATTGGGAATCCAGGCGGCCAGCATGGGGTTCATGCCGGCGCCGGTGGAGAAGCTGGAGGATATCGTCTGCAAGAGGATGTATCCGGCCGAGAGTCCGATGCCCAGTCCGAGACCCATACCCATGCCGCCTTTTTTCTTCTTGGCCGAGAGGGCGAAACCGATCAGGGCGAGGATGAAGGCCGAGAAGGGTGCGGCGAAGCGTTTCTGATATTCCACTTCGAAGCCGGCCAGTCCCGACGAACCTCTCATCTTCTGTCGGTTGATGTATTCGCGCAGCTGGCTGTTGGTCATCGTCTCCTGCAGATGCGCCACAAAGAGGAAGTCGCGCGGCTCCATCGTGATGACGGTGTCCATCTGGTCGTAGTGGGTGATGTGTTCCCTCATGCCTTTCATCTCGCGTATCTGCACGTTTTTCATGTGCCACATGAAGCGCACGTCGCCGATGGTGTCATAGGCGATGCTCGAGGCCGAGAGATGGCAGACGAGTTTCTTTTCCTTGAACTGGTCCATCGTGAAGTTGTAGCCCGTGTGGGTGCGTCCGTCGAAATGCTGCATGTAGGTGATGACGCCGGGCGCCACCTGCAGCTGCACGTTTTCGGCGTAGGTGGCCACATTGTGCACGCGGTTGCGCTTGTAGGTGTTTTCGAAGTCCACGCGTTTGACGTTGCCTCTGGGGATGATCTCCGCACCCAGCACGAAACTCAGCAGGGCGATGATCACGGTGCTGATCATGTAGGGCCTCAGGAGCCGCTTGTAGCTCACGCCGGCAGCCAGCATGGCGATGATCTCGCTGTTGTCTGCCAGTTTGGTGGTGAAGAAGATGACGGAGAGGAAGACGAACAGACCGGAGAAGAGATTGGCGTAGAAGGGAATGAAGTTCAGATAGTAGTCGAAGATGATGGCCTCCCAGGGCGCATGCTTCTCTGTGAACTTGGCTACGTTCTCGTTGTAGTCGAAGATGACGGCGATGCTGATGATGAGCACGATGCTGAAAAAGTACGTGCCCAGAAACTTTTTGATGATATAGAGGTCAAGCTTCTTCACAGCCGTTGTCCCAGTTGTTCGATGACGCTGCGCTTCCACTCGGTGAAGTCTCCGGCGATGATGTGGCGGCGCGCCGTCTTCACCACGTCGAGATAGAAGGCCAGATTGTGTATCGAGGCGATCTCGAGGGCCATCAGCTCCTGCGCCTTGAAGAGGTGGTGGATGTAGGCCCGGGAGTAGATGCGGTCCACCGAGGCGGTGCCTTCGGGGTCGAGGGCGGAGAAGTCGTCGGCCCATTTTTTGTTGCGCATGTTCATCGTGCCCTGCCAGGTGAAGAGCATGGCGTTGCGTCCGTTGCGCGTCGGCATGACGCAGTCGAACATGTCCACGCCGCGTGCGATGCCTTCCAGCAGATTTTGCGGCGTGCCCACACCCATGAGGTATCTCGGGCGGTCTTTGGGCAGAATGTCGTTGACCACTTCGATCATCTCATACATCACCTCCGTCGGTTCGCCCACAGCCAGTCCGCCGATGGCGTTTCCGTCGGCGCCCTTGTCGGCGATGAAGCGTGCGCTCTCCTGACGCAGATCCTTGTAGGTGCAGCCCTGCACGATGGGGAAGAGGCTCTGGCTGTAGCCGTATTTGGGCTCCGTCTCGTTGAAGCGCTTGAAGCAGCGGTCGAGCCATCGGTGCGTCAGCCCCAGACTCTTCTTGGCGTAAGCGTAGTCGCTGGTGCCGGGCGGACACTCGTCGAGCGCCATCATGATGTCGGCGCCGATGCTGCGCTCGATGTCCATCACGCGCTCCGGAGTGAACATGTGGCGGCTGCCGTCGATGTGGCTCTGGAAGGTGCATCCCTCTTCGGTCAGTTTGCGGATGCCCGTGAGGGAGAACACCTGAAAGCCGCCCGAGTCGGTCAGTATGGGCCGGTCCCATGTGCCGAACTTATGCAGTCCGCCGGCCTTTTCCAATATGTCGGTGCCGGGACGCAGGTAGAGGTGATAGGTGTTGCCCAGAATAATCTGAGCATTCACCTCTTCGCGGAGGTCGCGCATCAAGACGCCCTTCACGCTGCCCACTGTGCCCACGGGCATGAAGATGGGGGTCTCTATCTCCCCGTGATCGGTGGAGATGCGCCCGGCTCTGGCCCAGGAATTCCCGTCGCTGTGTTCTACCTTGAATGTCATTTCAGCAAAGCGTAGTCCAACACGTCGCTCACGGTCTCCACATAGTGGAAGGAGAGGCCCTTGAGGTAGTCCTGCGGAATCTCCAGGATGTCCTTCTCGTTTTCCTTGCAGAGGATGATTTCCTTGATGCCGGCTCTCTTGGCGGCGAGGATCTTCTCGCGGATGCCGCCCACGGGGAGCACACGGCCTCTGAGGGTGATCTCGCCCGTCATGGCCAGATTCTTGCGCACGCGCCTTCCGGTCAGGGCTGAAGCCAGCGAAGTGGCCATCGTGATGCCGGCCGAGGGGCCGTCTTTGGGCACGGCGCCTTCGGGCACGTGGATGTGTATGTTGTGCGTCTCGAAGATTTCTTCGCTCAGACCCAGCTCATCGGCGTGCGCCCGTATATAGGAGAGGGCCAGTCCGGCGCTTTCCTTCATCACGTCGCCCAGATTGCCCGAGAGCGTCAGCTTGCCTTCCTTGCCCTTCGAGATGGAGGTCTCGATGAAGAGGATCACGCCGCCGACGCTCGTCCAGGCCAGACCCGTCACCACGCCGGGCAGTTCGTTGCCCTGATAGATTTCCTTCGTGTATTTGGGCTTGCCGAGCATCTCGGTGACGTCCTGCTTCTCTATCTTGCCGATCTTCTCGTCGGAGGCCAGTTTCACGGCGCATTTGCGCATCAGGCTGCCGATGGCTTTCTCCAGACCTCTCACGCCGCTCTCGCGGGTGTAGTTCTCGATGAGGTATTCCATCGCAGCTTTACTGATTTTCAGCTCCTTATTGTCGCCGAGTCCGTTGGCCTCCTTTTCCTTCTTCACCAGATGACGCTGGGCGATCTCGATCTTCTCCTCGGTGGTGTAGCCCGAGAGCTCGATGAGCTCCATGCGGTCCAAGAGGGGTGCGGGGATGCTCTGCACGTCGTTGGCCGTAGCGATGAACATCACCTTCGAGAGGTCGTAGTCCAGGTCGAGGTAGTTGTCGTGGAATGCGCTGTTCTGCTCCGGGTCGAGCACCTCGAGCAGCGCGCTGGAAGGATCGCCGTTGAAGCTGCCGTTGTTCACCTTGTCCACCTCGTCGAGCACGAAGACGGGATTGCTCACACCGGCCTTGTCGAGACCCTTGATGATGCGTCCGGGCATGGCGCCGACATAGGTGCGGCGATGGCCTCGGATCTCGGCCTCGTCATGCAGTCCGCCCAGAGAGACGCGAACGTAGGCGCGCCCCGTAGCTTCGGCGATGCTCTTGCCCAGAGAGGTCTTGCCGACGCCCGGAGGACCGTAGAGACAGAGGATGGGGCTCTTCATGTCGCCCCTGAGTTTCAACACGGCCAGATGCTCCAGGATGCGCTCCTTGACCTTCTCCATGCCGTAGTGGTCGCGGTCGAGAATGCGTCGGGCGCGCTTGATGTCGAGCTGGTCTTTGGTGCATTCGTCCCAGGGCAGACGGAGCAGCGTCTGCAGCCAGCCCAGCTCCACGTTGTAGTCGCTGCTCTGAGGGGGAATGCGGCGCAGTTTGCGCAGACCTTTCTCGAAGGCCATCTGTATGGTGTAGGGCCAGTCTTTCTTGCGGGCCTCGCGCGTCATCTCCTGGATGTCGCTCTCCTTGAGGTTCACCTCGTCGTTCTCGCCGAGCTCGGTCTGCAGGTTGCGTATCTCCTGGTTGATGAACCATTCGCGCTGCTGCTTGGAGAGGTCGGAGTTGGTCTTGCGCTCCACGTTGCGGCGTATGGTCAGCAGCTTTTTCATCTGCGAGAGCAGCTGCAGGAGGCGTGTGGCGCGCTCCGCTTCGGTGTCTTTGGCCAGCATGCCGAGCTTCTCGGCCTGCGTGAAGGGGAACTGACCTGCGATGCAGTTGACCATCAGTGAGGGCTCCTGGTGGCGGAGCAGCGTGGCGATGAGCTCGGGGTTGGCCTTGTCGTCCATCTCGCCGATCTCGTTCACGGTGGAGCGTATCTGCTGCGTCGTCACCATGTACTCCATGTCGTCGTGGTCTGCGGGGATTTCCGTCAGACTGGTCACATGACCTTCGGCCAGACCTTTGGTCCAGATGATGGAGTCGAGCCCGATACGGTTGGTGGCACTGACGAAAGCCGTCTCGGTGCCGTCGGGCATCGTCATCACGTGGATCACCACGGCCGCAACGCCCATGTGCATCACGTCCTCGTACTCCAGCTCGCGGTCTTCGCTCCCTTCGGCCACGCTGTTTTTCACGGGGATGAGGGCCACCGTCAGCTGCTTCTTTTCCGAGAGCTTGGCGGTCTTCATCGCGCCCTTCATCTTCAGCTGCACGTGGGTCGGCACGCCGGGAAAGGGCACGTCGTCAGGCACCAGGATGATGGGCATGTCGCCCTCGTCGTGGCGGCGGCTGAAGTTCATGCCGTTGGGGTCGTTACTGGAGAAAATATTCACACTTATTGTATTCTTTTTCATCGTCTGTATTCTATGTCTCTGAGGTCGTTGGGGTCGATGAGCCTGGAGCGGTCCACGCGTCCTCTGATGCCCCTGATGCTGCCGCTGGAGGTGAACTGCCACATGATGAAGCCGAGCTCGTCTTTCGTCTTGGGCATCTCGTTCTGGTAGCACGCAATGATGTATTTATAATCGGGGAAGATCCCCATGAGGTATTTGTGGTAGAAGTTGGTGTAGGTGTAGAGCAGGGGTTTCACGCCGTAAATCTCCTCCACGCCTTTGACGAAGGCTCTCAGGCGGTTTTGCCATTCGCGTATGTTGCCCGTCTCCCAGCGCCGGCGTCCGCGCCGGATCTGCGGCACCGATTCGATGTCGACGATGGGCAGCAGCGACTGCACGCGCGGGTCGCTCGTGTTGCGGAAGTTGGCCAACTGCTCCTGGGCGCTCACGGTGGGAGAGAAGAAGTGATAGACGCCGACGGGCAGCCCCAGGCGGCGACACTCCTTGAGGTTGTGCGTGTAGGTGTTGTCCTGCAGCTTGCCGCCTTCGGTGCATTTCAGATAGACGAACTTTACGCGTTCGTCGCGGGCCACTTCGTCCCAGTCGATCTGACCCTGATAGTGCGACACGTCGATGCCGTAGATGTCGCCCGGACGCCGCTCGCCCGAACGTCTGCCGGGATAGCATTCCTCGATGGTGCGCACCTTGGGCTCCGGCGCACAGGGGTAGGGCAGCGGGTCGCTCTCGGGCAGCACCATCTGCGCTCCGGCCCCCAGGGGTAGAGCGAGCATCAGCGCCAGGAGGCTCTTTTTCAGCAGGTCTCGCCGAGATACTTCCATGTGAAATTTCTGCTGGCGGCTGCCGGCATCTGACTTCTTTCGTCCACGTCGGGGTTCTTTCTCACGTGCTCCACCATGCGCTCGTAGGCTTCGCGTCCGCTCCGGGCTTTCACTTTGGCCTCCAGGGCGTCGTTGTAGTAGAAACACTTCTTCGTTTCGGGATTGGCCACGATGCGCTGGAAACTCAGCTTGCACTCATACCATCCCTCCTGCTCGAGGTCGAGCCCTTTGGGTGTCGGGGCGGCTTTCTCTTCGGCCGTCTCGAGGTTCTTCTGGTTGTTGGCCTTGAACTCCTCGAGGCTGTTCACCGTCGTCTTGATGATGAGAAAACTGCGGTGGTTGGGCATGAAGATCTTCTTGCTGCCCTTCTGGTCGGTGGTGAAGTAGGTCGTCAACTGCTCCATGCAGTCGTCGTCCAGCTCCACCCCGGGCAGGGCGCCGAGGAAATCCGCAGCCTCCTTGAGGCCGTCCACCAGGGTTTCGTTTTCGAAATATCTTACGTAGTACTTCATAATGCTTGGATAAATATAATCAAAAAAGCGCGGCAAAGATACGAAATATTTTCTTTTTTTTCGTACTTTTGCACCCGGTTTCGATGCTTAAAAGCCGAATTATGCACAAATTCATCTCATTCCTGCGCCAATGGACGCTGCCCGTGAGCATGACGGTGGGCGCTTTGACCTATTTCCTGCTGCGTGCCTTACCTCTTTCGCAGGAGGCGCACGACGCGTTGCTCTCGCTCTCGTCGCTGGTGATGCCGGCGCTCATCTTCGCGATGCTGGCGCTCACTTTTCTCAAGGTGGACCTTCGCGATCTGCGCTTCCGCTCCTGGCAGCTTTGGGGCCTGCTGCTGCAATGCTCGCTCTGGGTGTTGACCATCCTGCTGATGCTGTGCGTTGACGCTGACAGTCAGTGGCTTACGCATCTCTTGGCGGCTTTTGCGCTCTGCATGATCACGCCGACGGCGACGGCCGCCGCCGTTGTCACCTTCAAGCTCGGAGGCAATCCCGGCACGCTGACGTTCTACACGGTAATGATCAATCTCGCGGCCTCTTTTTTCATCTCGCTGCTGGTGCCGCTGCTGTGGTCCGGCCAGAGTTTCGCGGCGTCCTTCTGGATGATTCTCTGTCGCGTGTTTCCGCTGCTTTTCGGGCCTTTTTTGCTGGCGCAGCTCATCCGCCGCACTTCGCCCCGTCTGCAGCGCCTTCTGACGTCCGTTCCCGATATGGCTTTCTATCTCTGGACCGTTGCGTTGGCTCTGGCCATCTGCGTCACGGTGCGCAACATCGTGCTCTCGGGCGCCACGTGGACGACGCTCTCGGTTATGGCTTTGGGCAGCCTGTTGTCATGTATTCTGCAGTTTGGCGTCGGCCGTCTTTTGGGCCGCAGGTGGGGCGATGTCATTGCGGCTTCTCAGGCGCTTGGACAGAAAAACACAGCCTTCGCCATCTGGGTCGGCGCCACGTTTATGGACCCCGTAACGAGTGTCGCCGGCGGTTTCTACGCCATCTGGCACAATGTGTGGAACTCCGTGCAACTGAGGCGCAGGATAAAATCCTCGAAAAATTGAACGTTACAAGTAAAAAACCTACTACTTTTTTTGTTATTTCAAAGAAAAAGTGTATCTTTGCTGTGAGAAAAGTGATTAGTCCTATGTCAGCATCAGATTTTGACTCTTTGCAGAAGATGATAAGTAAGACCCAAAAAATGTGGGCACCTATCATTGAAGAGGAACGCAATGCGATTAAAAACCAGCCGGAACTGACTGAAAGTGAATGGCAGGAGATGCGTGCGTCACATGCTGTGGCATAACATTTGGGCTGCTATTATAGTCATCTGCTTCCAACGGATTCGTGGTTGTTACTCACGACGATTATGCCATCGTAGTTGATGCCGATGTCAATTATCGTGAGGCTTCATTCTTTGGTGAACAACATTTAACGGATAAATAACCAAAGACATCCAAGTTTTTTTGTCAAAACTTTGGCAAACGTTTCTCTAATGTGTTTGCTCAGACTCTCCGTCGGGAAAATCTTGCGCTCCCACGGGAGAAATTTTCCGAGCCCACGGGAAAGTCAAAATTCACCTAAAAATGCTCCACGCAAACTACGCAAGCAAATAACATTCGCCCGAGCCGCCAGCCAGACTATACGTAAAACTTGACATCCGAACATGCTTTCACGGGCTTTGCTCGGTCTCTGCTCGGTCTCTGCTCGGTCTCTGCGGGGTATCTGGTTGGGGGCGAAGGAAATCAAGCAATATTGATTATCAAGCGTTTAGGCTTTGCGAAATCGGGGCATTTCTACGTGTTTCAAAATCCGATTTTTTGACAAAAGCGGTATTTGCTTGCAATCTCACGAAGCTTCGCTCCGTAGACATCCTACTCGCCTCAGCAGAATAAGCCAGCTTTTCTGCATTCGGCTCGGTCGGATGTTCGCATTTTCGTTTTTTGAAAAATTAAGAGAGGAAATGGCGAATTCTTTTGTCAAAGTCATAAACTTTTTGTACCTTTGGCATCGAATTATTATTATATGTATAGCAGAGATATTAATGAAGTGCTGAAAGCACATTTTGGATATGATTCATTCCGCCCGATGCAGGAGGATATTATCCGTCATACTGTTAATGGTGGAGACTCTTTAGTACTGATGCCGACAGGAGGAGGTAAATCGCTGTGTTTTCAGATGGCGGCATTGTTGATGGACGGAATGACCATTGTTGTTTCGCCGCTTATTTCATTGATGAAAGATCAGGTGAGCGGTTTACAGGCCAACGGCATATCGGCGGAGGCTCTTAACAGCAGTAACGATGAGGGAAAAAACTATGATATAGTCAACCGCTGTATAAATGGAGAGATAAAGCTCCTTTATATCTCGCCGGAGCGTTTAATCGGCGGTATCATGTATCAACTGCGGGAGGCTCATGTAAGCTTGATTGCCATAGATGAAGCACATTGTATTTCCCAATGGGGACATGATTTCCGTCCGGAATATACGCAGTTGGGAGTATTGCAGGAGCTGTTTCCAAAGGTGCCGATAATGGCCCTTACGGCAACTGCCGACAAGGTAACGAAGCAGGATATTCTGAAGCAGCTCAATATAGAAACAGCAAAAACATTTGTAGGCTCCTTTGACCGTCCGAATTTGAGTCTCGATGTGAAGCGAGGATATTCTGCACGGGAGAAATTGCGTTCAATTGTGGATTTGATACACAGGCATCCCGGTGAGAGTGGTATTATCTATTGTCTTGCCAAAAAAACGACAGAGGCTTTTGCGGAAAAACTGAGAGGAGAGGGCATATCTGTCGGGGTCTATCATGCCGGTCTTTCAAACTCAGAACGAGATCGGGTGCAGGATGATTTTTTGGCAGACAGGATTCAGGTTATCTGCGCTACAATTGCTTTCGGGATGGGGATAGATAAGAGTAATGTCCGTTTTGTTGTACATTATAATCTTCCCAAAAGTGTAGAGAGTTTTTATCAGGAAATCGGGCGCGGTGGCAGAGACGGACTACCCTGTGAAACTGTGCTCTATTACAATCTCGGAGATATCATTACCCTGCGCAGATTTGTAGAGGAGAGCGGCCAGAGAAATATCAATCTGGATAAGCTGCAACGTATGCAGGAATATGCAGAGTCACAGGTTTGTCGCAGAAGGATTTTGTTGAATTATTTCGGAGAGACGAGCGATAAAAGTTGCGGGAATTGCGATGTCTGCCATACACCTCCGCAGACATTTGACGGAACGGTCATTGTACAGATGCTTTTGTCAGCTGTTGTGCGTGCAGAAGAGTCTGTCGGGGTGACTTCGGCCATTGACATTCTGCGCGGAACGGTGTCTCCGGAAATTAGTTCGCATCAATACAACCGTTTGAAGACCTTTGGCGTAGGACGTGATATTTCCTTCCGCGACTGGCATGACTATATCTTGCAGATATTGCAAATGGGATTTATTGAAATCGCTTATAACGATGACCGGCATATTCATGTCACTCCGCTTGGAAAAGAAGTTCTTTACGGCAAACGTGCGGTTCAACTGGTTGTCATCAATCGTGAAGATTTCAGTGTTAGGGGCAGGAAGAAAAAGATGCGGGAAGAGCAACACACCGCATCTGATGTGCCGGAGCAAAACATGAGTAAGGAACTCTTTGAACAACTGCGTAAGGTTCGCAAACGCATCGCTGAAGAGCACCACTGGCCTCCATATATTGTGATGTCAGACCGTTCTCTCCGTGCTTTGGCAACAGAGCGTCCGACCACCCTCTTGGCTTTTGGTAATACGTTTGGCATAGGAGAACATAAGCGTGATGCGTTTGGGAATGATTTTATTGAGGTCATAAAGAGCTTTGTTTCTCAAAATGAAGATTTACCCTTCCCGGAAGTGTCTGTTAAAGCAGAACCGTCACCAGAGCCCGTTTCTTATATGGAGCGTCAAAAACAATCGTATGCAAAAGCGTATGCGCCTTGGACAGAAGAGGATGACAACCAACTGCGTAGATACGTCCGTTTGGAATTGACACTAAAAGAGATAACGTGCTTGACAGGGCGAAATGCAGGCGCGATACAATCTCGGATCAAAAAATTAGGTATAGGATAGCATAATAGACATACATAATAGCGAATGTCACTTGTCTATAAGATATTAAGCATATTCCAATCCGATAAAGCGGAGCCGCAAATCCTTACGCCAGAGATAAAAGCGCTGATGGAATTCCGCAAGGAGTTGATGGCTTTTCAGGAAACAGACCGCTATATCGCTCGATCGGATTATATGTATCTGCGTGAGAAATATGCTGAAATATACACCTTCTTTGAAAGTGCAAAGCGAGCTGACACGTTAGACTATTATTGTGAAAAAAATGCTCTGGAGAGAATCTATGCCGACAAGTTTCTTTTGGAGTACGAAGATGTTTGCGTGAATGCCAACTCCACAATAATCTCCAATCATAATGACCAATTTATACAGCGTCACCTGAAAGAAGAAAAGGAATATCTTGACAATGTGTTGACTCAGGTTGATCCTAAGATAAAGTTGGACGAGGAGCAAAGACGTGTTGTCCTTTCTGATGAAGACTACACTCTTGTGATAGCTGGTGCCGGTGCAGGAAAAACAACCACTGTTTCGGCAAAGGTTAAGTATTTGGTGGAAAAGAAAGGCATTTTGCCAGAACAGATTCTGGTCATCTCATTTACCAATAAAGCTGTTGGAGAATTGCGGGATAAAATCAACAAAGACTTGAAGATACCTTGTCCCGTAACAACTTTCCATAAAACGGGATATGCCATTTTGCGCCGTCAAGACACAGAGCGCAGAATGATTGTTGACCAGGGGTTCATGTATAATGTCATCAACAATTATCTTAAAGGCAATATTCTTGAAAACCCAGAATTGGTTGACAAGCTGATACTTTTCTTTGGCAGTTATTTTGATGCACCATATGAGGGAAATGATCTGAATGACTTTTTCAACTATATTTCTAAAGCAGACTTTTCTACTATTCGAGGCAACATCGACGAATACTCTGAGAAGATAATCAACGAACGAACAGGAAGGTGTCAGACAATAGCTCGGGAAACTCTTCGCTCGGCTCAAGAGGTGTTGATAGCCAACTTTTTGTTTTTGAATGGGATAGAGTATACATATGAAAAACCTTATCCGTTCAGTATTGCCAATTCGTATAAGCTCTATACTCCAGATTTTACCATCACTCAAGGGGAAAAAGTAGCCTATATTGAGCATTTCGGGATCACTCAAGACGGAAGAAACAACCGATACAATGCAGAGCAGTTGGCTAAATATAAACGCGAAGTCAACGATAAGGTTATGTTGCACAAGAATCATGCAACGGATTTAATCTACACCTTTTCTGCCTATAACGATGGAAGAAGTCTTTTGGAACACCTGAAGGAGGAACTTATTGCACACGGTTTCGAACTGCATCCGCGTCCGTCCAAGGAGGTTTTTGAGAAGATTGTCAACACGGAAGAGAATCGCTACATATCGCGTCTCGTAAACTTGGTTTGCACTTTCATACAGAATTTCAAGACCAATGGCTATACCACAGAAAAATTCTTTGCCTGGAATGCAAAATCAAAGAATGAGCGTAACAAGTTATTCCTGACAATATGCGAACAATGTTATCATGAATACACTAAGTGCCTGAAAGAGCGTCATGCTATCGATTTTGAGGACATGATCAACGATTCTGCCCGTATCTTGCGTGAAGCTGAGGAACAGAAATTAGAGCTTGATTTCAAATATATCATCGTAGATGAGTATCAGGATATTTCCCGTCAGAGATTTGACCTTACGAAGGAATTGGGCAAACTCTGTGACGCCAAGATTATAGCGGTAGGAGATGACTGGCAGTCTATCTATGCATATGCCGGATCTGATATAACGCTGTTCACTCGTTTCAAGGAGACATTCGGATATGGCTTGGAGTTAAGAATCACGAAAACCTATCGTAACGCTCAAGAGATTATAGATATTGCAGGAGGTTTCATCCAAAAGAATAACGAGCAGATACAGAAGGCTTTAGTGTCCCCGAAACACATCTCCAATCCTGTTATCATTCAATCTTATACAGAAGATGTTGACCGAAAGCAGTATGAAGGACGAGGAGGTAAATTCTTCCTGGTAGGAGAGACGGTTGAAAAGTTGATGAAAGAAATTCTGGCCGAAAACCCGAAATCATCAATTTTGTTGTTGGGACGTTATGGTTTTGACGGCTTTAATCTCACAAAATCTGCCGACTTCCAATATTGGGAAAAAACGGGCAATGTGACATCAAAGACTTTTGCAGACATCGAAATGGAATTTATGACCGTCCATCGTGCAAAAGGTCTTGGATATGACAATGTAATCATTATCAATGCGATTGATTCTGTATACGGATTCCCGTCGAAGATACAGGACGACCCTGTTTTGCAGTATGTTGTAAAGGTGGATCACTCTATTGAATATGCGGAGGAGCGTCGCCTGTTTTATGTGGCGTTGACGCGTACGAAAAACAGGGTGTATATTGTAACACCTCAACAACGGCCTTCGGAGTTTGTGCGTGAACTCGTGAGGGACTATCCTAACGTCACACTAAGAGGCAGTCTGGATGAACTTCAGCAAAACAGCGGTGATGTGAAGCGTTGTCCAATATGTGGATACCCCTTACAATTAAGGTATAAAAAGGCATATGGGTTAAGGTTGTGGATGTGTTCGAATGAGCCAGAAATTTGCGACTTTCTAACCAATGATTTGAATGGTGATGGAATGTCGATTATCAAGTGCGATAGTTGTAAAGACGGTTATTTGATAGTCAAGCAAGGTAAGACTAAACCGTTCTTGGGTTGCACGAACTATACCGTTGACGGCAACGGATGTAATCGGATGATGTCAAAATGGGAGTTTACGAAGTTGATATATCCGTCAAAATACTGATACATCATTAAGCTTAAAGAAAAACAAACTGGTGGAGTATCAATAATTATCTACTTTTCACCATGTTCTTCAAAAATTTTCTTTATCTTTGTCCCCAAAATAGACATTTATACTATGAAACACTTTAAATATCTCGCAGCATTGCTCCTCGTACTCTGTACAAACGTGTGTATCATTTCATGCGGCGATGATGAGGATGAGAATACGGGCACACAGGAAGTACCTGTTGAGACAATAAGTGAATCAATAGTGTCCGTCGATGTTGATAATAAGGAAGCAAGTATACCTGCTTCGCTCGTGCCTGAGGGCGGTAAGGCGGTGCTGACTGCAACACCATCGGTCAAGGGCGATGTTGTGGCGATGAATATTGTGGGATCTTATGACGTGACAAAGAAGAAATTTGTTTTTGATTTGACTGCCTTTGTGCCGGGTGTCACATACTTATGTGCCATCTCCATCTATAATCTCATGGGGCGTCCGGTGAAGACTATCAGTCCATTGGTCATCTCCACTGCAAATGAAGCAGCGGTCATTTGCCCAAATGCGGCCCATCCGCATGCTATAAATCTCGACCTGCCCAGAGGTACGAGGTGGGCGTGTTGTAATGTCGGGGCATTATATCCAGAGGGTTATGGATACTATTTTTCATGGGGAATTGCCGACGGCCATGACCCATTGAGTACACAGGGTGGATATTATTTTGACAGGTTTACTTACAAGTGGTATAATGGCTTAACCTACACAAAATACAATTCAACGGATCGGTTGGATAAACTTGAAGACCAGGACAATGCTGCAGTAAAAATGATGGGACAACCTTGGAGTATGCCAACGAGAAATGATATTGACGAACTTTTGGGCAACACTATACATAAGTGGATTACACTAAATGACGTCAATGGCGTTCTTTTAACCAGTAAGATAAATGGCCAAAGTATTTTTTTGCCTGCAGCCGGTAATTACGAAGGAATTGCAATCAAAGAGTTGGGCAGATTCGGCTACTATTGGGCCTCAACGCGATTAGGTTCGGATTTGCGATATGCCGATCAGCTTAACATCGGTCCGGGGTATCCACTCAGAGATTCTTTTTGGCGTTATTATGGATGTAGTGTCCGTGCGGTGATACATTAAATTAAGAATTTTCTTTATCTTTGCCATCGAAAAGACTGAAACAACTATGAAAGTCCTTAAATATCTCGCAGCATTACTCCTTATATTCAGCACGAATGTATGTCTGACTTCATGCGGCGATGATGACGAGCCTACGCCTGCAGTAAATCCGAAAGATTATCCGCAGCACGAATTCTTCTATGTTGGCGGCATCGGATATAAATCCATCTCTGGAGCCGATGTGGAAGTGACCAGACTCAGCGATTGGTCAAAACCCGATGACAAGACAATACCTGACTACTACACAGGTGATGTCTTTATTCCGAGCAAAGTGACTTATCAGGGCTATACATATAATGTCGTGAGCATTGGAAAAAGAGCCTTTTTTGAATGCGCAATGCTTAACTCTGTCACAATGCCTGCCACAATAACTGCCATCGAAAATTATGCCTTCTCGAGATCTGGCTTGAAGTCTGTCAGGATTGGAGGAAAGGTGAAAGAAATCGGCGAAGACGCATTTGCAGAATGTGAAAAACTGACGTCTGTTACAATCACAGATGATGTAATGAGGATTGGGAGTAGAGCCTTTTTTGCAAGTAGGGTAGAAAAGCTAAGCATTGGAGGAAATGTGAGAGAGATAGGTAATGCCGCTTTCTATGACTGTAATAAACTCACTCGTATCAGGTTTCCTGAAAGTGTGGTAGAGTTTGGTGATTATGCTTTCCAGAGTTGTGGCGAGCTGTATTCCATCACCTTGGGAGAGAATACGGTAAAGATCGGTATTAAGGCTTTTGCCAATTGTCCTAAACTAAAATATGTAATGTGCAGGGCTGAGTCTGTGCCGATGACGGCCTATAGTGCTTTTATTGATGATCCTATGGATGAACTTCGTGTGCCCGTTTCTGCCATTAACTATTATAAATCGTTACCCCCCTGGAAATTTTTTGCTAAGTTTGCTCCGATAGATGAATAGGAGAGAGAAAACATACAATACTAACTCTATAAACTAATAAACCGATGAACAAGATTCTTAAAATCTGCATTCTTTTATTCGCAGTAATGACAATGCCGACTTTCACTTCGTGCGGCGATGACAAAGACGATAATCTGCCCACGCCGACAGCATTCAATGTGAAAGACGCTTATGGCACTTGGATGTGCATCAAGAGTACCGACAAATATCAGGGCAAATCTGTTGAAGACCTGCTGGTTGGCGCCGAAATAACCGTCAAGTCTGACGGCACATTCACATCGACAAAGGCATCCATCGGCAAGAATGGTACATACACTATCAAAGACAATGTGATTACGGCAAAGAGTGACGCAGGTTCGTTCGTTGTTTATGTCTCCATCAACGGTGACAGAATGACGTGGGAAGGAACAGCCAGCAACGGCGTCTCGTTCACTTATGTCTTCCAGAAAGAATCGTAACAAGATAGACGTTTGGGTTCAACGCGCCTGCAGACTTTCCTGCGGGCGCTTTTTTGTTTCTGATATACCTTGATATGACTTAAAATATTCTGTTTTTACACTTTTCCTGATTTCCTGTTTATGTTTCTTCAAAAATTTTCTTTATCTTTGCCCTCGAAAATACTAATATAATCATGAAAAGACTCCTTCTCCTGGCTTTGATATTCTGCGCCGGAAATGCGGAGTGAGGTTCTGAAGACACATGAAGAAAGATATTGATTTCCTGGAAGAAGCAATAGAATGCGTTAAGGATTCTGTTCTCCCGCTGCATCAGCAAATATACGACAAGTATAACGGGGATTTCGACAGGATCTATGCGGAAGCGTACAATAATAAATCCTATACAGGTAAAGTCATCGTCCCGGGGAAGGTATATGAACTGAGTTATTTGGAGTGTTCGTGCCCTAAAGTGAAATGTGGAATGAGAAGTTGTCCGCAGCAATGCGAGTGTTCGCGCCAGAGCATTTTATATATCCTGTCACAACTTGAGCCGAACAGCATATTTGATGTTCAAATCGTCAACACGATACTCAGAGGTGGCGATTGCTGTACTTTCAGGATAACAAGACAATAAACAATCGAACGGACACAATTAACGCTTGTCCGTTATGTCCGTTATGTCCGTTGAGGGCTCCTCAGACTGTCGCCAGACTGTTGTCAGAGGCTTCTCAGAGGCTTAGATTTTGGTGATTTTCGCCGTGTTTTAGGGCGGTTTTGGTGAGTTTTGGGGCGAAAGTAGGGGAGATTTGAGGCTTTTTTGAGCCAAAATAGAGGGTAAAATGGTGGAGATTTGGGGGCGATTTTGCCCGGTTTTTGTCTGCTTGGGGACAAAAAAGGTATAGTTGGCTGTAACGTTATGACCATACACAATGAAGCTTTGCTGTTGATAACCAGTGGATTGTGTGTTGCAGTGTTGCAGTGTTGCAGTTCCAAAATCCATATCATAAGGTCAAAAATATACTCTATATTTATATAAATATAGAAGTTTCTCTTGGGTAGAAAATAGCCTTTCGAGAACTGCAACACTGCAACACTGCAACGCATTGGCAGTTCTCGAACACACCCTCAAAAAAAATTTTTGAAAAAAGTTGGTCAAAAATTTTAAACCGCAATGTCGCTGTCGTATCTTTGCGGTGTTAATTGAAAATTGATAATAGACTTCGCCTGTGGCTCGTCCGCAAGGCAGACAATTGAAAATTAACAGCGCTCTTTGATTTTTTGCTACAACAATTTCAAGTGGCCTCTAACTAGGGAAAAATGTTTTTCTAACTAGCGCGCAAATTTTCTCTAACTAGAGCGTAAAAATAACCAAGTTGGGTGTGTTTCAAAAAATAACCTAGCCGGGTGTATTTCAAAAAAAACAAAGAAAACCCTCTTGTCAGTATGTAAGGGCCCTTAGCCCTTTGCGATGCGAGCCATATATTTTTCCTTGTATGCAAGCATCCAGATAAAAATCTATGCCTCACATCTCAGCCTTCTTCGAAGTCTTACATACTGTCAAGAGAAAAACATAAAAAAACAGTTTGCAGTTTACCGTTTATCATTTATCGGTTATTGTTTATCGGTTAGCGTTTGCCATCATCCATCATACATCTGCCATCCTACATCAGACATCATCATATGCAGTACACACGTGACGGTTTTTTAGGTTTTTCTTTTTCCAGGTTGTGTTCTGGAAGAACTGATGGTGTGGCTGCAGGATTTTATCGGAGAGCTTGTTTTCCAAGAAAATCCTGTGGGCACAACAGCAAAGACGCCGTCGACAACCTGGAAAAAGGGTTTTCTTGGTTTTCTTTAAAAACACCCGACAAATAACAGTAAACAATGGTAGCATTTTTGATATTTTTGAGTTGGCACGTGTGGGTGCTGGTGAACG
>ONSH01000073.1 GCA_900320435.1 uncultured Prevotellaceae bacterium
GCCGCACTCAGCGCAACGGGCGTGCTGCTGGTGATGATATCATCGCTGACCTACGCCATATACATCGTCATCCTCAACCGCTGGCGCATCCGCATGTCGTCGCTCAAGCTGACGTTCTACGCCCTCTTCATCTGCATGATGTGCCTCGTGGCCTATTCGTTCACCGCACCGGAGCTGCACCTGATGATGCCGCCCTCGGCGCAGGCGTGGTTCTGGGCCTGCTGGCTGGGTCTGGTGCCGACGGTGCTCTCGCTGGTCTTCATGACCGTTGCCGTGCATGAAGTGGGTGCTACGCCGACGGCCATCATGGGCGCCCTGGAGCCGCTGACAGCCGTCGCCATCGGGGCGCTGGTCTTCGGCGAATCATTGACTTTCAGACTCGCCGTCGGCATCGTGCTCATCCTCTCCGCCGTGATGCTGATCGTGATGAAAAAACAACAACACCATGAAACACACTGATATCATTCTCATGCTCATCCTGGCTGCGACGACAGCCGGGGCTCAGCAGCGCTCCCTCGTCTGGAACCCCGACCGGGGCGACGGCACCTACGTGAACCCCGTCATCAACGCCGACTACAGCGACCCCGACGTGTGCGCCGTGGGCGACGACTACTACCTCACGGCCTCCTCCTTCAACTGCATCCCCGGACTGCCCGTACTCCACTCCAACGACCTGGTCAACTGGCGCATCGCCGGTCATGCGCTGCAGGAACAACTGCCCCGCGAGGTCTTCGCCTCCGTGCAGCACGGCAAAGGCGTGTGGGCACCCTCCATACGCCATCACGAGGGCCGTTTCTACATCTACTGGGGTGATCCCGACAGAGGCATCATGATGGTCAAAAGCACCCGGGCCGAAGGCCCCTGGAGCGAGCCGCTCTGCGTGGTGAGCGGCTGCGGCATGATAGACCCCTGCCCCCTGTGGGACGAGGACGGACGCTGCTATCTGGTGAACGCCTGGGCAGCCTCCAGAGCCGGTTTCAACTCCGTGCTCACCGTGCGCGAACTCTCCGCCGACGGCACACGGGCCATAGGAGAGCCCCGCATCGCCTTCGACGGCGGGCAGGAAAACCACACGACCGAGGGCCCCAAATTCTACAAGCGCGGGGGCTGGTATTGGATCATGTGTCCCGCAGGCGGCGTGGCGCAGGGATGGCAGCTGGCAATGCGCAGCCGCTCGCCCTACGGCCCCTACGAGTGGCGACGCATCCTGGAGCAGGGACAGACGGACATCAACGGCCCGCATCAGGGCGCGTGGGTGCATACGCCCTACGGCGAAGACTGGTTTCTGCACTTCAACGACCGGGGCGCCTACGGCCGCGTGGTGTATCTCGAGCCTGTTGACTGGCAGACGGGATGGCCCGTGGCGGGAGACAACGGAGCACCCGTAGCCTCCTTCCGCAAGCCCAAAGCCCGGGCCTCACTCCCGGTCTGCAACCCGCAGGAAAGCGACGAATTCAACGGCACCCTCGGGCCGCAATGGCAATGGCAGGCCAACAGGAATCCTCTCTGGGGCATGCCGACCGCCGAAGGCACGATGCGCCTCTACACGATGGACGCCGAGGACTGGCACAGCCTCTGGGACGCTCCCAACCTGCTGCTGCAGAAGACGCCTGCACAACGCTTCACGGCAACGGCCAAAGTGCGTCTGGCGGCGAAAGAAGAGGGGCAGGAAGGCGGCCTCGCGGTGATGGGGCGCGACTGCTCGTCGCTGAGCGTACGCCGCGTCGGGGACGGATTCCGTCTCGTGCGCCGCACCTGCCTGAAGGCCGACGAGGGCCGCAGGGAGAAGCTGCGGAGAATCGCCGATCTGCCGGCTACATCGCGCGACACCATCCCCTATTCGCCCGCACTCTATATTGACCTCTGGCTGCGCGTGGAGGTGAGGGACGGCGTCTGCCGCTTCTCCTACAGCACCGACGGCCGCCAGTTTCTCGCTGCCGGCGAACCCTTCACCTTGAGGGAAGGCAAATGGATCGGCGCCAAGACGGGACTCTTCGCCCAATGTCTGGGGCGCAAGGGCAACAGGGGATGGCTGGATGCCGACTGGTATCGGGTGACGCCGGCAGAAGGGGCCGCCGACGGCTTCTCCGCCGCAGAGGCCCTCGACTACTGCGCCGCACAGACGCGCCGGGCGCTCAGGGAACTCTCGCCCGTTGACGCCACACGCGCTCCGCGCAACATACTCTCCGGAGAAACACGCTGGAACCTGCGCCCGGTGAAGGCCGAAGAGTGGTGCAGCGGTTTCTGGCCGGGCATCCTCTGGATGGACTACAGCTACACCCGCGAAGAAGAGGTCAGAAAGGCAGCGGAACAATACACGGCGGCCGTCACGTCCGTCGTGCGTCGTCCCGTCTTCGACCACGACCTGGGCTTCATCGTCATCAACTCGCTGCTCAAAGGCTACGAAGCCACCGGACGTCAGGACTACAAAGCGCTGGCCCTTGAGGCCGCCGACTCGCTCTCTGGGCTCTACAATCCGCGCGTCGGCACGCTGCTCTCATGGCCCCGCCACGTGAAGGACTACGGAGGTCACAACACCATCATGGACAACATGATGAATCTGGAGCTGCTCCTTTGGGCAGCCGACAACGGAGGGGACAAGCGTCTGCGCGACATCGCCGTGAACCACGCCACCACCACCATGCGCCACCATTTCCGTCCCGACGGCTCATCGTATCACGTGGCCGTGTACGACACCGTCACCGGACGCTTCATCCGGGGTGTCACGCATCAGGGCTACAGCGACGACTCGATGTGGAGCCGCGGACAGTCGTGGGCCGTCTACGGCTACACAATGGTCTATCGTTTCACCCGCGAGAAGCGCTTCCTCGACTTTGCCTGCAAGGCAGCCGACGTCTATCTTCGCCGCCTGAAGGAGACAAGCGACGACTGGGTGCCTCTGTGGGATATGGACGACCCGCGCGGAACGGCTGCACCGAAAGACGCCTCTGCTGCCTGCATCACGGCCTCCGCCCTGCTCGAGCTGGACGGCTATGCTCCTTCGCGCGGCTACGGCGAAGCGGCTGAAAGAATGCTCGCCGATCTCAGCACGGAGCGCTACCGGAGCGGCAGCCGCAATGCGGCTTTCCTGCTCCACTCCACCGGCCACCATCCCGCCGGGAGCGAGATTGACGCCAGCATCGTGTATGCCGACTACTACTATATCGAGGCCCTGCTGCGCTGCGCGCGCCTACCATTTCAGTTCTTCCTGTAGGATGACACCGTCGGTCATGGGGCTGTCGGCCTCGGTGAAGGCGTTGGCCTTGTACTGGATGCAGAGCATGGTGAGGTTGTCGCTGCCCGTGTTCTTCAGCGCACGCTTGCCCTCGGGAGCAACACGGATGACGGTGCCTTCGCTGACGGGGAAAATCTCGCCGTCCACCTGATACTGACCTTCACCCTTCAGGATGATGTAAAGCTCCTCGTGTGTCTTGTGCGTGTGGAGGAAACCGCTGTCCTGACCGGGAACGAGCGTCTGGAAACTCAGCTCGCTGCCGGTGGCACCTACAGCCTGACCGGCGAACACCTTACCCCTGATGATGACGTCGGGGCCCAAGGGCAACTCGTGCTCCATGATTTCGCTCATCTTACCAACACTCACGGCCTTGAAGTTCTTGCCTTCCTTAATCGTCTCAATCTGTTTCATGATTTTTCTTGTTTCGGTTGTTACTGTTTTTGTTTTGACGCTGCAAAGGTACGGCAAAAAAAACATTCCCGCAAGAAGGCACTTTTCGGTGAGATAGTTACCAAAAAGTAGGAATTGTGAAAACTTTGGGCTTCGGCAAAAAAGGCTTTAACATAGATTAACACGGTACCTTTCCGTTACCCGGTAACTTTTTGCTACCTTTGCCGAAAAATCTAATGGTTATGGCAGATATCAAGGCAGAGTATTCGGCCTGTCCCATCAGGCAGGTGGTGAGTCGTTTCGGCGACAAGTGGTCCATGCTGGTGCTCTATATGCTTCACACCTGCGATACGGGGGTGTTGCGCTTTAACGGAATCCGTCGGCTGATGACGGACTGTTCGCAGAAGATGCTCTCGCAGACGCTGAAGAATCTGGAGCAGAGCCACCTCGTACATCGCGAGGTTTATCCGGAGGTGCCTCCACGGGTGGAGTATTCGCTGACGGATACGGGCAAGTCACTGATGCCGGCCATCGAGGCCCTCGTCCAATGGGGACAGGAGCATTTCAGGGAAGTGGTGACGGACTAAGAGTCAATTGTCAATAGCCCAAGGTCTTCAGCCACTTCTCGACCCTCGCCTTGCCGTCTCTCACATCGTGGCCGTAGATGGAGAACTGTCCGGTGACGTTGGCTTTGGGATAGGCTTTCCTGACGTCTCTGACGCACTGCCCCAGGCCGGAGCCCTCGTGGGTGGTGAAGGGAATGACAGTCTTGCCGCTGAGATCCACCTTGGAGAAGAAGGTGAACATCACCTGCGGATAGGTGCCCCACCACACGGGGCCGCCGACGAAGACGGTGTCGTATTTCGACACATCGACGCTGCCTTCATACTCCTGATGTTCATGCTCTTTGCTGTTTTATGGCTACAGTTTCTTAATAAGTTTGGCCGGGATGACTGTCCGTTATGTGAACTCTATTATGGCGCTGACATCATCGCCGATGGAAAGCGACACAATGAAAGCGGCTCCGGTCTGATATACCGTAGGAATCAGCGTGTCGCCCAGCTTCGCCGCTACGCGATATTCAACCCTCAAGCCTTTCACGTCAAAACCCTCCGGCAGCAGCTCCATCGCCATGCGGACATAGTTGGCGTTGTTCACGTGCCTGTTGTAGTCGATGTCGGCACGAAGCACCTTGACGGGTTCAAGCACCTCCCCGTCCTCCTTCGGAAGGATGATGCGGCGGTCCTTGTAGTCCATCTCCAGCTGAGGCTCCAGGGACATCGAGGCCATCGTGGCGTCATCCACACGTTTCAGCTTGCCCGCGGACTTGTCCACGAAAGCCCCCATGCTCCAGGTCTTGTAACAGGGCTTGCCCTCAGCATCGTAAATAAAGGTGTTGCGGAATCCGAACATGGGCTTCATGCTATAGACGGAGGTCGTCACCGTCAGCTCCTCTTTGTATTCGGGAACCCGGACAATCTCCACCTGTCGGGTAGCCAGCAGCTGGGCCATGTGCTGCTCCGCGAAATAGCGCTTCACACCGGGCTCGCTGTCAATCCACATCTCGGAACAGTCCTGCATCATCTGAAGGGCCGAACAGAGTTTCAGCCGTCCTTCGCTGTCGCAGGTGCTTGTGGTTACTTTATACTTCAAACTGTACATATTCCCGTCACTCTCTCTACGCCCATCATTCGGCCGGGGCCCATTTGCAGCGCACGGGAGAGACGATGGCGCCCTCCTTCTTCAGCTCGGCAAAAGCCTTGTCCACCTCCTTGCGGTCGATACCTGTAATCTCTGCAATCTTGCCAGCGTTAACGGGAGCGCCGAACTCGCGCATGGCCTGTAATACTTTCTCTTTCATAACGGTTTGTTTTATAGGGTTAATGATTCAAGGAACTCTATTTCGACGATGCGCAGCTCGTTTTTGGTCTCGCCGCCGTTTTTGGCTTTGAACAGGTCGAGCTCGCCGGCAGCAGGCTCCGCCACCTCCACAATGCCGCCGAAGGCGTCTTCGTCCTTGCCGGCACCCTTGAGGCGGACGGTGATCTCGTCGGTCTTGACCCGTCTGTGGGGCGTCAGGTGGATGTAGCCCAGACTGCGCTCCGTCTCGCCGCTCCATATCAGCCGCTTGCCGGCATAGATCTCGAGGGGATAGCTGCGCAGGCGCCAGCCCGTCAGCTTGAGGCAGATGTCGTCGATGAAGGCCTTGCGCTCCAGCTTGTAGCGGATCCAGGCCGTAGAGAGACGCCCGTCGTTTTTCCACTCCGAGAGTTCGTTGTCGTCGAAGCTGCGGGCGGCGTGTCCGGCGTCATAACCTGCTGTGGCCGAAGCAATCCGCAGGCCGCGCGCCAGCTCCCTGAAGGACGGCGAAGAGGGCGTCTCGCCCCGGGACAGGCTGCCCTGAAGACTGAACTGCGGCAGATATTCCTCCGGGTTCACACGGTTGCTCGTCACCGTGATCTCCGCCTCCGGCAGTCCTTCGGCGCGTGCTTTGAGCCGGATCTCACCGGCCCGGGTCGTCGTGCGGACGAGCACTCGGTTGACGCCGCACTCCACCGGCAGAGACGTGGCGCCGACATAGTTGTCGGAGACATTCTTCGTGGCGGCAGCGTCGAGCAGGCCTTCGGGGCGATTGTCGTCGGGCCGCTGCAACGACGGATTGTCGCGCGCGGCAATGCCACCGATCCAGCGGGCTTCTCCCGAGAGCTCAAAGTGAATCATGCGGTTGTCCAGAGGACAGCGGCGCCCCTCTTCGTCCAGCACCTCCACTTGGAAGAGCACCATGTCGGCGCCGTCGGCCTTCGTGCCCTCGGGATTCTCCGTCGCCGTAAGCCTGAGCCGGGCAGGGGCGCCGGCGGTCGTCAGGCTGAAGCGGCTGCCGTCGGAGGCGACCGCCTCCAGCGTGCCCGCTTCAAAGGGGACGTCCTCAAAAGTGAAGAGATAACGGTATTCCTGCTTACCCCAACCCAACGAGCGGCCGTTGAGCAGCAGCTCCAAAGAATCTGCTGTGGACACCGCATAGACGGGTTTCACGGTTCCGGCCGGATAGTTCCAGTGACCGATGATGTAGGTCTGCGGCGTCTCCGGCTCCACCCATCCGTTCCACATCACCTGATGCACGAAGAAGGCATCCTTGGGGATGCGCATGGCGTCGGTGACGCCGCTGGTGCGGTAGTTCGACTCGCCGCGGTGATGGGTGTTGGTGTCGCTGAAGACGATCTTCACGCCGCCGGAGGAGACGCGTGTGGCGGTGCCGGGACGCTCGCGCCAGTAGTCATACCAGCGGCGCACCATTTCGACGGCAAACTGATCCATGTTGTGGTTGTATTCCTTTGCAGGATTGCCGCGATAGAGCGGGCCGTCGCCCTCCTTGTGGCAGGGATAGCTCCATTCGTCCCAATATTTGCGCAAGCCCTCGTCGCGACAGTATTCCATCGCCCACATCGGGTGCTTCTGCGACTTGTTGATGTAGAGCATCTCGCCGCCGTACTCCGCCTCGTCGATGTCGAGCATCTCACGACTGCCGATGGCCCGTCCGCCGTAGGGGTCGTACTCGTCGCGGATGGCCTTCATCTCGAGCATGTGTTCACGCGAAATGCTCTCGTTGCCGCACTCGTAGAAGAGGATGGAGGGGTTGTTGCGGTTGTAGATGACGGCATCGCGCATCAGCTCCGTGCGCTGGGTCCAGCGGGGTCCTTCCACGTCTTTCTCCGAATCGCCGGCAGGCATCGCCTGGATGAGGCCCACGCGATCGCACGACTCGACGTCCTGCTTCCAGGGCGTCACGTGCATCCAGCGCACGAGGTTGCCGCCCGAGGCCACCATC
>ONSH01000104.1 GCA_900320435.1 uncultured Prevotellaceae bacterium
TGGACTTCGCCGGCAAATTCGTCATCCCCGAAGAAGGCGCCGAGCCCATCATCACCTTCGGCAAGCACAAGGGCAAGACCGTGCACGAGGTGCTGCTCAAGGAGCCCAGCTACTACACCTGGATGATGCAGGGTGACTTCACGCTCAACACCAAGCAGATGCTGACGGCGCTGAAACTAAAATACAAACTCTGAATGCTGAAAGGCAAGAAAATCGTATTGGGCATCACGGGCAGCATCGCCGCCTACAAATCGTGCCTCATCATCCGGCTGCTGAAAAAAGCCGGAGCGGAAGTGCAGGTGGTCATCACACCGGCAGGCAAGGAGTTCATCACCCCGATAACGCTCTCTGCCCTCTCCCAGAATCCCGTCATCTCGGACTTCTTCGCCCAAAGAGACGGGACGTGGCACAGCCATGTGGCTCTGGGGCTGTGGGCCGACGCCATGCTGATAGCCCCCGCCACTGCCTGCACCATAGGGAAAATGGCGCACGGCATAGCGGACAACATGCTCCTGACCACCTATCTCTCCATGAAGGCGCCGGTGTTCATTGCGCCGGCAATGGACCTGGACATGATGGCCCATCCCGCCACGGAAGACAACCTGCGTCTGCTGCGCGAAAGGGGCGTCGGCGTGATAGAGGCGCAAAGCGGCTTCCTGGCCTCCACTCTGGAAGGAAAGGGACGCATGGAGGAGCCGGAAAACATCGTGCAACAGCTCTCCGACTACTTCGCCCGCAAAGAAGGCGACCTCAGCGGCAAGAAGATACTGATCACCGCCGGCCCCACTTACGAAAAGCTGGACCCCGTGCGTTTCATCGGCAACTACTCCAGCGGCAAGATGGGCTATGCCCTGGCCGAAGAGTGTGCCTCCAGAGGCGCACAGGTCGTGCTGGTGAGCGGCCCCACGGCACTTGCAACCAAGAGTGCGCTCATCGAGCGCATCAGCGTGGAGAGCGCTCAGGAGATGCACGATGCCAGCATCCGGGAATTCCCCGGCTGTCAGGCCGCCATCCTCTGTGCCGCCGTAGCCGACTTCACACCGCAAAACACGGCCGAAGAGAAAATCAAACGCGAAGGCAACG
This sequence comes from uncultured Prevotellaceae bacterium, assembly GCA_900320435.1. Classification (GTDB taxonomy): domain Bacteria; phylum Bacteroidota; class Bacteroidia; order Bacteroidales; family Bacteroidaceae; genus Physcousia. The sequence continues at coordinate 1,084 of ONSH01000104.1, forward strand.
CCCTGCATCTGGACCTGCGTCCGACGCCGGACATCGCCGCCACACTGGGGCAAATGAAGCGCGAGGGACAGGTGATGGCAGGATTCGCCCTGGAGACCTGCAACGAAGCGGCACACGCCCGAGAGAAGCTGGAGCGCAAGAAGCTGGACTTCATCGTGCTCAACTCGCTGCGCGACGAAGGCGCCGGATTCCGCACCGACACCAACAAAGTCACCATGATAGACGGAAAAGGTGAAGAGGCGCTGCCCCTGATGTCGAAACAGGAAACGGCGATGCACATCGTCGACAAACTGGCCGGACTTCTATGAAACGTCTGCTCTATTTCATCCTTTTGCTGCTGTGCTTCTCCGCCTCATCGGCGGCGCAGGAATTGAAGGCCAAAGTGAGCATCAATTCCCAGAAAATCAGCAATTCGAAAGGCAAGGAGATTTTCGACGATCTGCAGAAGCGCCTGCAGGACTTCATCAACGAGAACAAGTGGACGGAACTTCAGTTTCGCGAGGAGGAGCGCATCGACTGCAGCTTCAACATCACCATCAACAAATGGAACGACAACACCGGCCAGTTTGAGACCACCCTGCTCATGAGCAGCACGCGTCCCGTGTTCAACTCATCCTACAACACCACCGTGTGGTCCGTCAAGGACGACAACTTCCACTTCAAGTACGAACCGGGCGACCCTATGGAATATGCTCCGGAAAACAATCAGAGCAACCTCATCGCCATGATTGCCTACTATGCCTATATGATCATCGGCATGGACATGGAGAGCTTCTCGCTGAAGGGCGGACAGAAGTATCTGGAGATGGCGGAGGACGTCGTCAACAAAAGCCAGGATCTGGGCTACGAAGGCTGGAAGCCGTTTGACAACAGCAAGAACCGCTTCGGCCTGCTGAACGACTATCTGGACGGCGCTCTGGAAGGAATGCGCATCCTCATGTACGAATATCACCGCAAAGGCTTGGACCACATGACGGAGAATCCCGACAAAGCGCGCGCCAGCATTCTGGAAGCACTGGAGGCGTTGTCGGACGCCCACAAGGCCCGCACGATGTCGTCCGTGCCCCAACTCTTTACGGAATACAAGCGCGAAGAGATTATCAACATCTTCTCGGGCAAAGGCACCAGAGATGAGCGCAACCGCGTGTATGACATCCTCTTCAGCATCGACCCCTCCTCCGCCACCAAGTTGGACAAGTTGAAGAAATAACCCCAGAAATCCTGCATGCTCAAAAGACTTCACATAGAGAATTACGCCCTCATCGAACAGCTGGATCTGCGACTGGAAGACGGCTTCACCGTGATCACCGGCGAAACCGGCGCCGGAAAGAGCATCCTCCTGGGGGCCATCGCTCTGCTTTTGGGCGGACGGGCCGACAGCCACAGCATACTCAGCGGCGCGGAGAAATGCCTCGTGGAGGCAGAGTTCGACCGCTACCATATCCTGCGCGAAGTGCACACGAGCGGACGCTCGAAGGCCTCCGTCAACGGCAAGAGCGTCACCGTGGGCGAATTGAAAGCGCTGGGCGAGAAACTCATCGACATCCATTCGCAGCATCAGAACCTGCTGCTCTCGCAGGAAGATTTCCAACTGCAGGTGCTGGACCTGCTGGAAGACGCGGATCTGAGTCGCTACACGCAGGCATACGGACAGTTTACGGAAGCGCAGCAAAGGCTCAACGCGGCCAAAGCCGCCATGCATCGCAGCCGGGAAGACGAAGAGTATATGCGCTATCAGATGCAGGAGCTGGAGGAATTCTCGCCGCGGGAGGGAGAAGACGAAAGTCTGGAAGAGGAATTGCGCACACTCTCCCACGCAGAAGACATCAAGGAGGGATTGCTGCAGTCGGGCGAATTGCTTGACGCCGACGACGGAGGCGTCATCGACCGCCTGCGCCAGGCGGAGAAGAACATCTCGTCGCTCGTGAGCGTTTTCCCCAAAGCGGACGAGCTGGCCGAACGGCTCTCGTCCACGCTGGTGGAGCTGCGCGACATCGCAGAGACGCTCTCGGCTGAAGCCGATGACGTCGAGGTCAACCCCGAACGTCTACAAAACGTGCAGGAGCGCATCGACCGGCTCTACTCCCTGGAGCAGAAACACCATGTCTCCTCCAGCGACGAACTCATGAACATCCTTAAAGAGCTGCACGAGAAACTGGACATTCTGGACAATGCCGGCGTCAATCTCGAAGCACTCGAAGCGGCATTGGCTTCGGCGCAGAAAAAAGCGTGCGAAGAAGCAGACCGTCTCACCACCCTGCGCCGCAAAGCTTCGGAGCGGCTGCATCGCGAGATGGAACAGCGACTCCGAGAACTGGGAATGCCCAACGTGCGCTTCGAAGTGATGATGACCAAAGGCGAGCTGCTCCCCAGCGGGCAGGATCGCATCGTATATCTGTTCCAGGCCAACAAGAATGCGCCGCTGCTGCCCATCAGCGAAATCGCCAGCGGAGGTGAAATAGCCCGCGTGATGCTGGCCATCAAGGCTCTGATCTCCGGACACGTGAATCTGCCGACCGTCATCTTCGACGAAATCGACACCGGCACCAGCGGACAAATGGCACAGCAGATGGGGCGCATCATGCAGGAAATGGGTCGGGAAGGACGTCAAGTGATCTCCATCACCCATTTGCCCCAGATTGCCGCCTGCGGACAACACCACCTGCGCGTATGGAAGCAGGACACCGAAGAAGCTACGCGCTCGCACATCTCCGTGCTCACCACGGAAGAACGCATCACAGAGCTGGCACACATGCTATCCGGCAAAAACGTGACAGAGGCCGCCGTGGAGAATGCCAAAGCATTGCTCTCTCTTTAGAATAAAGTGACACACTCCGTAAAACATATCGCTCTCTCCGGCGGTGCCGACAGCGTCTTCCTTCTGCTCAAACTGCTGAAAGAAGGCCATGAGGTGACGGCTCTTCACTGCAATTTCCATTTGCGCGGCGAAGAGTCCGACCGCGACGAAACGTTCTGCCGACAGCTCTGCGAACGCTTGGGTGTGAAGCTGAAGGTGCGCCACATCGAAACGGCGGCACGCGAACTGCGCTACGGGTGGTTTGCCCAAGAGACGGACACCATCTATGTGGCACACCATCGAGACGACCTTGCGGAAACCGTGCTCATGAACCTCTTGAGGGGCACCGGGCTCAAAGGCTTGTCCGGCATCTCGGAAGACTGCACGATGACAATTCACACGGACAGAAACGGAGCGGATACACGGACGCTTCGCATCATACGTCCGCTCCTCAAAATGAGCAAGGAAGAAATCCTTCGCCGCCTGGAAGAGGAGCATCAAGACTATGTCACAGACTCTACCAACAACGAGCGTGAAGCGCTGCGTAACCGCATCCGCCTCGATCTGCTCCCGATGATGGAAC
>ONSH01000091.1 GCA_900320435.1 uncultured Prevotellaceae bacterium
CGCAGCGCCATGGACTTGGGGTTCTTGGCGCCGAAGCTCTTCACGATCTTGGCCCAGAGCAGACGTCCGGCGCGCATCTTGGCGATCTCCATGAAGTGGTTCACGCCGATGGCCCAGAAGAAGGACAGACGCGGCGCGAAGGCGTCCACGTCGATGCCGGCGTTGATACCGGCGCGCAGATAGTCCATACCGTCGGCCAACGTGTAAGCCAGCTCGATGTCGGCGGTGGCACCGGCCTCCTGCATGTGGTAGCCGGAGATGGAGATGGAGTTGAACTTGGGCATCTTCTGCGAGGTAAACTCGAAGATGTCGGCAATGATCTTCATCGAGAACGAAGGCGGATAGATGTAGGTGTTGCGCACCATGAACTCCTTGAGGATGTCGTTCTGGATGGTGCCGGCCATTTCCTCCAGCTGAGCGCCCTGCTCCAGACCGGCGTTGATGTAGAAGGCCAGGATGGGCAGCACGGCGCCGTTCATCGTCATCGAGACGGACATCTTGTTGAGGGGAATGCCTGCGAAGAGCACCTTCATGTTCTCCAGCGAGCAGATGCTCACACCGGCCTTACCCACATCGCCCACAACGCGCTGGTTGTCGGGGTCGTAGCCGCGATGTGTGGGGAGGTCGAAGGCCACGGAGAGGCCCTTTTGACCGCTGGCCAGGTTGCGGCGATAGAAGGCGTTGGACTCCTCGGCGGTGGAGAATCCGGCGTACTGACGGATGGTCCACGGGCGGAAGGGATACATCATGCTGTAGGGGCCGCGCAGGAAGGGCGGAATGCCGGCTGCGAAGTCGAGATGCTCCATGCCTTCGAGGTCTTCTTTGGTGTAGACGGGCTGAATGTCGATCTGCTCGGCCGTCTTCCAGTTGGCGGTGATGCCGTTTTCCTTTTGCCATTGCAGGCCGTCCTTGGCCTCAATGCCGGAAAAAATATCTATGTTGCTGAATTGTTTGCGTGCCATAATCAGATACCGAGTTTAGCGTTGTACTCCTTGAGAGTCTCAAGCTGGTTAGACCTTACGTGGATGAAGTTCTCGATGCCGGCCTTCTGGAGGTCTTCCATGCAGGCGGGAGCGCCGGCCACAACGAACATGGCGCGACCGTTGAGGCACTGGAAGGCGGGAACGGCATACTCGGCATACTCGTCATCGCTGGAGCAGAGCACCACGATGTCGGCGCCGGCCTTGAGCGCAGCCTCTACGCCCTCCTCCACCGTCTTGAAGCCCAGGTTGTCGACCACCTGATAGCCGGCAGCGGCGAGGAAGTTGCAGGAGAACTGGGCACGGGCCTGACGCATGGCCAGATTGCCAATGGTCAGCATGAAGGCCACAGGCACCTTCGCTGCCTTCTCTGTGGTGAGACGCAGGGCCTCGAAGTCGGAAGCCAGACGGCTGGTCTTGATGCCGCCTTCGGCCTCCTGGCCGCCGCAGCACTTGCAGCAGGCCTCAACGGGCTGCTTGCCTTCGCTCTTCTCGATGAAGTTGGGGAACTGGTTGGTGCCCAAGAGGAACTCCTTACGCTTGCCGGCATTGGCGTGACGGGCAGCGTTGGTGTCGTTGATGACCTTCTGCACCTGTCCGGCCTTCACGGCAGCGAGGAAACCGCCCTGCTCCTCGACGGAAAGGAAGAGCTTCCAGGCCTGCTCGGCCAGAGCTTTGGTGAGCTCCTCGAGGAAGTAAGAACCGCCGGCCACATCCACCATGCGGTCAAAATGACACTCGTCCTTGAGCAGCAGCTGCTGGTTGCGGGCGATGCGCTCGGCAAAGTCCGTCGGCGTTTCGTAGGGGGTGTCGAAGGGCGTCACCACGATGCTCTCCACACCGCCCAAAGCGGCCGACATCGTCTCCGTCTGCGAACGCAGCATGTTGACGTACGAGTCGAAGAGCGTCTGATTATAAGTAGTGGTATAGGCGCAGACGTGCATCTTGCAGGCCTCCTTGCAGTCGGTGTACTGGCTGACGATCTGGGCCCACAGCATGCGCGCGGCGCGCAGTTTGGCGATCTCCATGAAATAGACGCCGTTGATGCCGAGGTTGAACTTGATGTCGGCAGCGGCCTCTTCGGCCGGAACGCCGGCTTCGGTGAGCAGCTGGAGATACTCGTTGCCCCAGGCCAGAGCGTAGCCCAGATCCTGATAGCTGTAGGCGCCGGCGTTGGTGAGCTTGTAGGCGTTGACGGCCACAGCGCGGAAATTGGGATAAGCCTTGAGGGCGGCCACCATCTCGGGCGCAGCCTTGAGCACTTCACTGGTGTCCTTGCCCTTCATCACCATCTTTTCGATGGGGTCGAAGGAGATGCTGCCCGTGATGCGGGCGGGGTCGTAGCCCTTGCTGCGGAAGTAGGCGTCGAGCAACTTGGCCAGCTCCACGCTGTGGCGCTGACAGGTCTGGAAGTTGAGCTCCACGCAGTCGCAGTAGATGCCCTCGAGCAGCTGTGCGATATAGTCGGCGCTGAGTTTGTCGCCGGGAATCTTGAAGCCCAGAGAGTCCACACCGCGCTCCATGATGTCGAGCGCCTTGGCATTGGCCTCTTTGGGACATTCGCACACGATGTCCTGACGCACAAACCAACTGTTGTCGGCCTTCTTGTTACCGCGCACATAGGGGAACTCGCCCGGCAGGGCGTTCACGGTGGCCAACTGGTCCACATCCTCCTTGCGATAGAAAGGCTCCATGGAGAATCCTTCGTTGGTTCTCCACACCATCTTTTTCTGATAATCCGCACCCTTGAGGTCCACCTCAATCTTGTCGCGCCATTCCTGACGCGAGGGGGCTGTGAAGTCAGAAAAGAGTTTCTCTTTACTTTCTGCCATGATTTTTTTCGGTTATTATTGCTTTTAAAGTGTTATCTACCCGACAAAGATACACATTTTTTGTCACACGGGGCGTCTTCCCGCCGTGTTTTGTTGGGCAAAAATGTTTTTTTTCATTTTTTTCTTGCCCGAGTCTTCTCTCTTGTCTCATCTTTTTCATATTTTTGCTGCAAGAAATACGAAAATTGACAGTCATACGTCACTAAAATCACACAGAAAGCCACGTTATGGAATGGTTATCTAATCTCCTCACGGCATCGGATTCGGTGGGCCACATCATGTTGCTCTACGCCGTTGTCATCAGTGTCGGCCTGTATCTGGGCCGTCTGAAGGTAGCAGGCATCTCGCTGGGCGTCACCTTCGTGCTTTTCGCCGGCATTGTGGCCGGGCATTTCGGCCTGACGGGCACGCCCTCCACGCTGACCTTCATACAGGACTTCGGCCTCATCCTCTTCGTCTATTGCATCGGCCTGCAGGTGGGTCCGGGCTTCGTGGAGTCGTTCAAGAAAGGCGGCGTGGCCATGAACCTCATCGCCGTGGGTGTCGTGCTGCTCAACGTGGTGTGCTGCATCGGGCTTTTCTTCCTGGTGTTCTACCGCGGCGGCGCCATCACGGGCGAGACGGCCAAACAGCTGGCCATGATGGTGGGTGTGCTCTGCGGCGCCATCACCAACACGCCCGGCTTGGGTGCGGCCACTGAGGCCTGCAGCCAGGTCTTCGGCAGCGACGCTCCCGCCATTGCCAACGGCTACGCCTGCGCCTATCCTCTGGGCGTGGTGGGCATCATCCTCTCCACCATTGCGCTGCGCTTCATCTGCCGCGTGTCGCTGCAGAAGGAGCAGGAGCAGCTCGAGCACGAGCGCATGGCCAATCCCCACGCCATTCCCCACAAGACCACCATCATCGCCAACAACCCCGCCCTCATGGGCAAGACCATCCTTCAGATACGCGAATTCCTGGGCCGCAACTTCGTCATCAGCCGCATCATGCACGAGGGCGTCATCAGCATCCCCAAGAAGAACACCGTCATCGAGAAGGGCGACAAGCTCTACATGAACTGCGCCCAGGACGACGTGGAGGCCATCATCGCCTTCATCGGCACCGAGGACAAAAAGTTTGTGTGGGAGGAGCAGAGCGTCAACTTCGTCTCCAAGCACATCCTGCTCACCCAGCCGGACATCAACGGCAAGACGGTGGCCGAGATGCACTTCTCCTCTATCTATGGCGTGAACGTGACGCGCATACGCAGGGGCGACCTCAACCTCTTTGCCGACCTTAACCTGCGTCTGCAGATCGGCGACCGCCTCGTCGTGGTGGGTCCCGAAGACGCTGTCGACCGTGTGGCCGCCAAACTGGGCAACACCGCCAAGAAGCTCGACCACCCCAACCTGACGGCCATCTTCCTGGGCATCCTCGTGGGCATCATCTTCGGCAGCATACCTTTTGCCGTGCCCGGAGTGCCGACGCCCGTGAAGCTGGGTCTGGCCGGCGGTCCTCTGATCATCGCCATCCTCATCGGCGCCTACGGCTATCGCCTCAAGCTGGTGGCCTACACCACCACTTCGGCCAACCTGATGCTGCGTGAGATGGGTCTGGCGCTCTTCCTGGCCTCCGTGGGCATCAAGGCGGGCGCTTCGTTTATGGACACCGTTGTCGAGGGCGACGGCCTGACCTACGTCTGGTGCGGCTTCCTCATCACCACGCTGCCCATCCTCATCATGGGCACCATCGCCCGCCTGAAGTACAAGCTGAACTATTTCACGCTGATGGGCCTCATCGCCGGCAGCACCACCGATCCTCCCGCTCTGGCTTTTGCCAACCAGACGGCCGGCAACGACGCTCCCGCCGTGGGCTATTCGACGGTCTATCCCCTGTCGATGTTCCTGCGCATCCTCACCGCGCAGCTCATCGTGCTGCTTTTCTGCACGCTATAAGATTAAAAAAACATAACTCCATAACATTATTAACCCCTTAAAACTGACACCATTATGAAGTACGTTTGTGAGACATGCGGTTGGGAGTACGACGAGGAAGTCGGCTACCCCGAAGGCGGCATTGCCCCCGGCACCAAGTTTGAAGATCTGCCCGAAGATTTCGAGTGCCCGCTCTGCGGCGTCGGCAAGGATCAGTTCTCTGAGGCCTGATCGCCCTCTTTCTCCTCCTTCTTGCGCTTGTCGAAGAGGCCGTAGGTCGTGCGCAGCACGCGGAACTCGGTGCGCCGGTTCAGGGCGTGACAGGCTTCCTGCTGCTCTTCGTTCTCGAGCGCGAGGATAAACTTCTCGGTGAGCGTATCTCCTTCATGCAGGAAGGGGGTACGCTCAGCTATTTTGCGCGTCACCACTTTGGGGCGCGACTCGCCGTAGCCCTTGGGCGTGAGACGGTCGGAGACGATGCCGTGGGCGATGAGATAGCGCACCACGCTCTCGGCTCTGCGCTGTGAGAG
>ONSH01000016.1 GCA_900320435.1 uncultured Prevotellaceae bacterium
GTTCCAACGGTCCATGCCGATGAGCAGGTCGTAGCGGTCGTAGTCCACAGGCGTCATCTGACGCGCCGTCTTGCCCGCACAGGAGATGCCGTGCTCGGAGAGTTTGCGACGTGCGGGAGGATAGACGGAGTTGCCGATCTCCTCGGTGCTGGTGGCGGCGGAGGCGATGTCGAAACGGTCGGCAAGACCGGCCTCCTCCACGAGGTGTTTCATGATGAACTCGGCCATTGGACTGCGGCAGATGTTGCCGTGACAGACGAAGAGAATCTTATGCTTTTTCATTGTCAATTGTCAATTATCAATTGTCTGCCTTGCGGACGAACCACAGGCGAAGTCTATTATCAATTGTCAACTATCTTTACAAACAATTGCGGAGGCGATCGGAGACGTCAGGCAGAGGGAACGTCTCAAAGGAGCCGTCATCTTTAAGCCATACTATCCTGCGCGCCAGCACATTGATGCCGATGTCCTCAAGCATCAGTGCATAGAGGCTCAGCTGGATGGTGTACTCCCCTATGCTCTCCTGCACGATGTCAGAAAAAGGCGACATGAGCATGACGTGGTTGCGCTGGTTGAACTCGGAGAAGAGCGAGGCGTTGGTCTTGTAGTCGAAGAGCACGAAACCGGCACGGGAAGCGTCGCCCTCGCCGTCGTACCAATAGAGCATGTCGAAGGTGCCGCAGATGCGCTCGGAGAGGTTGCGCGAAGGGTCGGGATTGAGGCCGCTGTAGACCCGCGCCTCGTTGAGCACGAGGTGCAGCGAAGGATGCAGACCCTCGAGGAAGGCTTTGGCCGCCTCCTCCTTGGGATGGATGGGCGCCAGGAAGCCGTGACGCTCCAGATACTGCGACGCCACCGAAGGACGGATGAACTCGGGATGGCCCGCACGCAGATAAGAGAGGCTCTCGCCGAACTCGTGGGTCTTGGTGCCCAGCGTGGTGGCGCGGAAGCTGTTGCACTCCCACTGCGCCCGCCAATACTCCGGGGTCTCACCGTGACGCAAGGCGTAGGACTCACTCTGGGAGACGGGGTCGAAATGCTGGCTCTCGAAGCGCGAAGCGATGCCCGAGACGGACGGAAGACGCTCGCCGTGAAGCAGATAGATGTGGTCGCGCTCGTAGAACCGGAGATCCTGAAAAGCCTCCAGAATGCGCCGGCGCGCCTCACGAGCCTCCTCGGGCTCTCCTTCTATGGTGAACATCTCGCGATAGGGCTCCTCGGGCCCCAGCTGTTGCAGGTCTATCATGCTAATTTATCGTTTTTCGGGTGCAAAGGTACAAAAAAGGGCGGAGAATGCCGCAAGATTAAAAAAAAAGTTGTATATTTGCGCAGAATTACGTAGTAAAAAAAACAACGGCATATGAGCAACCAAAGATACATGATGCGCGGCGTGAGTGCAGCCAAGGAAGACGTGCACAACGCCATTAAGAACATTGACAAGGGGCTTTACCCCAAAGCCTTCTGCAAAATCATCCCCGACATCCTCGGCGGCGACCCGGAATACTGCAACATCATGCACGCCGACGGCGCCGGTACGAAGAGCTCCCTGGCCTACATGTACTGGCGCGAGACGGGAGACCTGAGCGTGTGGAAAGGCATCGCGCAGGACGCCCTCATTATGAACACCGACGACCTGCTCTGCGTGGGCGCCGTGGACGGCATCCTGGTCTCCTCGACCATCGGCCGCAACAAGATGCTCATCCCGGGCGACGTGATCTCCGAGATCATCAACGGCACCGACGAGCTGCTTGAGGAGCTCCGCCAGATGGGCATCGGCATATACGGCACGGGCGGCGAGACGGCCGACGTGGGCGACCTGGTGCGCACCATCATCGTGGACAGCACCGTGACCTGCCGCATGAAGCGCAGCGACGTGATCGACAACGCCAACATCCGTCCCGGCGACGTCATCGTGGGCCTCTCGTCCACCGGACAGGCCAGCTACGAGAAGCGCTACAACGGCGGCATGGGCTCCAACGGTCTGACCTCCGCACGCCACGACGTGTTCGCCAAATACCTGGCGGAAAAATACCCCGAGAGCTACGACAAAGCCGTGCCCGAGGAGCTGGTCTACAGCGGCCGCTACCGTCTGGACGACAAGGTGGAGGGCGCACCCGTGACGGCCGGAGAACTGGTGCTCTCGCCCACGAGGACCTACGCTCCCGTCATCAAGCAGCTGCTCACGGAGATGAGGCCCAAGGTGCACGGCATGGTCCACTGCACGGGCGGCGCACAGACGAAGGTGCTCCACTTTGTGGGCGACAATTGCCGCGTCGTCAAGGACAACCTCTTCCCCATCCCGCCCCTCTTCCGCATCATCAAGGAAGAGAGCGGCACCGACTGGCAGGAGATGTACAAGGTGTTCAACATGGGCCACAGGATGGAGATCTACGTCAGCCCCGAAGACGCCCAACAGGTGATGAAAGTGGCCGAAGGCTTCAACATCGAAGCGCGCATCATCGGCCACATTGAAGAGGGCCGCAAGAGCCTCACCATCAAGTCGGAAGCCGGCACGTTTGACTATGAATAACACGCTGCTCGATAAACTGGACGGGCTGGTGAGCCGCTACGAGGAAGTGAGCACGCTCATCACCGACCCCGCCGTGATCGCCGACCAGAAGCGCTACGTGCGGCTGACGAAGGAATACAAGGACCTGGGCAAAATCGTCAGGGCCCGCAAGGAATATGTGGACACGCTCGACAACATCGAGCTGGCCAAAGAGATGCTCCGCGAAGAGAGCGACGAAGACAGCCGCCAGATGCTGCGCGAAGAGCTCTCCAAGAGCGAAGAGCGCATCCCCCGGCTGGAGGAGGAAATCAAACTGCTGCTCATCCCCGCCGACCCCGAAGACGACAAGAACGTCATCATGGAGATTCGCGGCGGCACGGGCGGCGACGAAGCGGCCCTGTTTGCCGGCGACCTCTTCCGCATGTACTCGAAATACATCGAGCAGAAGGGCTGGAAGATGGCCGTCTCGAGCTTCTCCGAAGGCGCCGTGGGCGGCTACAAGGAGATCATCTTCTCGGTGACGGGCGAAGGCGTCTACGGCATCCTCAAATACGAGAGCGGCGTACACCGCGTGCAACGCGTGCCGGCTACGGAGACGCAGGGCCGCGTACACACCTCGGCCGCTACGGTGGCCGTCTTGCCCGAGGCCGAAGCCTTCGACGTGGAGATCAACGAGGGCGCCATTAAGTGGGACACTTTCCGCTCCAGCGGCGCCGGCGGACAGAACGTGAACAAGGTGGAGAGCGGCGTGCGCGCCCGCTACATCTGGCACAACCCCATGACGGACGAAGACGAGGAAATCCTGGTGGAGTGCACCGAGACGCGCGACCAGCCCAAGAACAAGGAGCGCGCTCTGGCCCGACTGCGCACCTTCATCTACGACAAAGAACACCAGAAATACATCGACGACATCGCCTCCAGACGCAAGACAATGGTCTCCACGGGCGACCGTTCGGCCAAGATACGCACCTACAACTATCCGCAGGGGCGCATCACCGATCACCGCATCGGCTACACCGTGTACAACCTCGCCTCCTTCATGGACGGCAACATACAGGACGTCATCGACCACCTCATCGTGGCCGAGAACGCAGAACGAATGAAAGAATCAGAACTATGACCAGACAAGAACTCATACAAAATATACGCGACAAGAGGAGCTTCCTCTGCGTGGGACTCGACACCGATCTGAGAAAGGTGCCTCAGTGCGTCCTGAAGGAAGAAGACCCCATCTTCGCCTTCAACCGCGCCATCATCGACGCCACAGCCCCCTACTGCGTGGCCTACAAGCCCAATCTGGCCTTCTACGAGGCCGAGGGTGTGAAGGGACTGGCCGCCTTCGAGAAGACGGTGCAGTATCTCAAGGAGCACTATCCCGACCAGATGATCATCGCCGACGCCAAACGCGGCGACATCGGCAACACATCGCAGATGTACGCCCGCACCTTCTTCGAGACTTACGGCGTGGACGCCCTCACGGTGGCGCCCTACATGGGAGAAGACAGCGTGACGCCCTTCATCGGGCGGGAAGGTCAATGGGTGATTGTGTTGGCACTGACCAGCAACAAAGGCTCGCTGGACTTCCAGCTGACGGAAGACAAGGAGGGCGAACGCCTCTTCGAGAAAGTCATCCGCAAGAGCCAGCAATGGGGCACGCCCGAGAACATGATGTACGTCGTGGGCGCCACCAGAGGCGAACTCTTCACCGACATCCGCCGCGTGGCGCCGGAGAGCTTCCTGCTCGTGCCCGGCGTGGGCGCCCAGGGCGGCAGTCTGGAGGAAGTGTGCCGCTACGGCATGACCGGGGACTGCGGCCTCATCGTCAACTCCTCGCGCGCCATCATCTACGCCGACGCAACGGAGAATTTCGCCCGCGTGGCAGCGGAGAAAGCCCGCGAAGTGCAACAGCAAATGAACGAACAACTCAATACCATATGGAATTCACAGCAGAAATGATCGCCGGCCTCATCGGCGGCAAAGTGGTCGGAGACCCTCAGGCCAAAGTGAACAACTTCGCCAAGATCGAAGAAGGCACGCCGGGATGCATCTCCTTCCTGGCCAACGACAAATACGAGCATTACATCTACACGACGGCCTCCAGCGTGGTGCTGGTCAACGAGACCTTCGAGCCCAAGCAGGAGCTCCGGGCCACCCTCATCAAGGTGCCCGACGCTCGCGAGGCTGTGGCGCAGCTGCTGCAGATCTACGAGAGCATGAAGCCCAAAAAGGTGGGCATCAGCGAACTGGCCTTCGTGGACCCCACCGCCACCGTCGGCAAGGACGTCTATCTGGGTCCCTTCGTGGCCATCGGCCCGGGCGCGAAGATTGGCGACGGCTGCGTGCTGCATCCCCACGTCACCGTAGGCCCCAACGTCACCGTCGGTGACAACACGGAAATCTACAGCAACGCCGTCATCTATCACGACTGCCGTGTGGGCAAGCGTTGTATCCTGCATGCCGGATGCGTCATCGGCGCCGACGGCTTCGGCTTCCAGCCCACGGAGAAGGGCTACGACAAGATACCCCAGATCGGCATCGCCGTCATCGAAGACGATGTGGAGATCGGCGCCAACACCTGCGTGGACCGCGCCGTGATGGGTGCGACCGTCATCCACAGCGGCGTGAAGCTGGACAACCTGGTGCAGATCGCCCACAACGACGAAGTCGGCTCGCACACGGTGATGTCGGCACAGGTGGGTGTGGCCGGCAGTACGAAGATCGGCGAATGGTGTATGTTCGGCGGCCAGGTGGGCATTGCCGGTCACGCCACCATAGCAGACCGAGTGCAGTGCGGCGCACAGACAGGCGTGCCCAACAACGTGAAGAAGGCCGGCACCCAGCTCATGGGCACTCCCGGCATCGAGCCCCGCACCTGGTGGAAGGCACAAGCCGTCATCAAGCAGCTGCCCGAGATGTGGGCCGAGTTCAACCAGATGAAGAAACGCCTCGCCGCACTGGAAGAGAACAAAGACTGAGTAACAAAACATAAAAACATAAAGCACACACTGAACGAAGACATGAAACAGCGAACCCTTGGAGGGAGCTTCTCCCTCAAGAGCAAAGGACTGCATACGGGACTGGATCTCACCGTGACGATGAAGCCTGCACCGACGGATCACGGATACTTCATCTGCCGCACCGATCTGGAAGGACAGCCTGTGGTCAGATGTCTGGCCGAGAACGTCACGGAGACCACACGCGGCACGGTGGTCAACGCCGACGGCGTGAAATGCAGCACCATCGAGCACGGCATGGCCGCACTGCTGGCCGCCGGCATCGACAACGTGTGGATTGAAGTGGACGGACCCGAGTTCCCCATCCTCGACGGCAGCGCCGCCCTCTATGCCCGCGAGATAGAAAAGGTGGGCGTGGTGGAACAGGAGGCCGAACGCCGCCCCCTCGTCATCACGGAGCCCCTCGAAGTGAAGGACGAGAAGACCGGCAGCTGGATACGCATCGAGCCCTCAGACCGTTTCGAGGTGAACGCCACCATCAAGTTCCCCGGACAGGTGCTCGGAGAAAGCTCCGCCGAGATCACGGACATGAGTCTGTTCCCGAAGGAGATGGCCGCCGCCCGCACCTTCGTCTTCGTGCGCGAAATCGCGCCGCTGCTGGAGATGGGCCTCATCAAAGGCGGCGATCTGGACAACGCCGTCGTCATCTACGAGATCGAACTGCCTCAGGAGAAGCTCGACGCCCTCTGCCAGCACGTCGGCGCCGAGAAACGCGACGCCACCAAGCTGGGCTACATCCAGCACCGTCCCCTGCAGTGGGACAACGAGTGCGCCCGCCACAAGGCGCTGGACATCATCGGCGACATGGCCCTCGTCGGACGCCCCATTCAGGGCAAGATCACGGCCTACAAGCCCGGCCACACCATCAACAATGTCTTAGCACGTAAACTCAGAACACTATGATATCACCTTTAGCTTACATCCACCCCGAAGCCAAGATCGGGGAAAACTGCGAGATCGGACCCTTCTGCTACATCGACCGCAATGTAGTCATCGGCGACAACAATACACTGATGAACTCCGTCACGGTGCTCTACGGCTCGCGCATCGGCAACGGCAACACCTTCTTCCCCGGAGCCGTCATCGGCGCCATTCCGCAGGACCTGAAGTTCGTCGGCGAAGAGAGCACGGCCGAAATCGGTGACAACAACAAGATACGCGAGAACGTCACCATCAACCGCGGCACCGCTGCCAAAGGACGCACCGTGGTGGGTTCGGGCAATCTGCTGATGGAAGGCGTCCACGTGGCCCACGACGCCATCGTCGGCAACCAGTGCATCATCGGCAACGGCACGAAGCTGGCCGGCGAAACGATCATCGACGACAAGGCCATCCTCTCGGCTCACGTGCTGCTGCACCAGTTCTGCCGTGTGGGTTCTTACGTGATGGTCGGCGGCGGCACACGCTCCTCGCAGGACATCCTGCCCTTCTCGATGATTGCCAGAGACCCCGCCGCCTTCTGCGGCCTCAACGTGGTGGGTCTCAAGCGCAGGGGCTTCGACCGCGAGACGATTGACAACATACACCGCACCTATCAGATCATCCTGCAGGGCACCGGACTGCTGAAGGACCTCCTGGATCAGGTGGAGAACGAAATCCCCCAAAGCCCCGAACGCGACTACATCCTGGACTTCATCCGCAGCAGCAAGCGTGGCTTCATCAGATAACGAACTGATTGTGGTGCTCGGACCCACAGCGGTGGGCAAGACCGAGACGGCGCTGTCGATGGCCGAGCGGTGGGGATGCCCCATCATCAACTGCGACAGTCGCCAGATATACAAAGACATGAAAATAGGGACGGCAGCGCCCACGGAGGAGGAAATGGCCCGCGTCAAACACTACATGGTGGGCATCCTCGCTTTGGACGAATACTACTCTGCCGCCCGCTACGAAGAGGACGTGCTCCAACTGCTGGAGCAGCTCTTCAGGGAGCACCGGCGGGTGATTCTCTCCGGCGGGTCGATGATGTACATAGACGCCGTGTGCAACGGCATCGACGACATCCCCACCGTCGATGGTGAAGTCCGTGAAACGCTGAAGGCGAGGCTGCAGAGCGAAGGGCTCGACCCGCTGCTGGCGGAGCTGAAGCTGCTCGACCCCGAACACTACGCCCGGGTGGACCGCAAGAACACACGCCGCGTGGTGCACGCCCTGGAGATCTGCTACACCAGCGGCCGTCCCTACTCCGACTTCCTCAAGGCGCACAGGAAAGAGCGGCCCTTCAGGATCAGCAAGCTGGGACTGCGGCGCGAGCGCGAGGACCTCTTCGGGCGCATCAACCGCCGCGTGGACCTCATGATGGAGCAGGGACTGATGGACGAGGCCCGAAGGCTCTATCCTCACCGCCAGCTCAACAGCCTCAACACCGTGGGCTACAAGGAGCTCTTCAAGGTAATCGACGGCGAATGGCCGCTGGATATGGCCGTAGAACGGATAAAAAAGAATACGCGCGTTTACGCGAAAAAACAAATGACGTGGTTCAATAAAGATACTGAAATCGTATGGCAGGATTTAACATAAAACAGATACACCTCGGACGCCTGATGACTCAGGGGCCCTGGTGGCGCCTGCTGTGCGTCTGGACGCTGGCGCTGTTCGTCGGCATCATCTTCCTGCTGGGGCTCATCGACATGAATTTCCTCTGGCTCTTCGGCCGCAGTCCGGGCTTCTCCGACATCAAGGACCCCGTCGTCTCCGAAGCCAGCGAGGTCTACAGCGCCGACGGCGTGCTCATGGGTCGCTACTACAACGAAAACCGCACGCCCGTGACCTACGGGCAGATTTCTCCCCTGCTCGTCCGCACCCTCATCGCCACCGAAGACGAGCGCTTCTACTACCATCACGGGGTGGACTTCCGGGGACTCTTCGCCGCCGGCAAGGACATGATGCAAGGCAACGCCCGCGGCGCCTCCACCATCACGCAGCAGCTGGCCAAGAACCTCTTCCGCGTGCGCACCCGCTACTCCACCGGCCTCTGCGGCCACATCCCCGGCGTGAAGCTGCTGGTGATGAAGATGAAGGAGTGGATTGTGGCCGAGAAGCTGGAGTTCCTCTACTCCAAGGAGGACATCCTCACAATGTATCTCAACACGGTGGACTTCGGCTCCAACGCCTTCGGCATCAAGACGGCGGCGCGCAGCTATTTCGGCACGACGCCCGACAGCCTCACCTACGAGGAGTCCGCCGTGCTGGTGGGTCTGCTCAAAGCCACTTCGACCTACAACCCCAGGCTACATCCCGAGAACGCCCTCAAGCGCCGCAACATCGTCCTGGACAATCTCTATGAGAACGGGGGGATGACCTTCGGCGGACGCCCCGCCACCGAGGCGCAGCTCGATTCGCTCAAGGCGCTGCCCATAGTGCTGCGCCGGCAGGACACGGAGAAGGAATCCGCCAACGGCATCGCACCCTACTTCCGCCAATACCTCCGCAAATACATCGACACGCTCTGCGACAAGGGTCTGGTGAAGGACTGCGACAGCACCGACCGTCTGGACCTCGATGTGGACGGCCTGAAGATCTACACCGCCATCGACACCCGCATCCAGCGGCATGCGGAGGACGCCGTGGCCCGACAGATGGCCGTCGTGCAGCAGAAGTTCGACGACCACTGGGGCAGCACTCCGCCCTGGACCGACCGCACGGGGCGCGAGATTCCCGGCTTCGTGGAGGACATCGCCCGCCGGAATCATACGGACAATCTGGACTCCATCCGCCAGATGCTGCGCTACCTCCACTGCGGCTTCGTGGCCATCGAGCCCGACACGCGCGAGGTGAAGGCCTGGGTGGGCGACATCGACTTCGACCGCTGGAAATACGACAAGGTGACGGCCATGCGTCAGCCCGGCAGCACCTTCAAGCTCTTCGCCTACGCCGAAGCGATGAATCAGGGCATGACGCCCGTTGACCGCCGCACGGACCGCTGGATAGCCTATCCCGACACCGACGCCACCGGCAAGCCCGGCATCTATGCGCCGCACAACGCCAACGGCTTCTTCTCGGGCAGCGACATGCCCCTGCGCTCGGCTTTCGCCCAAAGCATCAACTCCGTGGCCGTGAAGATCGGACAGGAAGTGGGCATCCCCAACATCATCCGCACGGCGCACGCCATGGGCATCGAGTCTCCCCTGGCCAACGTGAAATCCCTGCCTTTGGGCTCCTGCGACGTGAATCTCCTGGAGTTGGTCAACGGCTACTGCACCGTCATCGACGAGGGTCTCTACGAGGCTCCGGTGCTCATCACCAAGATTGTGGACCGCCACGGACGCACCGTCTACGAGCCCAAGCACCAGCCCGTGCAGGCGGTGCCCTACCGCACGGCCTACTTCATGCAGAAGATGCTGGAAGCCGGCCTCAAGGAGCGGGGCGGCACGACGCAGGCACTCTGGCAATACATCCATCCCGTCCTGCAGTACTCCGAATTCGGCGGCAAGACCGGCACGAGCAACAACCACTCCGACGCCTGGTTCGTCGGCGTCACGCCCAAGATGGTGGCCGGCGCGTGGGTCGGAGGCGAATTCCGCAGCATCCACTTCCGCACGGGCCAGCTGGGTCAGGGCAGCCGCACGGCTTTGCCCGTCTTCGGCTACTTCATACAGTCGCTGCTTCAGGACGAGCGCTTCCCGCGCTATCGGGCCAAGTTTGCGGCGCCCAAGGAGGACATCAAGCAGAGCGAGTGGATGTGTCCCGGCGTCCTGGCCGTGCATCCCGACTCCGTGCGCTCCGACTCCCTCCTGCGCGACTCCGTTCGTGTGGAGAATTAAACCTATCGCCAAAAAAGACGTCTTATCATAAACATAATATAATAAGGAATAACAAAAACAACAAACAATAAATTCAAGACCATGAAAAAAATCATGATTTTCGCTGCTGTAGCCTGCGCGCTCTCAGCAGAAGCCAAGAATGAGGAGAGCTATCTCTTCACGTATTTCACCGGCAACGCTCCCGAGCAGGAGCAAATCCACTACGCCCTCTCCAGCGACGGGTGGAACTACACGCCGCTCAACGACGGCGCACCCGTGATTCTCTCCGACACCATTGCCCTGAAGAAGTGCGTGCGCGACCCCCACATCCTGCGCGGCCACGACGGCTGGTTCTATCAGGTCATCACCGACATGCGCTGCTGGGACGGTTGGAGCTCCAACAGGGGCCTGATTCTGATGCGTTCGCGCGACCTCATCAAGTGGGAGCACCACGCCATCAACTTCCCCGACCGCTACAAGGGGACGGACTTCGCCAAGGTGACCCGCGTGTGGGCGCCCCAGACCATCTGGGACGAGAAGGCCGGCAAGTATATGGTCTACTACTCGCTGCGCACGGGCGACGAGCAGCCCATCCCCTACGACCGCGTCTATTGGAACTACGCCAACGCCGACTTCTCCGACCTCGAGGGTGAGCCTCAGGTGCTCTTCGACGTGCACGACGCCGCCATCGACACGGACATCATCAGGGATGACAACGGCGACTACCACGTCTTCTTCAAGACGGAGGGCGCCAAGCAGAAGGGCATCAAGCAGTTCATTACCAAGGATCTGCACAGCCTCCTCTCCCAGCAACCCCGCGAGGGATTCTGCCAGGACACGAACGAAGCCGTTGAGGGCAGCGGCGTGTTCCGTCTGCACGACGGCACCTGGGTCTTGATGTACGACTGCTACGGCGCCCACCACTACCAGTTCTGCAAGTCCGACGACCTGCTCACCTTCAAGGCCGTCAAGAACACCAAGACGCACGGCAAGTTCACACCCCGTCACGGCACCGTCATCGCCATCACGCCCGAGGAGCGCGACCGTCTTGAGACCTGGAGCCGCCTGATGGTGGCCACGCGCGACCTCAAGCAGCGCTCCGTGCCCACGCTGACGCTCGACCAGCTGAAGGGTCGCAAGGCCATGCTGCAGGATCTGCAGAGCGTGCTCGACGGCCCCGTTGACATCAAGGCCTACAAGGCAGCCGAAGCCCGCCTCAAGGCGTTCTACAGCAAGTAATCACACACACACAACAAACAGCAATACTATGAAAAAATTCATCCTCCTGTGTCTGATGTTGCCGGGCAGCATCTTCACATTCGCCAGAAACACGGTGACCCGGGTGGAGCAGGTGTCCACCGAAGTCACACTGACGGACGACGTGGACTATGTGATCACCTCCGCCACCCCGTTCACGGGCGACGGTCTCATCAACATCGTCAACACGGACCACGCCGTCGTCATCATCGAGAACGTCAAACCCTCTGCGGTGATTTCCGGAGAGTTGTATAAGAAGATACAGATCAACGGCCGCACGGCCACCACAACGAGTTGCCAGATCCGCATGTACGACCGGGGCACGATTATCTTCCCCTACACCAACCTCAGCGGCACCAACGGCTACAAGCCGCTGACGTGCTACACGAAGGCCAACTTCGAGGGCGAGAGCTACAGCAACTACACCGAGGGCCACAGCGGCGGCTACATGAAGACGCTCTCCGCCACCAGTCTCAACAACCAGATCCGCTCCTTCAAGCTCAAGCGCGGCTACATGGTGACCTTTGCCGTCGGCAAGAGCGGCTGGGGCTATTCGCGCTGCTTCATCGCCGATCAGGAGGATCTCGAGATTTCCTCCCTGCCCTACATGCTCAACGGCAAGATTTCTTCCTACCGCATCCTCAAGTGGTGGAACGTGCACAAGAGCGGTCTGGCCTCCGACGGCAGAGCAGAAGCCAATGCAGCGCTGAATTCCGGCTGGTGCTACGACTGGGGACAGGGCAACGAGAGCCTGCTGCCCGACGTCGAATGGGTGCCCAACCACATCTATGAGGACTGGCCCTCTTCCGCCACCTGCGGCAGCCGCACGGGCGCCTGCATCATGAAGACCAACAACGAGCCCGGCAACTCTTCCGACGACCATCCGCAGACTGTTGAGGAAGTGCTCGCCAACTGGGAGAACCTCATGCGCACGGGCCTGCGTCTTTGCTCCGAGAGCTCCCATGACGGCAGCTGGAGCCACCTGCAGAACTTCATCAAGGCCATCGACGAGCGCGGCTGGCGCTGCGACCTGCTCGACCTCCACTGCTACTGGCCCGCAGGCTCCTTCGGCGACTTCTCCAACTACTATAACCAATACGGCGGCCGTCCCATCATCATCTCCGAGTGGACCTGGGGTGCCAGCTGGAACAACAACGGCATCTTCTCCGCCGCTCCCGACGGCCGCGACAGCTACTCCCTGGCCAACCAGCAGTGTATGTACGACGGCACGAAGCCCATCCTCGACAAGCTCAACGCCAGCAAATACGTCGAGCGCTACTCCATCTGGAACAGCGAGGCCAACTGCTCCAAGGTCTACCTCAACGGCGTCGTCTCCATCTTCGGCCAGTATTACGCCGAAAACACGGGCGGCCTGGGCTACAACGCTTCTCTCCAGAAGATTCCCAACAACCAGCCCCTGCAGAGCACTTCGATCACCGACCTCACCGCCGCGTTTAACAACGCAACAGGCCAGGTCACCGTGAGCTGGACCGACCCCAACTACGAGCGCATCGACTCCTTCATCGTTCAGGTGAAGCGCCCGAGCAGCAGCATCTTCGTGTCCGTCGGCGCCGTTTATCCTGAGGACCAGAACGCCCGTGACGGCTCCACCACGGCCACCTACACCTTCGTGGACAGCGACCCCGAGAGCGGCGGCAACGAGTACTCCGTGATTGCCCGCTACAACGGCAAGGCCTTCACCTCCAACACGGCCGTCGCCGCCGTCTCCAGCAACCGCGCCGTCGGCTCCCTGCGTTTCGGCGAGCTGCAAGTGGCCGGCACGGAAACCCAGTCAACAACCTATGCCAAGGCCTTCAAGGTGCGTCAATCACCGATTGTTGTCGTTTCGGCTCCTTCGGTCAAGAACACCGTGGGCAAGATCCTCGACCTGCGCTCCAACAGCAACAGCTCCTTCAGCGCCTCCATGGCGCCGTTCGTCAAGAGCGACGGAACACCCTATGATGTGAGCAAAGCCGAGATGGCCGGCTATCTGGCCCTGCCGAAGGACTCCACCTGCTACGACCTGCCCAACGTCCTCGAAGGCGGCGAACCCCTCACGCTGCAGTGCGGCAGCGTCTCCTCCGTCACCACCGACGTTAAGCATGTCACCTTCGAGAAGGCTTATCCCGAGGGCGTCGTCCCCGTGGTGATTGCCAGCGCCATGCGCGTCAATTCCGTCAGCTTCGGCATCATGCCCCGCGTGAAGAACATCACCAACACGGGCTTCGACGTCTTCATCGAGCGTCAGAACTACTATGCCTCACAGTCGTTCACGGGCGCCACGGTGACCTATTTCGCCATGCAGCCCGGCGAGGCCTCTCTCGGCGGCGGCCTGCTGATTTCGGCGCAGCGTTTTGAGGACGCTCTGGCTGTTGCCCGCACGTCAGGCAGACCCGTCGAGCTCACCACGCCGCTCATCAAGCCCATCCTTCTGCTGGGCGCCCAAAGCGTCAAGCACGACATCATGCGTGAGGTTTTCTTCAACCGCACCACGACGGAGACTGTTGACGGCGTCACCCGCGTCAAGAGCTTCACGCCCAACGCCTACCTCGACCCCACGAACTCCACTTCGGGCACAGCCTACTCTCCCAGCGAGGATCTCGGCTTCATCGCCGTGGCCACCGACCCCAACGGCAATCCAGAGGACGAACCCACGGTGACGGCCATCCGCAGCCTGGAGGGCAGCGGTGTTGCCAGCGAAAGCAGCTTTGACGCCTGGACCGAGGGCAACGTCATCCGCTCGAGCAAGAGCGACGTGCGCGTCTTCAATGCCACCGGCCTGCAGTTCACGGTCGG
Organism: uncultured Prevotellaceae bacterium; assembly: GCA_900320435.1. Taxonomy (GTDB): domain Bacteria; phylum Bacteroidota; class Bacteroidia; order Bacteroidales; family Bacteroidaceae; genus Physcousia. The sequence goes on from ONSH01000016.1 coordinate 14,319, forward strand.
TCAGCCTCTCGCCAAGGGTCTTTATATCGTCACCGACGGCATCAGCAGTAAGAAACTTAACATCCGATAAATCATGAGATATTCTCTGACGACATGTCTTCTGGCGGCCAGCCTGTGGGCCGGTGCCGCCGTCACCAATGTCACCTCCAAGCTGACCAATCCCGACTTCGCGGCCCGCTATGCCGGATGGTTCAATCAGGCAGCCGCCAAAGGCGTCGCCGGAGGATTCCTGCATCAGACCAACGCCAACTACAGCGGCAAGAGCGGCGAGGTGTATATGGAGCGCTACGCGGCGCCCGGCAGCAAGATTCCCAACTGCAACATGTATCAGCACCTCAAGGGTCTTACGCCCGGCACCTATACGCTCGTCTGCAACGCCTTCTGCGGCGTCGGCTCCGCCGGCAGCTACACGCCGTCCACGGGCGGCTATCTCTACGCCCAGGATCAGGAGACCCCGATTACGGGCGAAGCGGGCGAGCACCGCGTGGTCTTCACCGTGGGCGATGACGGCCGTGCCACCGTCGGCATCAAGTCGCAGAATGCCGCCTGCAACTGGATGGCCTTCGACCGATTCCGCCTCTACTACAACACGGAGATCAACACGGACTCCCTCACGGCCCGTCAGCAGATCGTCGACGCCGAGCGCCAGCAGCGCCAGGCCGTTGAGTCGGCCGAGCGCTCCGCCGCCAAGGTGACCACTTATCCCTATGTGGCCTCCGGCATCACCATCGCCCTCCTGCGCGGCATCTACTCCCTCAACGGCACCACCGCCCGCGAATACGGCGTCTGCTGGAGCAAGAGCTCCAAGGAGCCCACCATCCTGGACGAGTGCTCTACGGAGTATTTCTCCAACAAGGGCTACCTCTTCCGACTCGAAGGCCTCTCGCCTGCCACGGGCTATTGGGCCCGCCCGTATGTCATCACGACCGACGGCAAGGTGGCTTACGGCGAGGTGATGAAGTTCTACACCGAGCGCCGGGGCAACACCGGCTACACCTACGACTATCAGGCACAGGTGGAGAGCCCCGACCAGATTTCGTGGGACTACAACATCAACTCGGGCATGGCCGAAACGGTGTGGATGTACAACCAGCTCTCCTACCTCGGCGATTTCGGCCTGAGCGTGCACTATGTGCGCGGCGCCGGTGCGGGAGGCGGCACGGCCGACTGCTCCTACGGCGGCTGGATGCGCGTCTCCCAGACGACGTCCTACCAGCAGACCGGCACCATGCTGCATGAGACGAACCACGGCGTGGGTGTGGGCACGACGTCCCAGTGGTACAACAACCCCAACCTGCGCTCCAACACCTCCAGCGGCAAGTGGCTCGGTCCGCGCGCCACGGAGATGATCCGCCTTCTGGAGAACAACGACGCCGCCTTCATGCAGGGCGACGGCACCCACATGTGGGGCGGCACCACTTCGGGCTCTCTCACCTACGGCTACGGCATCAACGGCGCCCAGGAGGACTCCTACAACCCCTCCAACCAGCTGCTCTACTTCGGCAACATCCTCATCACGCATGCCATGCATCAAGACGGCCTGCTGGCCACCTGGTCGTCGGGCATCACGGCCTCCTACACCTTCATCCAGGACGACGACCGCACCTACTACCTCAAGGCCGAGGGCGAGCGTTTCGGCTTCAACGACCGCTATGTCGGCGTCAGCCACACGGACGTGCAGAAGCTGGGCAACATCGAGGCCTCCCTCTCCGACATTGCCGACGATCCCTATTTCCAGTGGAAGGTGACCTTCGATCCCTCGCGCGCGATGTACGCGTTTAAGAATGTGGGCACCGGCACCTATCTCTACAACTCCTCCTCCACCACCCGCGTGCAGAACACCGCGCCTGCAGCCGACAACTATTTCATGCTGCTGCCTTCGCGCGAGAAACTGGTCTTCGGCGACTTCCAGACGCGGAGCTTCTGGATGGTGCGCGGCAACTGGTACGACTCCTATGCCGTCCGGGCCGCAGCCTCCACTGCCGGCGACCCGACGCTCATCAGCGGCGCCACCTTCGATCCCGCCAACTCCGGCGGCGAGAGCCAGCGCTTCCTCATCCTCACCAGAGACGAGGCTGCAGAGGCCCAGACGGCTGCGCGCGACGTCCGCCTGGAGCGTTTGCATGAAGTCATCGACGGCTGCAACGCCCTCCTCGACGTGCCCGTGACGGAAGGCGCCGCCGGCGCCATAGCCCGCTTCGAGACCACACTGGCCGCCGTGCATAACGCCATGCCGTCCTACACCAGTGCCTCCGAGGTCAACGGCGCCGTCTCCACCCTGCTCACCGCTGTGGCCGACTACCTGACGGACTGCCGTCCCGGCGACCCGTCGCATCCGGCCGACCTGAGCTTCGTGTGGGAGAACATGTCGCTCGCCTCGGGCCTCGACCATTGGACGTCCACCGCGACGCCCGCCAGCGGCAGCGACTGCTGGGAGTTCTTCGAGAAGACTTTCGACTTCTACCAGACCACCCAGAGCGACATGCCTTCGGGCAACTACCGCATCATCGGCCGCGCCTTCCAGCGCCCCGGCACCAGCACCGACAGCTACAACGACTACATCACCTCCGGCATCGACAAAGTCAATGCGCGGCTTTACACCGTCAGCTCCGGCCAGCGCAGCAACGCCGCTGTGGCTAACATCTGGCGCGACTGCACGAACTCCAGCCTCGGTGCCGGCAGCATCAGCAAGAATGGCAAATACGTGCCCAACAACATGGCTTCCGGTGCAGCATGGTTTGATGCCGGCTACTACACCGACTCGCTCTTCTGCACCACCACGGGCAGGGCGCCCATGCGCCTGGGCTTCTCCGGCACTACGGGCACGAGCTACTGGTTCATGTTCCATGGCGGCATGCGCGTGCTCTTCTACGGCGACATTGCCGAGGAGGACATCACCGACACGCCCGAGACCGGGGACTGCCGCATCGGTTCGCTGCGCTACGGCCGCATAAGCCTCAGCGGCACGGAGTCGTCCGCAGTCAGCTACGCTCAGTCCTTCGAGAAGCGCAAGACACCCCACGTGGTGCTTTCGGCGCCGGGTGTCAGCAACAAGACGGGCAAGTTCCTCAACCTGCGCTCCAACGGCAACACGTCCTTCAGCGCCTCCATGACGCCCTTCGTGAGCAGCGAAGGCACTCCGGAGACGCTCTCCAACAAAGAGTCCGCCTGCTATCTGGCCCTGCCGAAGGACTCCACAGCCTACAGTCTGCCCTCCGTCTCCGACGCCTCAGAGCGTCTGCTGCTTCAGTGCGGCAACGTCAGCGGTGTGGGTGCGGAGCGCGTGCACGTCAGCTTCTCTCAGCCCTACCCCGACGGCGTCATCCCTGTGGTCATCGTGACTTCGGTGAAGTCGAATACCGTCGAATACGGTATGACGGCCCGCGTGGACAACATCACCAGCAGCGGCTTCGACGTCCGCATCCTGCGCCAGCATTTCTATGAAGGAAAGTCCTTCACGGCCTCTCAGGTTTACTTCTTCGCCATGCAGCCCGGCGAGGCCTCCCTCGGCGGCGGTCTGCTGCTTTCGGCGCAGCGCTTTGAGGACGCCCTGCAGCCTTCGGTGCTCTCCGGCGAGCGCGTCGTGCTCTCCACCCCGCTGGCTTCTCCCTACATCCTCTTCGGCGCCCAGAGTTGCAACCACAGCGTACTGCGCGAGGTGATGATGGGCCGCACGGACGTGGAGAACGCTCCCGACGGACACATCTACGTCACCTCCTTCACGCCTTATGCCTATCTTGACGAGACGGCCTCCTCTTCGGGCGAGGCCTACTCTCCCGGCGAGGATCTCGGCTTCATCGCCGTGGCCACCGACCCCAACGGCAATCCTGAGGACGAGCCTACGGTGACAGCCGTCCGCAGCCTTGAGGCAACAGGAACGGCAGCGGGCGCCACCTTCGACGCCTGGACCGAGGGCAACGTCATCCGCGCCAGCAGGAGCGACGTGCGCGTCTTCACCGCCGGCGGTCAGCAGCAGAGCCTCAACATGCCGCTGCCCAAGGGACTCTACATCGTCTCCGACGGCAGCTACAGCAAGAAACTCATCATTGAATAATACAGACATGAAACACATTCTCACGGCAATCGTCGCGCTGGTGTGCCTCACGGCTTCCGCCGCCGTCACCAACGTCACCTCCAAGCTGACCAATCCCGACTTCGCCGCGCGCTACGCAGGCTGGTTCAACCAGGCGGGCACGAAGGGTGTCGTCGGCGGCTTCGTGCATCAGACCAACGATGCCTTCGCCGGCAAGCACGCCGAGGTCTATATGGAGAAGTGGGTGGCTCAGGGCAGCCGCATCCCCAACTGCACCATGTATCAGCACCTCAAGGGCCTCACACCCGGCACCTATACGCTTGTCTGCAACGCCTTCTGCGGCAACGGCTCCGGCGGCAGCTACACGCCGTCCACGGGCGGCTATCTCTTCGCCCAGGACCAGGAGACCCCCGTCACGGGTGATCCGGGCGAGCACCGCGTGGTCTTCACCGTAGGCGATGACGGTCGCGCCACCGTCGGCATCAAGTCGCAGAACGCGGCCTGCAACTGGATGGCCTTCGACCACTTCCGCCTCTACTACAACACGGAGATCAACACGGACTCCCTCACGGCCCGCCAGCAGATTGTGGACGCCGAGCGCCAGCAGCGGCAGCAGGCCGAGGAGGCGCAGCGCTCCGCCATCAAGGTGACCACCTATCCCTATGTGGCCGCCGGCATCACCATCGCTCTGGTGCGCGCCTCCTACAGCACCACCTCCGGCACCCGCGAGCTCGGCGTCTGCTGGAGCAAGGAGTCGAAGGAGCCCACCATCCTCGATGAGTGCTCGACGGAGTATTTCTCCAACAAGGGCTACCTCTTCCGCCTCGAGGGCCTCTCCTCCGCCACGGGCTATTGGGCCCGCCCCTACGTCATCACCAATGATGGCAAAGTGGCCTACGGCGAAGCCATCCGCTTCTTCACCGAGCGCAAAGGCACGACCACCTACACCTACGACTATCAGGCTCAGGTGGAGAACCCCTCCCAAATCTCCTGGGACTACAACATCAACTCGGGCATGGCCGAGACGGTGTGGATGTACAACCAGCTCTCCTACCTCAGCGGCTTCGGCCTGAGCGTGCACTATGTGCGCGGCGCCGGTGCGGGCGGCGGCACGGCCGACTGCTCCTACGGCGGCTGGATGCGCGTGTCCCAGTCGACGTCCTACCAGCAGACCGGCACCATGCTGCACGAGACGAACCACGGCGTGGGCGTCGGCACCACCTCCGAATGGTCCAACAACAGCAACCTGCGCGAGAACACCTCCAGCGGCAAGTGGCTCGGCCCGCGCGCCACGAAGATGGTGCGCCTCCTGGAGAACAACGACGGCGCCTATATGCAGGGCGACGCCACCCACATGTGGGCCGGCACCACCTCGGGCTCTCTCACCTACGGCTACGGCATCAACGGCGCCCACGAGGACTCCTACAGCCCCTCCAACCAGCTGCTCTACTTCGGCAACATCCTCATCACCCACGCCCTGCATCAGGACGGTCTGCTGGCCACGAGCTCTTCGGGCATCACGGCCTCCTACACCTTCACGCACGACGATGACGAGATTTACTACCTCAAGGCCGAGAGCGACAAATACGGCTTCGACGACCGCTTCGTGGGCTGCGATGTCTACATCAACGGCCGCGGCAAGAAGGTTGTCACCTTCGGCAACAACCGCGTCTCCTTTGCCGACATCGCCGACGACCCCTACTATCAGTGGCGGCTGACGTTCGACCCCGCGCGCGCCATGTACGCGTTTAAGAATGTGGGCACCGGCACCTATCTCCACAACGCCCAGGCCGTCACCAAGCTGCAAAACACGACGCCCTCCGTCGAGAACTACTTCATGCTGCTGCCCGCCCGCACCGACACCAAGGTGGGCGACTTCAGCGCCACGAGCTACTGGATGGCGCGCGGCAACGCCTACGACTCCTACGGCATCGTGCTGCCCTCCCCCATCGCCGAGATCAGCGGCGTGTCGGGCGATATCTTCAATCCCAACAACGAGGGCGGCGAGGCCCAGCGCCTCTACATCCTCACCTCCGCTCAGGCCAGTGCCGCCCAGACGGCGGCGCGCGACCTGAAGATGACGCGCCTCAACGAAGTCATCGCCGGCTGTGAGGCCCTGCTTGAGGTGCCCGTCCACGAGACGGCCGGCGCCCGCTCCGACCTGGAGACGTCGCTCTCCCTCGTGAAGGAGGCCAAGAGCACCTACACCACCCCCGGTGAGGTGTCGGCCGCCGTCAGCGAGCTGCTCATCGCCGCCACCAACTTCCTCACGGCCTGCCGTCCCAGCGACGCGACGCATCCCGCCGACGTCAGCTTCATGTGGCAGAACGCCTCCCTCTCCTCCGGCCTCGACCACTGGACCGCTTCGGTGAAGCCCTCCAGCGGCAGCGGCGTCTGGGAGTATTTCCAGAAGAGCTTCGACCTCTACCAGAGCTCCGAGGGCGAGGTGCCTGCCGGCCACTACCGCCTCGTGGCGCAGGCCTTCCAGCGTCCCGGCAGCTATCAGAACGTCTATACGGACTACATCACCAACCACACCGACAACGTCAACGCCACGCTCTACACCAACGTCGGCGGCAACATCCTCTCGGCGCGCATGGCCAACCTCTGGCGCGACTGCACGAGCTCCAGCCTGGCGGACGGCAGTGTGTCTGTTGGTGGTAAATACGTGCCCAATACCATGTCTTCGGCCAACGCCTGGTTCACCAAGGGCTACTATGTGGACTCGCTCTACAGCAATGCCGAGACGCGCGCCCAGATGCGCATCGGCCTCAAGGGCACCACGGGCACGAGCTACTGGGTGTGCTTCAAGGGCGGCCTCAAGGTGCTCTTCTACGGCGACATCGACGAGCACGGCGTGGACGCTGTGGACGAACTGCCCTCTTCGTCTGCCCCCGGCTCTGAGGGCGACGGCAAGTTCCTCGACAAGGACGGCCGCCTCTTCATCCGCAAGAACGGCCTGCTCTACAACGCCGCAGGCGAGCGATTGGAGTAAAGTTTAAAGTTTAAAGAAAAGGCCCGTCGGAAATCCGGCGGGCCATTTTGCTTTTATCACTGTACTAGTCATTTTGCATTCGAAGAAGGAGATCCGTTGAGGCTGCGGTACAATGAAGCCAAGCCATCAGGTACAATCAGGTGAGCAAGCAGGAACAGTGAGCCGGGCCAACAGGTTTTGCACCGGGCGTGCGAACATTTTGCAGCGAACGTGCGAACATCTTGCAGCGGGCGTGCGAACACTTTGCAGCGGGCGCTGCAAAACCTCCACACTTCTCTCCCCCAAGTCCACCTCCTGATAAAAACCTCGGGAAAGAATGCCTCAATCTCTCCAACGGCAAAGATACAACATTAACCCTGCGATTTGCAAGTTTTTGGCCATCTATTTTCATCTGCATTAAATAAAGCGGCAAAGATAACCTTAGGCCTACCTTTCGCACGACCTAATGACCCCCTAAACATACTCCAGGCAAGCCTTTGGCAAACCCTTAGTGCTTGCTAGGGTTTGCTTAGGGTATGCCAAGGGTATGCCAAAGGTTTGCCTAGGGCTTGCTTAGGGCTTGCGAAAAGTATGCAAAAAACACAAAAAAAGCTGCCGGATTGCTCCGACAGCTCATTTTTCATTTTTAACTTTTAATTTTTAATTTACTTCACTTCCTCGAAATTTAGTAGATGTTCGCGGCTGGTCGCCGCAGACATCATTTACTTCACTTCCTCGAAGTCGGCGTCCTGGATGTTGTCACCCTGGGCCCCACCCTGCTGGCCTGCGTCGGCACCGGGCTGAGGACCGGCCTGAGCACCGGCCTGCTGCTGAGCCTGATAGAGCTTGCCGGCAGCCGTCTGCAACTCGTTCATGGCGGCGTCGATGGCAGCGAGGTCCTGAGCCTTGTGGGCGTCCTTCATCTTGTTGAGGGCAGCCTCCACCTCAGACTTCACGTCGGCGGGGATCTTGTCGCCAGACTCCTTCAGCATGTTCTCCGTCTGGAAAATCATGGAGTCGGCCTGGTTGAGCTTGTCGATCTTCTCGCGCTCCTTCTTGTCGCTCTCGGCATTGGCCTCGGCCTCAGCCTTCATGCGCTCGATCTCCTCCTTGGAGAGGCCCGAAGAAGCGGTGATGGTGATGTGCTGCTCCTTGCCCGTAGCCTTATCCTTGGCGCTGACATTGAGGATGCCGTTGGCGTCGATGTCGAAGGTCACCTCGATCTGAGGCACACCGCGGCGTGCGGGAGCGATGCCGTCGAGGTTGAACTGGCCCACGCTCTTGTTCTGAGCGGCCATGGGACGCTCGCCCTGAAGCACGTGGATGGTGACGGCCGTCTGGTTGTCGGCAGCGGTGGAGAACACCTCGGACTTCTTGCAGGGGATGGTGGTGTTGGCATCGATGAGCTTGGTCATCACGCCGCCCATCGTCTCGATACCCATCGAAAGAGGCGTGACGTCGAGCAGCACGATGTCGCTCTTGTCGCCCGTGAGGACGGCACCCTGGACGCTGGCGCCCACAGCCACCACCTCGTCGGGGTTGACGCCCTTAGAGGGCTCCTTGCCGAAGAAGTCGGCCACGAGCTTCTGCACAGCGGGGATACGGCTGCTGCCGCCCACGAGGATGACCTCGTCGATGTCGCTGTTGGTGAGGCCGGCGTCCTGCATAGCCTTCTGACAGGGCACCTTGCAGGCCTGAATCAGGCTGTCGGCCAGACGCTCGAACTCAGCACGCGTGAGGGTCTTCACCAAGTGCTTGGGCACGCCGCCCACAGCGGTGATGTAAGGCAGGTTGATCTCGGTGGAGGTGGTGCTCGAAAGCTCAATCTTGGCCTTCTCGGCAGCCTCCTTCAGACGCTGCAGCGCCATGGGGTCCTGCTTGAGGTCGATGCCCTCCTCGCTCTTGAAGCCGGCTGCCAGCCAGTCGATGATGACCTGGTCGAAGTCGTCGCCGCCCAGATGCGTGTCACCGTTGGTGGAGAGCACCTCGAAGACGCCGCTGCCAAACTCCAGGATGGAGATATCGAAGGTGCCGCCGCCGAGGTCGAAGACGGCAATCTTCATGTCCTTGTTGGCCTTGTCCACACCGTAGGCCAGAGCGGCAGCCGTGGGCTCGTTGACGATACGCTGCACATTGAGGCCAGCAATCTGGCCGGCCTCCTTGGTGGCCTGACGCTGAGAGTCGGAGAAGTAGGCGGGCACGGTGATGACGGCGTCCGTGACCTCCTGGCCGAGATAGTCCTCGGCGGTCTTCTTCATCTTCTGCAGAATCATGGCGGAGATCTCCTGCGGCGTGTACTGGCGGCCGTCGATGTCGACACGGGGCGTGTTGTTGTCGCCCTTCACCACGGTATAAGGCACGCGGGCAATCTCCTTCTGCACCTGATCATAGGTCTCACCCATGAAACGCTTGATGGAGAAGATGGTCTTCTTGGGGTTGGTGATGGCCTGACGCTTGGCGGGATCGCCCACCTTACGCTCGCCGCCATCGACGAATGCTACGATAGAAGGCGTGGTGCGCTTGCCCTCGCTGTTGGCAATAACAACGGGCTCGCCGCCCTCAAATACGGAAACACAGCTGTTGGTGGTTCCGAGGTCAATTCCGATAATCTTGCTCATATTCTTTTTAGTTTAATAGTTTAAGCGTTTAATAGTTTAAAGAGTTTAGAGTTTAGAGTTTTTCGTTCTTCGTCTTTCGTTCTTCACTCTTCGTTCTAGACAACAGCAAAGCCCGTGCCAAAGGAGAGGCACGGGCTCTGTGTCAGTAAAAAGATGTCAGAATGTCAGTCTTTACATTTCAATCTCGGGATTTCCCTTGATGGCGTCTGCTATCTTGGCAGAAATCTCGTCGGCCAGCTCGGGATTGTCCTTCATCAGCTGCTTGACGGCATCGCGGCCCTGGGCCAGCTTGCTGCCGCCGTAGGAGAACCAGCTGCCGCTCTTCTCGATGATCTTGTAGGCCACACCCAGATCGACAATCTCACCGGCACGCGAGATGCCCTCGCCGAAGGTGATCTCGAACTCCGCCTTGCGGAACGGGGGTGCCACCTTGTTCTTCACCACCTTGACCTTGACCAGGTTGCCGACCACCTCGTCGCCGTCCTTGATGGCCGACGACTTGCGGATGTCGAGGCGCACGGAGGCGTAGAACTTCAGCGCGTTGCCGCCCGTCGTGGTCTCGGGGTTGCCGAACATGACGCCGATCTTCTCGCGCAACTGGTTGATGAAGATGCAGCAGGTCTTGCTCTTGGCGATGGTGGAGGTGAGCTTGCGCAGGGCCTGGCTCATGAGGCGCGCCTGCAGGCCGACCTTGTTGTCGCCCATGTCGCCCTCGATTTCGGCCTTGGGCGTGAGGGCGGCGACGGAGTCGATGACCACGATGTCCACCGCAGCGGAGGCAATCAGCTGCTGGGCGATGGCCAGCGCCTGCTCGCCGTTGTCGGGCTGCGACATGAAGAGGTTGTCGGTGTCCACACCCAGCTTCTTGGCATAGAAGGGGTCGAAGGCGTGCTCGGCGTCGATGAAGGCCGCAATGCCACCGGCCTTCTGAGCCTCGGCCATAGCGTGGATGGCCAGCGTGGTCTTGCCCGACGACTCGGGACCGAAGATCTCGATGATGCGCCCTCTGGGGAAACCGCCCACACCGAGCGCAGCGTCCAGACCGATGCTGCCTGTGGGGATCACCTCGACGGGCTCCACTGCCTGCTCGCCGAGCTTCATGATGGACCCCTTGCCGAAGTCCTTCTCTATCTTACTCAGAGCCGACTGAAGCGCCTTGAGCCTGTCGTCTCTGGAATCCATTGGTTGTTTCTCTGCCATATTATAATGATGTATGTGTGTAACTTTTAACTTTTAATTTTTCACTTTTAATTTTTAATTGGCCTCAGAGTTCCAGGTCGATATCAAAGAGCTCGTGCCAAGGCAGGCCCTGCAGGTTGAGCTGCTCCATGAAGGGATCGGGGTCGAACTCCTCCACGTTGTGTACGCCGGGCTTGGCCCACTTGCCCGTGAGGAACATCATGGCGCCGATCATCGCCGGCACGCCGGTGGTGTAGCTGACGCCCTGCATGCCCGTCTCGCGATAGGCGGCCTCGTGGGAGCAGTTGTTGTAGACGTAGTAGGTGTGCTCCTGCCCGTCCTTCTGACCGCGGATGCGGCAGCCAATGGAGGTCTCGCCCTCGTAGTTCTCACCCAGATCCTGGGGATTGGGCAGGACGGCCTTGAGGAACTGCAGCGGCACAATCTTCACTTTAACGGTCTTGGAAGGATCGTCGGCCAAAGGAGCCTCGTAGGTCACCTCGTCGATGCGCGACATGCCGATGTTCTGAATCACGTCGAGATACGTGAGATACTGCTGGCCGAAGGTCATCCAGAAGCGGGCGCGCTTGATGGTGGGATAGTTGATGACCAGACTCTCGATCTCCTCGTGGTGGAGCAGATACGACTCGCGCGGGCCGATATTGGGATAATTCAGGGGCTTGTGGATCTCCATGGGCTCGGTCTCGATGTAGCGGCCGTTCTCCCAATAGAGGCCCTTCTGCGTGATCTCGCGGATGTTGATCTCGGGATTGAAGTTGGTGGCGAAAGCCTTGTGGTGGTTGCCGGCATTGCAGTCCACGATGTCGAGATACTCGATGGCGTCGAAATGATGCTTGGCGGCGTAGGCCGTGAAGACCGACGTCACACCCGGGTCGAAGCCGCAGCCGAGGATGGCCGTGAGGCCGGCCTTCTCGAAGCGCTCGCGATAGGCCCACTGCCAGGAGTACTCGAAATGGGCCTCGTCCTTGGGCTCGTAGTTGGCGGTGTCCATATAGTTGCAGCCGCACTCGAGGCAGGCGTCCATGATGGTGAGGTCCTGATAGGGCAAGGCCAGATTGATGACCAAGACGGGCTTCCAGCTGCACAGCAGCTCCACCAGAGCAGGCACGCTGTCGGCGTCCACCTGGGCCGTCTGCACGTTGGTGCCGTATTTCTCGTTGAGCACTTTGGCCAGAGCGTCGCACTTGCTCTTGGTGCGGGAAGCAATCATCACCTCGGTGAAGACGTCCCTGTTCTGGCATACCTTGTGGGCACACACGGTGGCAACACCGCCGGCGCCTATGATAAGAATTCTACTCACGTCGCTAAAAATATTCTTTATTTAATGTATATGCGATAGTCTTTCACACTCTCGGGAGCGCCCTGCTCTGCGCGCGGCAGATACTCCAGCGCGGTGACGGTCTGCTCGCCGCCCAGATCGATATAGAGCAAGTGGGGCGCTGCACTACCCTTCTCCGTGCGCCAGTAGGTCGACTCCTGGAGGTCGAACACCTTGTCGCCCATGTGGTTGCCGTTCTCCTCCTCGGAGGTGGCATACTTCGTCGTCCACGACTCGCGCGAGAGGCGCTTGCCGTCCTGACCCTGCAGGTAGATCTCGGCGATGGCCACACGGTCGCCCTCCTTCTGTGTAGAGCGGCACTCGATGGCCAGATAGCGGCCCTTGGCGGGAGCGCTGAAGCTGACGGTCTGCCAGCCGTTGCCGCCCTTGAAGCTGCCGACGGCTACAGGCGTGTCGCTGTTGAGGTCGGGCTTGGAGCCGATGTCGTTGTGCTTGTTCGATTTCTCCAGCTGCAGCTTGTTCAGTTCGGGCTCTGCCTGTCCCCAAACAACGGCCTCACGGGGACCGACAACATCAAGCACGATGATCTCGTTCTTGCCCTTTTTCAGCCAACAGCCGGGGACGTAAAGCGTCTGTTGAGGACCGATGCTCCAGATGCGGCCCAAAGCGTGGCCGTTGACATACACCTGACCCTTGCCCCACGTCTCGAAGTTGAGGAAGGTGTCGCCCACTTTGGTGAGGTTGAAGTAGCCGCGGTGGTAGCCGGGCTTCATGATGTCGCCGAGCTTCTTCGACCCCTCATAGCCCTGTGTGAAGGCGAGTGCAGGAACACTCCCCTTCACCTTGCCTGCAGCAACCTGGTCGTTGACGCCCTTCACCATGTCAAGCGCCTTGACGGCAGTCTGATAGTCGTCGGGAATGGCGACGTTCATCCAGTTCTTCGGTGTCAGCACCATCTCCATGTTGTCCGTCTCAGTGGTCAGCGTGACGTTGCCCACGATGCCCTTGAAGTCCTTGATAGCGCGACCGAAGTTGATGCGGCCCATGCCTTCGACGATAATCATCAGTTCGGCGCCTTTCTTCACGGCAGGTATGGTGAGCGACTTCTCGTTCTTCACACGGTCAATCTTGCCAATGTATTTCTTATCGATGAACACCTGGGCAAAGTCGTGGAACTCTCCTGTGAGCACGCTCTGTGAGGTAATCTCGGGCAGTCGGGTGGAGTACATCATCGTGCCCCAACCCATGTCCATCTCCTCAAAGGTCTTGGGTGCGCCATTGACGGGCTTGGTCATGGCGGCCATGAAAGGCGCAAACTCCTTCAGCTCGAACTTGGGCACGGTGATAATCGGCGCGGGGGCCTTGGGCACAGCGGGCAGTTTCTTGTCCGAGTACTTCTGCATCATCTCGCGCAGCTCGAAGAACTTAGGCGTGGTGTGGCCGTATTCGTTAATGGGCGCGTCGTAGTCATACGAGGTCACGTCGGGGGCAAAGCCGGGAGAGTTGGCGCCGGCCCAATGACCGAACGAGGTGCCGCCGTGGGTCATATACAGGGAGAAAGAAATGCCTTTGGAGAGCATCTCGTCCATGCCTTCAACCATGGCCTTTGCGGGGCGGGTCTCATGACGGGCGCCCCACTTGTCGAACCAGCCGCTCCAGAACTCAGAGCACATCTTCGGGGCGTTGGGACGCAGCTCGCCCAGGCGCTTGAACTGCTGGTCGATGTTGGCACCCGTACCGAAGTTCATCGTCCAGGTGAGGTCGTCGAGGCCGTTCTTCTCGAAGTTGCTGGCCCAGTCGCACTGGAAGAGCGCCAGCTCGCTGCCGTAGATGCCGCGCAGACAGTCGCGTATCTCGCTGACGTAGGGCTTGTCCTCGCCGTAGGAACCGTATTCGTTCTCCACCTGCACCATGATGATGGGGCCGCCCTTCTGAATCGTGAGACCGGAGAGCTGCTCGCCCACCTTCTCCTCGAAGATCTTGACACGCTCCATGAAGTAGGGGTCGCGCTCACGCAACTTGATGTCCTTCTTCTTGAGCAGCCACCAAGGCAGACCGCCCATCTCCCACTCCGCACAGACATAGGGTCCGGGGCGCACGATGACATACATGCCGTTCTTCTGCGCCAGACGGCAGAACTCGGCCACGTCGTTGTTGCCGGAGAAGTCGAACTGACCCTCCTGCTGCTCGTGGATGTTCCAGAAGATGTAGATGCAGACCGTGTTCATACCCAAAGCCTTGCACATCTTGATGCGGTGGTCCCAATAAGGACGGGGGATGCGCGGATAATGAACCTCGGCGGCCTTCACGATGAAGGGCTTGCCGTTGAGCAAAAACGAGCCTTCGCCGGCGGTGAATGTGCCGGGCTTGGCAGCCTGCATGCCTGCGCACACGAGAAGCAGCACAGAGCAGAACAAAATGCGGAAAATACGTGCCATTAAAAGAGATGTTTAACAGTTTTCGGAGGACAAATATACCTATTTTCATACACATAGGCAAACAAATACCCGGAAAAGTTGGACGAAAGAGAAAAAAAAGATAATTTTGCAGAAAATTTCACACGCTATGAGTATGATCACCTGCCCCGAGTGCGGCAAACGAATCTCATCAATGGCCTGGACCTGCCCGCATTGCGGCACCGGAATCAAAGACCATTTAGTGGAATGTCCCAAGTGCGGCGGCTACATGCTGGACTCGCAGACCGTCTGCAAAAAATGCGGCAACGAAAACACCGACGCCCTCCCCCCGCAGGAGGGGCACGAAGAGGAGGGAAGCCAGCCGAAGGGCGACATGCGCCCCAAGGGCAAATTCCACCTCGGACTGTGGGCCACGGTGCTGGTTATCCTGGCAGCCGCAGCAGCCGTATACTACGGCCTCACCAGATACGAAGAGGAAGCACGCGCACGGGAGAACGCCGAAAGGGAGGCCGCCATGAAGATGGCGCTGGCCGTTCAGGAGGAGCAGGCCCGACAGTGGCGCATGGTGGCCGAATGCGACAGTATCGAGCTGCTGGAGCAATATATAAAAGAAAACCCGGACAGTAAATTTGCCGGGTTTGCTTTGGATCGTATAGACAGCCTCCGCCTCAGAAAGGCAGAGATTCGTTGTCAGGAGCTTGCTCGAAAGGAGCTTGAGAAGGCGCAGGAGCCGAAGACGGAGCCGGAGCCGGGCCAAACGGAGCAGCAGACGGAGCAGGAGCAGCAGTAGGAGCAACGTCCACGTTGCGGTCCACAGCCCAGGCACGGATGGAGTTGAACCAACGGCCCTCGCTCGTCTCGCGGGCGTCGATGTCGAAGCTCACGCGGAGCGTCTCGCCCACCTGGATGTTCATCTGCTGAATGCGATCAGAGCCAAACACCTCGAAAACCATCTTACGGGCAAAACGTTCACCCTGAGTTTCAAGCACATAAGAAGCCAGCTGCCACTCGGAACCGGTGCGCTGACTGACACCGCTACGCACAGGAAGCGCAGCAATAATTTTACCAGTTAATTCCATTTAAATATAGGGTTGAAATTTTAATTCGGACGCAAAAGTACGAAATATCGCCGAGAAAAACAAATTATCTTGTCAGTTTTTTCCCCTTTCGGGATTTTAATTCGGATTTTTTCCTTATATTTGCAGGCGATATTGCATAATTCCAAAAGACAAACACTAACAAAATACAGATAAAAACACTATGTTGCTGAAAGTTTCAAGCATGGCTCTCATGAGCCGACTGAGTGTGGCCAGCAAGGCCCTGGCCTCGAAAAACTCCCTCCCCATTCTGGACTGCTTCCTCATTGAAGCGGAAGACGGACGCATGGTCATCACGGCCAGCGACGCCGAAAAAAGCCTCATCACCTCCGTGCCCGTGCTCGAGCAGGAAGGCACCGGCCGATTCTGCGTCTCGGCCAAGAAGATGATGGACGCCATCCGCGAGATACCCGAGCAGCCCATCGAATTGCGCGTGGACGAGGAGAACTACAGAATCCAGGGCAAACACGCCACCGGCACATTCAACATCACCGGACAGAGCGCCGATCCCTACCCCACACCCCGTGCACTCAGCGACGAAGGCACCTGCTTCAGCCTGCCTGCCAGCGTGATCACCAACGGCCTCGGCCGCACGCTCTTCGCCACAGCCAACGACGAAATACGCCTGGTGATGAACGGTGTCTACTTCGACATCCACACCGACAACATCATCTTCGCCGCCACCGACGGACGCAAGCTGGTGAAGGACCTGAACAAGGGCGTAGAGACCGGCGTGGAGGGCAACTTCATCCTGCCCAAAAAGGTCGCCAACATCCTGCGCAGCGTGCTTTCCGCCAGCGACGACGCCGTCGAGATCCGCTACACTCAGGACCGCGCCACCATCAGCACCGCCGACGTGACGATGCATTTCCGCCTGATTGAGGGCAACTACCCCAACTACAACGCCGTCATCCCCCAGAACAACCCCTTCCGCGCCACGGTGGACCGCCTCTCTTTGGCCGGCGCCCTGAAGCGCGTGCTGGTATTCTGCAATCAGGCCAGCGGCCTGGTTAAGGTGGAGCTCAACGACGGCACCATGAAGCTGACCGGACAGGACAACGAATACAACACCAGCGGCGAGGAGACCATCTCCTGCGACTACTCAGGCAACCACATCGCCATCGGATTCTCCTGCCAGTTTATGCTGGAAATCTGCAACATCCTGGAGAGCGACAACATCGTCATTGAGCTGGCCGATCCCGCACGCCCCGGCGTCATCAGACCGGATGTGCCGGCAGAGAACGAAGAGATCCTGATGCTGCTCATGCCCATGAGGGTGGATGACTGAATCAACGGAATAACGGAATAACGGAATAACGAAAGCAATATGGCATTGAAACTGGAACGTCCGCTCGTTGTCTTCGACCTGGAGACCACCGGCCTGGACATAGCCACAGCACGCATCATACAAATCGCCTACATCAAGGTGCTCCCCACGGGAGAGGAAAAATCCGTCAGCCAGCTGATCAACCCCGGAATGCCCATCCCCGAAGTGGTGCAGGAGCTCACCCACATCACCGACGACATGGTGAAAGACCAGCCGCAGTTTAAAGAAGTGGCCAACGGACTCTACGAGGAGTTCAACGGCTGCGACTTCGCCGGATTCAACTCCAACAACTACGACGTGCCCCTGCTGATGGAAGAATTTGCCCGCGTGGGCATCACCTTCGACATGAGCGGCGTGAGACTGATCGACGCCTTCACCATCTTCACCAAGATGGAGCCGCGCAACCTCGCCGCCGCCTACAAATACTACTGCGGGCGCAAGATGGAAGAAGACTTCCAGGCGCACCTGGCCGACCAGGATACCGCAGCAACATGGGC
>ONSH01000121.1 GCA_900320435.1 uncultured Prevotellaceae bacterium
GCCCCTCGTGAGCTCCGTCATCGCACGGGCCACACGGCGCGGCGTCTTCACGAGACCCTCGCGCGAAACGTCCTCGCCCAGAAGGTCGAGAATGGCGCGCACGTGCTCGCTGATGGCCTCCTGCTGGGGCGTCAGCGGCTGATGGTTGAGTGAGGGGTCGTAGGTCTTGTCGAGTTGGCTCATGGGCTGGAGGGCGTTAAGAGGGGATCACTGCCAGGCGTTCACCTTGCAGCGCACGATGACGGCTTCGGGGAAACCGCCTGTGGCGCGCACCTCGCGCAGCATCGTGAGGGCTTCCTCATGGGTTCTGAAGTCGCCCATGCGGCACACCCAATGGGGGCTGATGAACTGCGTGTAGACCGACGATTGCACAAAGAGCGCTTTAGCCGTTTGGGCCATGCTCTGCGCACGCATCTTGTCCTGGCGGGAATTGCCGCCCGAATAGAGCTGCACGCGGAAGCCGTTGTTGCCGCCCGAATAGAGCTGCACGCGGAAGCCGTTGACGCGCACCTTGGTGAGCAGAGAGGAATCGACCGGAGCTACGGGCGTGTGTACGCACGCCGTGTCGCGGCTCTGGTTCTGGCGCAAGATGCTGTCGCGCACCGCTTTGCGCACGACGATGCTGTCCTTGCCCAAGACTTTCTTGACATAGACGGTGTCCTCCGCCACAGGTTTGCCGCTGTCGGCGGGAATCACCCACACGGGCCAGTCGCGGTGGGTCTTCTGCTTGGGCGCTTCGCCGCTCTGGGCCGCAGCCGTGAGAGCTGCAGCCCAAAGAAGCGTCAGTGCAAAAATCTTATTTCCAAGCATCAATGATACCCTTGAAGTCGGGAGCCTTGAGGGAAGCGCCGCCGATGAGGCCGCCGTCAATGTCCTCCTTGCCGAAGAGCTCGGGAGCGTTGCTGGCCTTGCAGCTGCCGCCGTAGAGGATGGAAGTCTCCTGTGCTGCAGCCTCGCCGTAAACCTCGGCCACGCACTTGCGGATGAAGGCGTGAATCTCTTCAGCCTGCTCGGCGGTAGCGGTCTTGCCGGTGCCGATGGCCCAGATGGGCTCGTAGGCGATGACGATGTTCTTCCACTGCTCGGCGCTCAGGTGGAACACGCTGCCCTGGAGCTCTGCCTTGCAGACAGCCTCCTGCTTGTTGGCCTCGCGCTCTGCCAGGCTCTCGCCGATGCAGAAGATCACCTTCAGACCGTTGGCCAGAGCCAGATCCACCTTCTCCTTGAGGATGGCGGGTGTCTCGTGGTAGTACTCACGACGCTCGCTGTGGCCCAGGATGACGTACTCGGCGCCGGTGCTCTTGACCATGGCGGCGCTCACCTCACCGGTGTAGGCTCCGCTCTCCTTGTCGGCGCAGTTCTCGGCGCTGACGGCGATGCAGCTGTCCTTCAGCAGATCGGCCACAGTGGCCAGGTGGATGAAGGGCGTGCCGATGATGACGTCGCAGTTGGGCTTCTCAGCAGCGAGAATCTCCTTGAGTTCCTTGGCGAGGGCTACACCCTCCTGCAGGTTCTTGTTCATTTTCCAGTTGCCTGCTACAATGTGCTTTCTCATAATGCGTTTTTTGTTTTTAATATGTATAATTAATCGATATAAATTGTCCAACAGAGTAAGGATGAACAGAGGCCCCACAAACCACAGCAACAGGCGCAGCAGCATCCTCAGATGCGTCTCCAGGTCGGGGTTCAGCAGCGCCAGACGGTCGGCCCGGTCCGTAAGCTCCGTTTCCGAAGGCAGGCCGATGGCCGGGAACTTGGCTTTCACCGTGCTGCCCTTAAGCACCACCAGGCCGGGATTCGAGCGCACCATCGTGCGCAGCGGCGTGCGGTCGGCCAGCAGGTAAGGATATTCGGCCCCCGTGATGTCCTGCCAGTAGCGGATGTCCTCCTCGCTGCTTGCGGTGAGGCAGTAGAGCGGATAGCCGTAGTGGCTGCAGTAGTCCGTGAGCTCGGCCAGACGCTCCATCACGCCGTCGTCGGCTTCGCGGAGATCGGGTGCCACGATGAGAAACTTCCAACCTTCGCCCGAGAGCAGCGCCTCCGTGGTGTCGATGCCCGTCGAGGGTGAGACGATCGAGAGGTCGTGAATGGGCGGAAGCGCCTTCGCGCTGCCTTCAATCCGGGTGCGGCGGTCGACGAAAGTCCAGGTAGAGTCGGGGTAGTCCTCAAGCGAAAACTCCCTGCGCTCGCCGTCCTTCTCCATAATGAAGGTGTGCGTGTAGCGCACGTCGCCCGCGTCCGCGGGCTGCATGGCGCGCAGGAGATCGGCGCCGATGTGGTAGGGACGGAAGTCCATCACGGGCAGCATGTACACGTTGTAGGCACACAGCGCGGCACCGTAGATCCACACGTAGAGACCGATGGTCCACTGGCTTTTCTCGCTGATGAAGCGCACTTGAGCTCTGGGGTGTCTCACAAGAGGCAGGCAGAGCAGAAGCAGCACGACGTTCTTGAAGAATGTCTCGGCCGGGGTGAGGTGAATCACGTCTCCGAAGCAGCCGCAGTCGCTCACGGCGTGCCAGCGCCAGGACCAGAAGGTGAGGGCCGTGAAGACCGTCATCATGAGCAGCGTGACCAGCGAGGTCAGGCGGCGGCGTATGCCGAAGAAGAGATAGATGCCGACGGAGAACTCGAGCATCGCCAGAGCTCCGGCGATAAACAGCGAGGCGTGGGCCAGATGGAAATCCGTGATGCCCGCGGCGCCGGCGTATTCGTCAATCTTGTAGGAGAACCCTCTCGGGTCGATGATCTTCACGAGCCCTGAAAGGATGAAGACCGTCGCCAGCACGAGCCGGCAGAGATTAACAAGAAGCGTCCTCACCATAGGTGAGCTTGATCAGGCCGAATACGGCATAGTTCATCATGTCCATATAGTTGGCGTCGATACCTTCCGACACCAAAGTGTCCCCCGCTAGGGACTCTATCTGTTTCGTTCTGAAGATCTTCATCAGGATGAGGTCCGTGTACGACGACACCCTCATGGAGCGCCACGCCTCGTCGTAGTCGTGGTTCTTGCGCAACATGAGCTCGAGCGTCTTGCCGGCCCACTTGTCGTAGGCGGCCAGAGCCTCCTCGTTGGTCATCGTGGAGGCCGAGGCAGACGAATTGGGCATCTCGGGCCCCAGGTCCAGCTGGATGAGGCCGATGAGGGCGTAGTTGACGATGCCGATAAACTCCGGGCGGATGCCTTCGTCCACAAGCGCTTCCTTCTTGGTCTCGATGGAGCGGATGCGGCCGGCCTTGATGAAAATCTGGTCGGTGAGAGAGCTGGGACGCAGGATGCGCCACGCCGGACCGTAGTCGTGCAACTTCTTCTCGAAGAGACTGCGGCACTCGGCGAGGATGCTCTCAAACTGTTGCTTGGTGGTCATCAGTACCTGAGGATCTGGCCTGCGCGCAAAGGCGTCTTGGCGGAAATCTTGTTGGTGCGGCAGAGTTGGGCCACAGTGGTGCCGAACTTGCGGGCTAGATGCCGCCCTGGCGGATCGACTCCTTGCGTTGCTCCTGGAAGCTGCGGCTCTCGGCCTGCTTCTTAGCCTGCTCGGAAGCCAGGCTGCTTTCTTCTTCCGTCATGCTGTACTCCTTGCCCAGGATGTAGTCGGCTTTGGCCAGAAGCTGGCCGCGACCTCTGCTGCGGAAGATGTAGCAGTCGCCCAAAACGTCCTGATGCTCAAAGTCGAAGAGCAGTTCGGGATTGATGAACTGGCCCAGGAAGCGCGTCTCGAAGTGTAGATGGCTGCCCGTGGAGCGTCCCGTGTTGCCGCCCAGACCGATAGGCTGTCCGGCTTTGACCACCTGGTCTTCACTCACCAGCTGCTTCGACATGTGACCGTAGAGGGTCTCCAGGCCGTTGGGGTGGCGGATCACGACGTACTTGCCATAGCCCCTGCCTTCGTACGCCACAATGCGCACCTTGCCTGCGAACGCCGCATAAATGGTGTCGCCCACATAGACCTTGATGTCGGTGCCGTAGTGGTTGCGGTTGAAGGTGCGGCGGAAGCCG
>ONSH01000036.1:0-11648 GCA_900320435.1 uncultured Prevotellaceae bacterium
TCCACCTTGATGCCGCCGCACATATAGTGCGCCGAGGGGCAGACGGGGATCATCTGTTTGGTGATGTCGATGCCGATGGACAGACACTTGGCGTAGATGTTGGGGAAGTGGTGACGTGTCTCCTCGGGATCTTTGTGGGTGACGTCGAGACAGACGTGCTTGAGTCCGTGGATCTTCATCTCGCGGTCTATGGCGCGCGCCACGATGTCGCGGGGCGCCAGGGAGAGACGTTTGTCGTATTTCTGCATGAACTCCTCGCCGTTGGGCAACTTGAGGATGCCGCCGTAGCCGCGCATGGCCTCCGTGATGAGGAAGGCGGGATGCGTTTCCGCCGGGTTATAGAGCACCGTGGGGTGAAACTGCACGAACTCCATGTCCTTGACGATGCCCTTGGCGCGATAGACCATGGCGATGCCGTCGCCGGTGGCGATGTTGGGGTTGGAGGTGGTGGCATAGACGGCACCGGTGCCTCCGGTGGCCATGAGGGTGACACGCGAGAGATAGGTGTCCACCTTGCCCGTATCGGGATCGAGGACGTAGGCGCCGTAGCACTCGATGTCGGTCATGTGGCGGTTGACCTCACGGCCCAGATGGTGCTGCGTGATGATCTCCACGGCATAGTGATTCTCCAGCACCTTGATGTTGGGATGGCTGCGCACCGCTTCCATCAAACCGCGTTGGATCTCGAAGCCCGTGTCGTCGGCGTGGTGAAGGATGCGAAACTCGCTGTGTCCGCCCTCGCGGTGGAGGTCAAACGTGCCGTCTTCCTTCTTGTCGAAGTTCACACCCCAGCGCAGCAGGTCGCGGATGCCGTCCGGACCGCCTTTGACCACCTGCTCCACAGCAGCGGGGTCGCTGATGTAGTCGCCGGCTATCATCGTGTCCTTGATGTGCTTCTCGAAGTTGTCCACCTTGAGATTGGTGACCGAGGCGATGCCGCCCTGAGCCTTGGCCGTGTTGGCCTCGTCGAGCGTCGTCTTGCAC
Organism: uncultured Prevotellaceae bacterium; assembly: GCA_900320435.1. Lineage (GTDB taxonomy): Bacteria > Bacteroidota > Bacteroidia > Bacteroidales > Bacteroidaceae > Physcousia. The sequence goes on from ONSH01000036.1 coordinate 985, forward strand.
ACCAGCGCCACACGGCCCTTGCCGGCGTCGGCCACTTTCAGTGCAAAACTCATGCCGGCCACTCCGCCGCCGATAATGAGAAAATCAAACTTGCGTATCATGATTTTTGTCTTTTACTGATGCAAATTTACAACTTTTTTAATATCTTTGCCGCCGATATGAAGAAAAAAACACTTTTTATTGTCTTTTTTACCGGCTTGGCCCTCGCATTGCACGCCGAGGGCGCGTGGAAGGAGCGCACGACAGCCGCGCTGGACAGCCTGCTCACGGACTCCCTCTTCGAAAGCACCCAGGTGGCGCTGGCCGTGTGGGACCTCACCGACGATTCTTTGCTCTACGCCACAGGCTACCGGCAGCGCATGCGACCCGCCTCGTGCCAGAAAATCATCACCGCCGTGACCGCCCTCAAGGCGCTCGGCGCCGACTTCCAATACCGGCCCTACGTGAAGGAAGCCGGATGGGGCTGGTGTTGGGACGACAAGATCTCGCAGCCCAAAAGTCCCGGCGCTCCGCTGCTCAGCGAGACGGAGCTGCAGCGCGTGGACGAGGTGATGCTGCCCATGCTCAAGGAGAGCGACAACCTGCTGGCCGAGAGCATGTTCCAACAGCTGGCCGACAGGAGCGGCAAGCGCGGCGCCGGACGTCGCGAAGCCGCCGCCGAGGTGGAGCGCCTGATGCGCGAACTCTCTCTGGAGCCCAAGGACTACCTCATCGCCGACGGCAGCGGACTCTCGCTCTACGACTACGTCACGGTGGAGCTGCTGGTGAAGGTGTTGCGCTACGCCTGGCAGCAGGAAACCGTCCGCGAGCCCTTCCTGCAGGCGCTCCCCATCGCCGGCGTCGACGGCACTCTGGAGAAGCGCATGAAGGAGACCCCGGCCGAAGACAACGTCCGGGCCAAGACGGGCACCGTGGAGGGCATCGTCTCCCTGGCCGGCTATTGCATCAGCAGCGAGGGCCACGAGCTCTGCTTCGCCATCATCAATCAGGGCATCGTGAGAGCCCGCTCGGGGCGCGATTTCCAGGACCGGGTGTGCATTGCTCTGACACAATGACCAAAACAACGGAACAATTTGAAAAAAATCGCGCAAAAAATTTGGCGGATAAAATCGAAATCCGTATCTTTGCGCAGAAAATAGACTGAAACAGCACTGAAATATGGCACAAATTAAAGGACGGGTGTCGCAGGTAATCGGACCTGTGGTGGACGTAGCCTTCGCCTCGGAAGCGGGGGAGGACGTCAGTTTGCCCGCCATCAATGAAGCACTCATCGTGAAGAGGCCCGACGGGCGCGATCTGATTATCGAAGTGCAGCAGCACATCGGCGAGAACACCGTGCGCTGCGTGGCAATGGACTCCACCGACGGCCTGAGTCGCGGCGTGGACGCCACGGTGACGGGAATGCCCATCACCATGCCTGTGGGCGATCAGGTGAAGGGCCGTCTGTTCAACGTCGTGGGCGATGCCGTGGACGGCATGAAGGGCCTCTCGAGAAGCGGCGCGCTGCCCATCCACAGGGAGCCCCCCAAGTTTGACGAGCTGACCACTTCGCAGGAAGTGCTCTACACGGGCATCAAGGTCATCGACCTGCTGGAGCCTTATCTGAAAGGCGGTAAAATCGGCCTTTTCGGCGGCGCCGGCGTGGGCAAGACGGTGCTCATCATGGAGCTCATCAACAACATCGCCAAGAAGCACAACGGCTTCTCCGTGTTCGCCGGTGTCGGCGAGCGCACCCGTGAGGGCAACGACCTTCTGAGGGAAATGATCGAGAGCGGTGTCATCCGCTACGGCGAGGAGTTCAAGAAGGGTCTGGAAGAAGGCCGCTGGGACCTCTCGACGGTGGACTACGATGAGGTGGCCAAGAGCCAGGCTACATTGGTCTACGGCCAGATGTCGGAGCCTCCCGGGGCCCGTGCCTCTGTGGCTCTGAGCGGTCTGACGGTGGCCGAGAGCTTCCGCGACTCAGATGCCGTGGGCACCTCCAAGGATATTCTCCTTTTCATCGACAACATTTTCCGTTTCACGCAGGCCGGCAGTGAGGTGAGCGCCCTCTTGGGCCGCATGCCTTCCGCCGTGGGTTATCAGCCCACCCTGTCCACCGACATGGGCAAGATGCAGGAGCGCATCACTTCCACGAAGAAGGGCTCCATCACCTCTGTGCAGGCCGTCTATGTGCCTGCCGACGACCTCACGGACCCCGCACCTGCCACGACGTTCAGCCATCTGGACGCCACAACGGTGCTTTCGCGTAAGATTACCGAGCTGGGCATCTACCCCGCCGTAGATCCTCTGGACTCCACGAGCCGCATCCTCGACCCCAACATCATCGGCGAAGACCACTATAACTGCGCCCAGCGCGTGAAGCAGATTCTCCAGCGCAACAAGGAGCTGCAGGACATCATCGCCATCCTGGGCATGGACGAGCTCTCCGACGAGGACAAGCAGACGGTCAACCGCGCCCGCCGCGTGCAGCGTTTCCTTTCCCAACCCTTCACCGTGGCCGAGCAGTTCACCGGCCTGAAGGGCGTGATGGTCAACATCGAAGACACTATCAAGGGCTTCAACATGATCCTCGACGGCGAGGTGGACGACCTGCCCGAGCAGGCTTTCCTCAACGTGGGCACCATCGAAGAAGCCAAGGAGAAGGCCCGCAAGCTGAGAGAAGCCGCCGAGGCTGCTGCGCAGTAAGACAAACGACAACGAGAGAACATTAACGGAATATGAAACTGACCATCTACAGCCCGGAGAAAACGCTCTTTGACGGCGAGGTGACACTTTGCGAAGTGCCCGGCGGACGGGGGCGCTTCACCGTCCTGACCGGCCACGACAGCATCGTCTCCACCCTCACTGAGGGCGAGATTCGCTATCAGACGGCGGCCGGGGAAGAGAAGCTCCGCATCCGCGGCGGCTATGTGGAGGTCAGCAACGATATCATCAGCGTGTGCGCCAAAGTATGAAGGGACAACAGGACCTTGATGTGACCGCCATGATTTTCGACCACGTGGGCGACAGCTACTGGTGGCATCTGACCGACGTGGGCCAGACGTCTGTAGCCATGCCGCTGCCCGTCCTGGTCTACAGCGAGCACACGGGCTGGCACGCTTTCTCTTCCGCCCGTTTCCACCACGGCCACGAGGCCTATGAGGGTCTGGCCATCGCGCCGGAGGAGAGCCCCAACGCCGGCAAGATCATCGAGGTGGCCACCGGCGAGCGGCCCGCATTCGACTGCTCCGTCACCAAAAACGTGGCCGGCCTGTTTCTGGCCAGCGTGCTGCTCTGCCTGATGATTCTCGGCACAGCCCGCTGGTATAAGAGGAGAGACGTCACCGCCGCAGCGCCCAAAGGCTTCATCGGCTCGATGGAGATGATGGTCAACTTCGTCTACGAGGACATCATCAAGGCCAACATCCCCGAGCACACGGCGCGCTACACGCCCTATCTGCTGACAGTCTTCTTCTTCATCTTCCTGACGAATCTGCTGGGCCTCATCCCCGGCTCGGCCAACCTCACGGGCAACATCGCCGTGACGGTGACGCTGGCGCTCTTCACCTTCGTCATCACCAACGTTTTCGGCACGAAAGCCTATTGGCAGGAAGTCTTTTGGAACCCCGAACTGCCCGCCTGGCTGCGTCCCCTGATGGCCGTCATCGAGTTCATCAGCCTCTTCACCAAGCCTTTCTCGCTCACCATCCGTCTCTTTGCCAACATCCTGGCGGGCCACTGCGCCCTGATCGGCGTGCTGAGCGTGATATTCATCACCGCCACCACGATGCCCGGCGCCGGCAACGGCATGATGAGTGTGGTGAGTGTGCTGCTGGCCGTCTTCCTCGACTGCCTGGAGCTCCTGGTGGCTTTCATCCAGGCCTTTGTCTTCACCATGCTTTCGAGCATCTACATCGGCCTCTCTCAGGCGCATCATCACCGCGATTAAACCGACAAAAACAAAATATCAATAACCTATAAAAAACAGAACAGCTATGTTAGGAATGATTCTTTTGGAGATCCTCTCCACCAAGGGTGCAGCAGCACTGGGTGCCGGTCTGGTAGCCATCGGTGCAGGTTTGGGACTGGGCAAGATCGGCAGCGCCGCCATGGACAGCATGGCCCGTCAGCCCGAGAGCATCGGCAAGACGCAGACCGCCATGATCATCATAGGCGCTCTGGTCGAGGGCGTGAGCCTCTTTGCCGTTGTTGTTTGTCTTCTGGCCAACTAAACCCAAGACCTTCACAATATGTCCCTGTTAATTCCCGATAGCGGACTCTTCATCTGGATGCTCGTGGCCTTTGCCGCGGTGCTCTTCGTGCTGACCAAGTTCGGCTGGCCCGCCATCACCGGCATGCTCGACGAGCGCGCCCGCTACATCGACGAAGGCGTCGCCAAGGCCAAGGAAGCCGGCGAGAAGCTGGAGAAGGTGCAGGAGGAGACCGGCCGTCTCCTCAAGGAGGCGCAGGATCAGCAGAGCAGGATACTGGAAGAGGCGGCCCGCATGAGGCAGGACATCATCGCCAAAGCGCGTGAAGACGCCACTGCGGCCGCCCAGAAGGTGATGGACGAAGCCCGTCAGCAGATCGAGGCGGAGAAGGAGGATGCCGTGCGCGACATCCGCCGCCAGGTGGGTCTGCTCAGCGTGGAAATCGCCGAGAAGGTGCTGCGTCAGAACCTCAGGACGGATCAGGCCCAGATGGACTACATCAACCGCCTTTTGGACGAAAAGGAAAAGGAGAGTATTTAAAACCGTCGGCATGTATATCGGAGTCATCGCCAAACGCTATGCCAAGGCATTGTTGGACTTCGCCCTCGAAAACGGGGCGGAGACCCAGGTCTATGAGCGTGTGCAGCGCTTCATCCGGGTGTATTTCGCTACGGAGGAGCTGCGCCGCGTGCTGGCCAATCCGCTCTTGTCCAAGGAGGACAAGTTGCGCGTCCTCGTCGAAGCGGTGGAGACGCCGAAAGAGAAGGCCGGAGCGGTGTGGACGAAGTTCGCCGCCCTCATCCTGCAGCACAAGCGCGAGAACCTGATGCTCTTCATCGCCCACAACTACATCACGCTCTACCGCGAGAAGAAGCATGTGAGCCAGGTGCACCTCATCACGGCCACGCCGCTCTCGGGCCAAGTGGCCCGCCGCGTCAAGAGCATCGTGGAGGAGCACAGCCGCGAGGCCTCGGAGGTCCTTCTGGAGGAGACGGTCAATCCCGACATCATGGGCGGCTTCATCTTCCAGCTCGACGACCTGCGTCTGGACCTCTCCGTCAGTCACGAGTTTGAAATCATCAAGAATCATTTCATCGATAAAAACAAGAGAATCGTATGAACAAAATCAAAGCCAGCGAAGTGAGTGAAGTGCTCCTGCAGCAACTGCACGACATCGACTCGAGCAGCCGCTTCGAGGAGGTGGGCACCGTGCTGACCGTAGGCGACGGCGTGGCCCGCCTCTACGGACTCAGGAATGCCGAGATGAGCGAACTGCTGGAGTTTGAGAACGGCGTCATGGCCGTGGTCATGAACCTGGAGGAAGACAACGTAGGCGCCGTGCTTTTCGGCGGCGCCGAGAAGGTGAGCGAGGGCATGATTGCCAAGCGCACCGGCCGCATTGCCTCCATCAAGGTCAACGAGTCGCTCTTCGGCCGCGTCATCAATCCGCTGGGCCAGCCCCTCGACGGCAAGGGCGAGCTGACGGGCGAGACTTTCGAGATGCCGCTGGAGCGCAAGGCTCCGGGCGTGGTGTTCCGCCAGCCCGTGAAGCAGCCGCTGCAGACGGGCCTCAAGTCCGTGGATGCCATGATCCCCATCGGCCGCGGCCAGCGTGAGCTGATCATCGGCGACCGCCAGACGGGCAAGACGGCCATCGCCATCGACACCATCATCAACCAGCGCAGCAACTACGAGGCAGGCGATCCCGTCTACTGCATCTACGTGGCCATCGGCCAGAAGGGCAGCACCGTAGCCGCTCTGGTGGAGACGCTGCGCCAGAAGGGCGCCCTGCCCTACACCTGCGTCATCGCCGCCACCGCCGCCGACCCCGCCGCGCTGCAATATTTTGCCCCCTTTGCCGGCGCCGCCCTCGGCGAATACATCCGCGACACGGGGCGTCACGCCCTCGTCGTCTACGACGACCTCTCGAAGCAGGCCGTAGCCTATCGTGAGGTGTCGCTCATCCTGCGCCGCCCCTCGGGCCGCGAGGCTTATCCCGGCGACGTCTTCTATCTGCACTCCCGTCTGCTGGAGCGCGCCGCCAAGATCATCGAGCAGCAGGAGATGGCCGAGCAGATGAACGACCTGCCCGAGTGCCTCAAGGGCCATGTGAAGGCCGGCGGCTCGCTCACGGCGCTGCCCATCATCGAGACGCAGGCCGGCGACGTCTCGGCCTACATCCCCACCAACGTGATTTCCATCACCGACGGCCAGATATTCCTCGAGACGGACCTCTTCAACCAGGGCTTCCGCCCCGCCATCAACGTGGGCATCTCCGTGAGCCGTGTGGGCGGCTCGGCCCAGCTCAAGAGCATGAAGAAGGTGGCCGGCACGCTGAAGATCGACCAGGCCCAGTATCGCGAACTGGAGGCCTTCTCCAAGTTCTCCAGCGACATGGACGCCGTCACCGCTATGGCCATTGACCGCGGCCGCAAGAACAACCAGCTGCTCATCCAGCCCCAATACAGCCCCATGCCCGTGGGCGAGATGATTGCCATCCTCTACTGCGGCACCAAGGGCCTGATGGCCAAGATCCGCGTGGACCAGGTGGCCGACTTCCAGAAGCGCTTCCTCGAACTCTTGCGCGCCGCCCATCAGGACGACGTCATCCGTCCGCTCGGCGAGGGCAAGATCGACGATTCCATCGAGAATATCATACGCGAGACCGCACAGAACGTTTGCAATGCCATCGCTTAAAGAAATCAAAGGACGTATCACCAGCGTCGGCGGCACGCTGAAGATCACCTCCGCCATGAAGCTGGTGGCTTCGGCCAAGCTGCACAAGGCGCAGGCCGCCATCGAGGGCGCCCTGCCCTATCAGCAGCAGCTGGAGGGCATCATGCGCATGGCCGTCAGCGGCGAGGTCCGTCATCCGCTCTGCACACCCCATGAGGAGAAGAAGAGCGTCGCCCTCATCTCGATCGCCAGCAACACGAGCCTCTGCGGCGGCTACAACGCGGGCGTCATCCGTCAGACCGTCGCCGCTCTGGAGCAATACCGCGAGGAGAGTCTGCACGTGCGCCTCATCGTCATGGGCCGCAAGCCGGATCAGGCGCTCGTCAAGTGGGCCAAAGGCCAGGGAAGCTGGCTCTCCCTGGAGCGCGACTACGTGGAGCGGGGCGACAAGCCCGCCTACGCCGACGCCTCGCAGCTGGCGCTCTCGCTGGCCGACGACTTCCTCGAGGGCCGTCTCGACGGCGTGGAGCTGATCTACATGCATTTCAAGAACACCGCCTCACAGGTGCTCACCCGCGAAGCGCTGCTGCCGCTGTCGCTCAATGTCGGCGCTGCGGGCGCAGAAGAGACGGCTGCCAACATCATAGAGCCCTCGCGCGAGGCGCTGCTTCAGGCCCTCGTGCCCGACGCGCTGGCCATGAAGATGTACACCGTGATGCTCGACGCCCAGGCGGCCGAACACGCCGCCCGCACCGTGGCGATGCAGACGGCGACGGACAACGCCAACGAGCTGCTCGACGAACTGCGCATACAGTACAACAAGGGCCGCCAGGCCGCCATCACCAGCGAGTTGCTCGACATCGTGGGCGGCTCTATGCAGTGAAACACTTTTCATAAGGTAAAAAGAACTTTTCTCCGCTATGGAACAGAATTTCCTCATCTACAATACGCTCACCCGCCAGAAGGAACTCTTCCGCCCGCTCACTCCGGGCCGTGTGGGCATGTATGTCTGCGGCCCCACCGTCTATGGCGACGCCCATCTGGGCCACGCCCGTCCGGCCATCACCTTCGACCTGCTCTTCCGCTATCTCCGCCATCTGGGCTACAAGGTGCGCTACGTGCGCAACATCACCGATGTGGGCCACCTGGAGCACGACGCCGACGAGGGCGAGGACAAGATTGCCAAGAAGGCCCGTCTGGAGAGCCTGGAGCCCATGGAGGTGGCGCAGTACTACACCAACCGCTTCCACGAGGCGATGAACGCCCTCAACTGTCTGCCGCCCTCCATCGAGCCGCACGCCACCGGCCACATCATCGAGCAGCAGCAGCTGGTGCGCGAGATTATGGACAACGGCTACGCCTACGAGAGCAACGGCTCGGTCTATTTCGATGTGGAGAAATACGACAAGGACCATAAATACGGCGTGCTCTCGGGCCGCTCTCTGGAGAACATCAAGGACGCCAGCCGCGAGCTCTCCGGCGTCGGCGAGAAGAAGAATCAGGCCGACTTCGCCCTGTGGAAGAAGGCCATGCCCGAGCACATCATGCACTGGCCCTCGCCCTGGAGCGAAGGCTTCCCCGGCTGGCACTGCGAGTGCACGGCGATGGGCCGCAAATATCTGGGCGACCACTTCGACATCCACGGCGGCGGCCTCGACCTGGTCTTCCCCCACCACGAGTGTGAGATCGCGCAGGCCGTAGCCTCTCAGGGCAGCCAGATGGTACACTACTGGATGCACAACAACATGATCACCATCGACGGCAAGAAGATGGGCAAGTCGTACAACAACTTCATCACCCTGCCCCAGTTCTTCGCCGGCGACCACGAGCGCCTGGAGCGCGGCTATTCGCCGATGACCATCCGCTTCTTCATCCTTCAGGCGCACTACCGCTCCACGGTGGACTTCTCCAACGAGGCGCTGCAGGCTGCCGAGAAGGGCCTGGCCCGCCTGCTGGAGGGCTGGAAGGCTCTGGGGCGCCTCTCCGAAGGCATGAAGACCAAGGGCCAGCCCCAGGTGGAGATGAAGCAGGTGGACGAGCTGCGCCAGCGCTGCTACGACGCGATGAACGACGATATGGCCTCTCCGCTGGTCATCAGCGAGCTCTTCGAGGCCTGCCGCCTCATCAACAGCGTCCTGGACCGTCACGCCAGCATCACCGCCGAGGTGGCTGCCGCGCTGAAGGACGTCTTCCAGACCTTTGCCTTCGACATTCTGGGCCTCAAGGCCGAGGCCGGCGAGGGCAGCAAGGAGCGCGAGGCGGCTTACGGCGCCGTGGTCGATATGCTCCTGGAGCAGCGCCAGCAGGCCAAGGCCGAGAAGAACTGGGCTCTGAGCGACGCCATCCGCGACCGCCTCACGGAGCTGGGCTTCGAGGTGAAGGACACCAAGGACGGCTTCTCCTGGACGCTGAACAAGTAAAGCCCTCCCGCCCGTGAAGCCGTTTGCCCTTTTCTTCGCCCTGTCGCTCCTGCTGCTGTCGTCCTGCGGCGGCAAGACCGCTGTCATCACGGCCGATATGGCCCGCGAGGGCGTCAGCAACTACTGCCACAGCAACTACGACTGGAGTCCGGCTGAGGATCGTCCCGACCTGATGTATGTCACGCTGGGCGACGAGACCGACTCGACCTTTCAGGTGATTTTCCGCAGCTACACGGGCTCGTTCACTTATTTCCTGGTGAACAAGTCGGGCGGCCGCACGAAGATGACGGAGTACGTCCCCACGCTGAACATTGAGCAGGATGCCGGCACCATCGAGCTGCTCGACTGGCTGAAGTAAAGAAGGCGAGGCTGTAGGCCCTGTCGAGGGCGTGGAGGTCCACTTTGCGCATGCCGATGTCAAGCATGACGGAGGTCAGGGCGCGCAAGAGTTCGCCCTTATACTCGGAGCAAAAACACCGATTTCATCGGAGAAATATTTGCTTCCCATACTCGGTACTCTGATACAAAAAATCTTCCGACTTAATGCCCCTAATCCCAGAAAATATTTCCGACGCCTTGGTGCAGCAGCGTTAAATCACAATCTGTGATGTTAGATTCCAAGCAAACACAGGCAAAAGTGCTGCAGTTCTCGAAGTGTCCTCAAAAAAAAATTTGAAAAAAGTTGGTCATTTATTCGAAAACCGCAATGTCGCTGTCGTATCTTTGCACCGGATTTGAAAGTCAAAGGGTCCTCAGACTGTCGTCAGACTGTCGTCAGAGGGTCCGAAAACAACAGAAGATGTAAGAGGGCAGATGTAAGGCAGAAGATGGCTGATGGAGAGTGATAAGCGCCCAATGACTCACACCAGCCCTGACCGAGAATCCAAACGTCTTAAACCATTAAACTATTAAACTCTTAAACCCTTACACAACATGGCAAATCTTAAAATCGATTGGTTCGGCCGCTCTCTTTCCCATCGCGCCGACAAGACCAGCAACACCTACGCCAAGGTGAACAGCATCACGGGTAAGACCTTCCTCGACCTCTCGAAGATTTGATACCACGCCGGGTGTATTTAAAAGAAAACAAGAAAACCGTATCGAGTGGCATTATACTGCCCCAACGGGGCTAAATAACATAGGATAGGGGCTTGCCCCTATCGATGGGAAGTCCCATCCACAATTATGAGCCCCTTACAGGGGCGTAGGTGAATAGGGGTAATCCATTCACACAGGGACAAGCCCCTGTGCTAGGTTATTTAGCTCTTACAGAGCAGTTGCCTTGTGAATCCAGAAACCAAGAAAGGCTCCCTCAAACGGGGAGCCTTTCTCATACCATATATATAGGTGTTTACTTCAGCAGGGAGTTGCGCAC
>ONSH01000036.1:11699-24693 GCA_900320435.1 uncultured Prevotellaceae bacterium
CTCGGCCACATTGGCGTCGTAGTCGGCCAGACGGTCCATGGCGTCGGTCAGCAGGATCATGCGGAAGGTCATGTTCTCGGCAGCCTCATCGTCGATGGCACGCCGGAGACCGTCGCCGCCACCGAGGGCCGCTACACGGGCCGCTATCTCAAGGAGAAACAATGAGCGAAGAAGCTGCATTATACAGGAAAATCTGCAGCCCCTACGATTACTTCTCCAAATACTCCGATAGTATGAGGTACTGCCTCCACGGCAATATACACAAAAGTGTGAATTTGCACCACATGACGTCAAAAAAGTCATGAATTCCACTTCTATTAAAAGAAGAATTACTATCTTTGCCCTCGATATAGTAGTTTATCTTTATAGCGAGATCTTGAAGATATATACATCTTATTAAAATATAGTCTATATCGAATATAAGAAATGCACAGAAGTCTTCGTGGAAAGACATATTATCTGCAATTATAATATGTCTGAATTTTGGGACCACTACGATGACAATAATTACCGGGTGGAATGATGCAGTAAATCGCTTATCAAGTCTTGTTGGACCGATTTTATCCATCATTTGGGTTGGGCTCAATATGTTTGCGATACCTTTTTCACTTATCGTGATTATTGTATCTATTATTGGTTACTTAACTCAGAAATATAGAGCCGATATTGGAACTCATGGCATTCCGTGTTCTGTATTAAGTCTTTATCGTTTTAAGATTGCGAACAGACATAATAAACTGCTGAAATCAATACATAAGGATATTTATCATAGTTTTTACAAACTCAAGGACGATATGCATATGCGGCGCATTCAAAACATTGATGACGCCAATAAAGGATTAGAAGATTTACTCTATTTTATACATACTGCTCTATTGAAATCTTTCAATTTGGATTTGACAATTAGCGTTAAAAGACTTATTCTAGATAAAAAAAACAATCTGTGTTTAGTCCCGTTCAAACATTTTAGAAGTATTGCTGAACGCAAAATGACTAATCCTCGGGATTTTAATTATTGCTATTACATAGATTTAGGTGAATATGAAAAGACCACAAGATATACTGCAAAAGCTCGGCAATATTGCGAATCGCATGGTAACAACCGTGAATATGAAATCAATAGCATCTTTACATATCTAATTACACAAAGAAAAAGATATTGGATGTCCAACGATTTAACTATAGATGAAAAGAATGATGTTTTTTATACTTCCAGTGATAATTATATTGAATTTTATAATTCTATGGCAGCATTTTCTATTGCGCCGCCAAATAAATCGGTTCTTCCTGAGGGTCTTCTTATATTTGACACAAGAAAGACAGGAGTTTTCTCAGAAGAAGAATGTGTAAATTTATTCGGGTATATTGCTCACTTGTTTTATGAGTTATTAATAGAATATAGCAACTATGAATCAAAGAAGAAGTAAAAAACTAGCAAAACAAGCCACATTAGAGAAAAAAAAATTTAAGCCTCAATGCTTAGGTAATACTGCAAAAGCGTTACCAAGATTTGGAAATGTTATTGTTGGAGGTGCCACGGCAATTGTTCCTTATATGGATCATGTTGATTGCATAGTTTCTTCTGAAACGGATAGACAACCGATAAAATTGAGGCACAATACGAATAAGGGGGTCCGAATCATATCAAAAATATTAAGAAACTCAGGATTTGACTCACTCGTAGATATTGGAAATGCGATGATGTATAAAGACATATAATATCTACAGTTTGTTAGCTGCAATAGTCACAGGCATTTTGTTTTAACTGAAAGAACATGGATTGGCTGTTAAACGTTATTACTAACCGATGGACAATTAGTATCCTCACAGGTATAATTAGTAGTGTTCTTGCACATTTGGGTATTTCGCTTTACACAAGGAGAAAAGCAAACAAAGTTCGCTTACAGAAAATTTCGACTGCCAACAATGAAATTCTCTATGTATTACGGCCACTTGTTGTAGATAGTAAAATGCCGGCTCCCAATTTGTTGCGTTCACTTATTAATGCAACCGCGAGAAAATATAGCCTGCTTCCGAGTGATTTGTATTCCCCCGAGGTGATTGTTGAGAATTTAACAAAAGAAATTTTGGAAAACATGTTTCTTTCTACACAAGACAAATTGAAGCTTTGTGAAGATTTTGATTCTAAAATTGTTCGTAATAATATACCAGAGAAGAGACGAGATGCTCCAGATATGTATATAATGGAGAGTCGTATAACTATGCTTACAAGCATGGTGATAGCCATGATAACAATGGTTGCGACAATGATGACCCTGACAAACAAAAGTGATAAATTGAATATAAACTCTGATTTTATTCAAGTATACGCATTTATCATTTTTGGAGTATCCGTGATTATGCTTTTACTTCGTATCATGCAAAAGAAAAGATTCCATAGAGCAAAGAGTGTCCCTTCTATTGTATCAAATAATATAGATACCGAGCATAAAAAGGATATAATAGAGTATGAGCGTGTAGCAAAAAAATTGGATGAGTCCGATGTACAGAATGCTTGGGTAACATATAAGACACTCGGAATCTATTATGCAAATATTCAGAGAAATGAGGTGGCATCCCAATATTATGCGAAAGCGATTGCCGTATTCCCTTCCGTCAATCAGGACAAAGATGCGATTGGGGAACTTTATATCTTGCGTGGAGGCATACTTAAAAGACTTGGAGTTGATAGTTTCACAGACGCGATATCATCAATAAAGAAAGGGCTTAAATTAGTAGATAATGATCATTTAAAAGGTGATGCATATTATAATTTGGCGTGCATGTATGCAAAACTAGATGAAAAAGAGAAATTTAATAATATACTCCAGCAGAATTTATCACAATTAGATGAAAAAGAAAGAGTGATAGTAAGGCAGCGCGTTGAACACTGGCTAAAAAATAATGCCACAGATTATTTAACGGAGTTGTCATGATGTTTTTAATGGCTTGATTCGTAAAAAAGGCCAGTCAAATATTAAAAATTAATCGTATTTCGCAAAAAAAGTGCCGTAAATTTATTACGGCTGTTTTTTTTTTTATACTTTTGCAACCATAATATTTAATTGTTTGATAAATCATTGCACCATTTGTTATGTTAGTTAGATTTGCAGTAAAGAATTACCGTGGCTTTTCGCAAAGATTGGAATGGAATCTTTCTAATCCTAGCAATTACGAGTATAATAACTATGCAATTAAAGACGGAGTAATCAAAAATGGTATTGTATATGGACCTAATGGTTCAGGCAAAACAAATTTGGGAATGGCGCTATTTGATATTGTAAACCATTTAACCCAAAAATTCAAGAAAGCAGGATATTATAATAATTTTGTTTACGCCGGCACTCCGAATGCCTTGGTCGAGTTTGAGTATATATTCAAATTTGATGAACAGTCTGTAGAGTACACTTATTCCAAAACACGTGACGGAAGATTGGCAAATGAGAGTCTTGTGGTGGATGGCAAGATTGTATTCGAGCGGAAAGGGCGCTCCTTTGCAATTGATGAAACAGCCTTTTCGATGGATACAAATGTAAAAAAGGGATTGACGGAGAATGCAAATCATGTTTCAATCGTGAATTTCCTATTAACGTCCTACCCTTTATCAAAAAGCCACTATCTTATTAAAATTCGCGATTTTGTAGATGGAATGCTCTGGTTCAGGAATCTTGACATTCGAGAATTTATCGGCTTGGAAACAAATGTGTACGTGTTAGACGAGTATATTATTAAGAAAAAATTAGTGGAGGATTTCCAATATTTCTTGGATGCAGTAAGTGGACAAAAATTCAAGTTTGTTACTCCTGAAAAAAACGATAAGGTGTTAATGTGCAGATATGGCAATGAAAAGATACCATTTGACGTAATCGCTTCTACAGGTACGCATGCTTTGATGCTCTTGTATTTCTGGATTCAGAAAATGGGTGAAGCATCGCTCGTCTTCATTGACGAATTTGATGCATTTTATCATTTTGAATTAAGCTATGAGGTTTGCAAGAGATTGTTCTCCTTGGATTGTCAGGTTTTTACATCTTCTCATAATACTTATTTAATGAACAATGATTTGCTGCGTCCTGATTGTAACTTCATTTTGCAAGATAATAAAATAAAAGCTTTATGTGACTGTACCCAAAAGGAACTCAGATTTGCACATAATATTGAAAAAATATATCGAGGCAAAGGATTTCAAGTATGATATTATTAATCTTCGAGGGAGTTGAGAGAGAACCTCATATCTATAGAACCATGGAAAAACTATATTTCCCGAGAGCAAATGACAACATCATTTGCTCTTTCGGAAATAATATCTATGAACTCTATAAAGAGATGACAGATTTTGATGGGGATGGTGATATCGTTTCTATTATGAGGGAGCGCCTTGCATTAAGGGGTGACTCCATTTTGGATGGTATTAGAAGTTCCGATGTCTCAGAAATTTTCTTGTTTTTTGACTATGATTTCCAAATTCCTGATTTCACCCTTGAAGAAGTAAATGAGCGCGTAAAGAAAATGCTTGAACTCTTTACGGACGAAACAGGTGCCGGTAAATTATACATTAACTACCCAATGATAGAATCAATAAGACACACGAAGGAACTACCAGACGAGGAGTTTATTAATTACGTAGCAACCCGTGAAGAGTGTAAAGACTACAAGCATCTTGTGGGAGATTTCTCTTATTATGATAGTTTTGATCATATATTATTCCGGGATAATGAGAAACCAACCAGAGAAAAATACCACAAGATTGCCGATAATTGGCAGTATCTACAGGTAATGAATGTCACCAAGGCGAACTATCTTATTACAGGTCAAAACACGATGCCGCCCAGAAAGTCGCTGATAAATCAACAGGAAATATTTATTGCACAAAAACGGAGGTATGTTGATATTAATGAGAGCGTTGCTGTTTTGAACTCTTTCCCGATTTTCATTTACGAATACTTAAAATAAACTTTCTAAAAACAAGATTATAAATATCTTGAATGATAATAAACAATAATCTACGATAAATCTATATTTCATTCCTGTTCCCTATTGTTATTCTTTAACGCCAAGAATATCGGCATAACAAATACAAGGGCAACTATAGAGAACAGCAATCCACCTGTGGCTCCGACTGCAAAGGAGAACCAAAATGGTGAATCTTTGCCGTCAATAAAGAAAGGAATGAGACCTAGGATGGTGGAGAGAATCGTCAGAAACACTGGTATGATTTTGTGGTTATAAACTCGGACGTAGTATAACAAGGGCGAATGAGGATTGAAGGATGAAGAATGAAGATGTTGATATTCTGCCAAGATGTAGATGCCCGCATTGACTGTTAGTCCACACAGAAGGACAAGCGATGCGAAACCGCCTGTACCAAATTCCACACCTGTCAGCCAATAGATTAGGAATGTCCCGATAAACGAAACGGGAATGAGCGAAATAATGACTAACGGCAATCGCAGAGACTCGAAGAGGATGGCACAGACGAAATAAATAATGATGACGATAATGCAGATAAGCCACCATTGAGTCCCCGTGTCCTCATACCATCCGGAAGTCCGATTCAGACAACGATAGCCAACGGGCATCTTGGCATTAAACTCGTCTGTTATCTGCTTGATGTAGCGACAGGTGTAGGTATAAGAACCGAGCACATTGAAAGCCACCCGTAACACATATTCTTGATTGCGTTTAGGAATACAGTTCTTCGCCTCGCGCTTCTCTATTTCCATAAAGTCAGACAATTTGGAGTCAGTCCCATTCACGTGCAGATAACTGTTCCTCAGGTGCCAAAGGTCGAAACTCTCCTGACGCGAAGAACGCAGGTGTATAGGTGCAGAGATATGTTCATCATGATAGTAGTCTATATCGAAACCCGAAAGTAATTCGCGCAGCATCTGGTGGGTGGCTGGCAGGTTGAAGTTGTAAAGTGCAATCCTTTCTTTATCGTAGCGCATGTAGAGTTCATCTTCCTGATTCTCGTGCCCCGGTGTCTCAATAATGAGATCCACCACGCGACTGTTGCGTCTCATACGATTGCACATCTCCTCAGCAATACGGTAAAGACGGTCATAATTGTAACCTGCAATTTCAATACGGTTGGAGCGGTATTGCAGGTTGAGCGAGTTGGAGAAACCGCGCTCACTCACGCCGCTGGTACTCCAGTCTGCACCGCCTATGGAAATGACTTTGCCGATAACCTTATTCTCTAATAGATAAGGAAAAGAAGTATGGCGGCTTTTTTCCTTGAACTCTACGATAACAGCAGCCCCCCAAGATTCCACTCTTGTCTCAAAACGTTCTATTTCCGTAAATTGTGTAAGGAAGTTCTCGAGAATGACTACCTTCTCGTTCAAGTCATGAACGCTACCGCCAAGCGGCATCTGTGCGCGTATGGTCAACTTCACCTCTCGTTCCTCATTTTGCGAGTAAGTGTTCTCTGACAGGGATTTGGCAAAGAGGCGCATGGTGCCGCCGCATATTTTCGAAAGCGGCTCCTTGCACTTATATTGAAAGAAATCGCTTCCAAGCGTTGCGTTATATGCCCGTTCATACCACGGTTGCTTTGTTTTTTCTCCCTGTTCTATTCTCCACGAACCGTTCCCTTTCTCCCCCCACCTGCTCGGCAGCGCATGGAAAGGAATGCCGAATGCCACCAGGAGTAAGATGATATATATCCATTTACGTCGCTGCGTGAAGTGTATATAATGAGTGTAGAACCGTTTCCACCCAAGAGCCAGACTGCGGCGGCGAATATGTCCCTGTTGACAACTGCCATAGTGCATACTCTCTATCAATGCCGGGACAAAAGCGTAGGCCACAAGCAGAGCCACGGTAAGGTTAATGATGATGATCCACGCAAAATCGTATAAGTCTTTCTTAATATAATCCGGCAACCAGAACACCACAACCAGCGAACCGATGGTGGTCAGCAGCGCCGCGAGTATGGCAAAAAACGCACGGCGGTTGTGGTAATAGCTGTAATGGTCCACCATGACTACCGAAGCATCGATAATCATGCCGAGCGAGACTGTGATACCCGCCAATGAATAGATATGCAGTCGGATGTCAAAGAGCCAATAGGCAATGACGGCAATGAGGATGTTCGCAGCCAAGGTGATGGCCATGATGAACAGATAAACCCTTTCCCGTCGCACGAGCCACACAAACAATAAAAGGATTGCCAGCGAAAGAAGGGAACGCCATACCAGTTTGTACAGCTCACTCTCCTGTTCTTTGGCACCGTCATAAGTCATCGTCAGATAGACGCCTTTGCGCAGCCCCGCTTCCAGGCCCTTCATCTGTCTGCGTATTTGCGCTGACAGGGCTATGCGGTTTGCCTCAGCATCCACATGAATGTTTAGATAGATGGTGTTCAGTCCGTTCACGCGGAAATAGCTGTCCGGTTTGCGTTCTTTGTATTCGTAGGTTGCCAAATCATTCAGATAGACAGTCTTCCCATCCACCACACCTATGGGCATCCGCTCCAGCGGGCGGGAGAACCTGCGGGTAGAGAGGATGAGAGCCATACGTCTGCGATGTCCGTCAGCTTCGGTGTGCGTCACTTCGCCCACGACATCGTTGCGACCGATGAAGCTGCGTATGGCAGCCTCCATGTCGGTCGCCGTAAGTCCGTATGTTGCCAGCACAAACGGGTCGTAGGTAATTTCAATATACTTGCTCACACCACCTGTCACCTCCACACGCCGTACATCATCGAGACGCTTCAATTCCGGCTCCACCTGCCGCTCAATATATTCTTTCAGCTGCTCATCGCTCAGATTGGAGTTCACCTGATACGTCAGGAGCAGACGGGTTGTTTCCTTCCGGCTCTGTTCGTTTACCACCTCACCACCAGACAGTTCCGGATAGCTCACTCCCTCTGGCAGACGCTTACGCACTTGCCTCATGAGCGATGCTATTTCGAACTTCACGGACGAGACATCCGCCTTTTTCTTCAGTTCTGCCGTCACCTGTCCCCATCCGAAATAGCTTTCCGAGCGCACACTCTCCACCCCCTTCACCGATGCCATCAGCCCCTCAATGCGCGAGGTTACGTTTTGCTCTATCACCTTGGCTGATGCTCCCCGCCACCAGAACGAGACCGTCAGCGTCTTGCCTTGCCGTGGGCGCGGACTGCCGGCCACATCCACCAAAGGGATGAGTGCGGCGCCAATGGTCATCAGAATGACCAATGTGAGTAAAAGGGTGAAGTTAGAGACTCTCATTTTATCTGCCTTCCTGTTTTTTCCTATATACAATATAGTAAAGTAGTGGAACAAAGAATATACTGACCAGCGTCCCTATGGTCATGCCGATTATCAGCGTGAGCGAGAGCGGATATTGGAGAGCAGACCCCATGTCTGAGCGTTCCAGAAAAGGCACAATGGCCAGTATCGTGGTGAGTGATGTCATCACGATGGGCTTCAGCCGGCTATGCCCCGCCGTCATCAAGGCCCGCAACAGAGACACCCCCCCGCGTCTCAAACGATTAATCGTGTCCACTTTCAGTATGCTGTCGTTGATGATGATGCCGCTCATGACCACCAACCCAATCATTGACATCACATTCAGCGTCTCGCCCAACAGCCACAGACCCATCACCACAAAAAACACATCCGTCACCATCTCCAATAGGATGATGAGGGGTTGGATGAAACTCTCAAACTGAGCAGCAAGAATGAAATAGAGCAACGCCAGCGCCACCGAGAGCACCAATGCCAGCTCACCAATCATTTTGCGACTGGAGAAGTAGCCTCCGGCGTATGAGGCAGACAGTTCGCTTTTGGGTCGGTGGACATATTCGTCCACGAAGGCCATCACTCGCTCCACGTCACGGTCACTCGCTGCGAGGTTGATGCTGTAGAATTCACCTCCGTTACCTGCCTGCAACCGTTTGTAGTCTTCTCCGCGGGACTCTCGCACCAGATAGTTGATGGGCACCTCCGTCCCATCGCTGTTGCGCACGGTGCCGTTGAGTATGCGTCCGGCTTCTTGTCCGCTCGTCCCCACAACCACGGGAACCGACAGCGCCCCGTCATTGATGTCGAAGATACGTGCTCTGTTCACCAACTCCTTCAGGCGGCTGTGCAATTGATCGTAACCGACTTTATATACCGCCATCTGTTCCATGTCGGCTACATACTGGATATTTGCCTCCGTCACCACCGGCATCACAGTGATGCCGGGGAAGTGAGCCCTTAATGTATCTGTGAATGCCCGCGTGTCCGCAATCTTTGGCCGTCGTCCGTTCTGATCCTGAAGATGAATCTCCAGATCGGCCTCATCGGTGGAGAAGATGAGGTCATAAACATTACCCGGCTCTCCGAACTCTGCGGAAGCTGCAGGATAGCGTGCGGCGATAAGATCCGTTAATTGCTGTTTGATTTCGTTTAGTTCTCTCACGGACTTTGCTTTCATATACACCACCGCTTCCGATGCCGTGATGTCCTTGGTGTGCGACAGCAGGAACTCCTGTGCGCCAATCAATGATGCTGACGTGACCAGACCGCTGTCCACCGCCGACAGCATCTCCTGCACTCTGCGGTCGTTCTCTTCAGCCGATATGCCGGTACTCCAATCTATGCTCATCAGTGTATCCTCCTGCTGTATATCAGGCATCCGCTCCTTTTCGATATGCCACAGCATCCATCCAGTCAAGGGTATTGCACATGTAAAAAACAGAAGGCAGACATGAGCATGTCGCAGCACCCAATGCATCGTCACCTCGTATGCTCGATACAGGCGTGAGCGGCCTGCGTCTGCCATGCCACACAAGACCTTCTTCTGTCTCTTCCTGAAGAAGGAGTAGAAATACACCGGTATCACCAATGTCGCCACCAACAGCGAGGCAAACAAGGCTATGGTCACACCCATTGCCTGGTCATAGAACAGCGCTCCCGCCGTGCCACTGAGAAAGATTAGCGGGATGAAGACAGAGCAGGTTGTCAGTACGGAGCTGAGCATCGGTGTGAACACCTCCTCCGTTCCCTTGGTCACGGCCTCACGGAGTGGCAGCCCCCCACGCCAACGCTGCATGATGTTGTCTATGACGATGATGGAGTTGTCAACAATCATGCCTACGCCCAATATAAGACCCGACAAAGAGATGACGTTCAAAGTGATGCCCAAGAGATAGAAACTGAGCAGCGTGAGGATGAGCGAAAGAGGGATGGTCAGCACTATCAGCAGCGAAAGCCGCCACTGTCTCATGAAGAGGAACATGATAAGGCAGGCCAGCAAAGCGCCGACATACAGATTTCCCTTCAAATTCTCAATCGTGTATGTCAGCAATCGGGTCTGATCGCGCGTCAGTTCGAAGGCGATGTCCGGGTATTCCTTGCGCATATCTTCCAACAACTCGTCCATGCTCCGTTGCAAGTCCTCCATTTGGGCATCGTTTTGTTTGATGATGGCCATGGTGACAGCATTGTGTCTGCCGTGGCGCACGAGACCGTTTCTCTGTGCGGTGCGCTCCTCTATGTGACACAGGTCCTTCAGTTGCAGCAGTCGCCCGTCGTGGTTGATGTAGATGTCGGCAATATCCTCACGGGTCAGCAGCTGTGAATCGAAATGGATGTTGTAGCGATAGAGCCCGTCCACCACGCTTAGCGCCTCTAACGTGATGTTATTCTTTCTGATGGCTTCTTCTATCGTGCCGACTGTCATTCCGAGGCTGCGCAGCCTGTCGTAGTACGGGATGCATACGATTTCCGAGCCCACCGTGCCGCTCACATCCACCATCGCTGTTTGCGGCAACTGCTCTATGCGTTTGCTCACCACTCCACGGACAAAGCGACCAAGTTGTGCAAACTGAAGTGCCGTGCCTCCTCCTTTCATATACACATCCAGGTAGAACGCTGGAATATCCATCGCACTCGCCTTCATCACCTTGGGCCGCTCCATCTCCTTCGGCATGTGGTTCATGGCCCGGTCTATTTTCTCATTGACTTCGATGAACAACAGGTTGATGTTACTCCCCGGCTCGAAGGTCATCACGATGCTGCCAGCATCCAAACGGCTCTCGCTGCGGATGTCTTTCACGCCGGCCACCTGCATCAGCTGTCCTCTCAGCGCTCCCACCACTTTCCCCTCCACCTCCTGTGCAGAGCAACCAGGCAGACTCACCTGTACGGTAATTTGCGGAACGTCGATGTCGGGCATCAGCGAAACGGGAATGTAACGCATAGCCAGCGTCCCCATCACCACAAGGGCGATGAGGCACATGGTCACGGCTATGGGGCGGTGAATGATTTTATGTAGCATTAAGTTCTTTTGTTTATATTTTTTTCTTGATATTTTTTGTTAGTTCTTAAAAGTGATAAACGAACATGATTAAGTCACAGGACGCAAATCCGGCGCCCCCCCCCACTGTTTCTGTGCTGTGGGATCTTATGTAGATTGTTAATTTATGTGATATTTAATCAAATAATTATTAACTTTCACACTATCTTGCTCTTTTATATATTTCTTCAACACATTTGTCAATTCCTCACTCTCTTCTATATCTACATAGCCAATAAGTGTTTCCTTGTCACTTGCAAGAATATTAAGTAAGGGAAAATCTTCGCTATCTTCATTCTGTTGATAACAATATCTATAGCACTTATTCTGCCGTTTATCTACTACTGTATATTCCAAATTAAAAAAGGTTAAAAACAAATAATGGCTAGTCTCAAATATATTGCAAAAACCAGAGAACCATTCTGGGTGATTTGCATATGTCATTATGCTATAGTTGTGGATATTTTTTAGTTCGTTTTCTGTTAAAACTTTTTGATTTGTTCGGATTTCTATCGGGTTACTATTTGTACTTACAATATAGTTAGAGAATGGCATTATATAACGAATATTCTTGTCATAATTACAAAACGAATGCGTACCTACGAACTCTTTGGAATCTTCTGTCTGAACTTTTGCATTCGCAACAACAGAGACTTCATCACTCAAAATGTCCCAACGCGTATACAGGTCATTTTGATCCTTGAAAATATAATTAGACATGAATATCGATCCATCATTTTCTATAGATGCATCCTTTACGTTTGATAAGACTCCGTCTGGGGCTTTATTTTCATAAAGGAACTTACCGTTGGCACAGAAAACCAATAACGAGTTTTTATACGAATCCAGCAACAGAACGGTATCATTGCTAACAATAAAACTGGCGATGTTGACATATTCGCCTGATCCATTGCCTCTTTCTCCAATATGACGAACGAAATTTCCGTTAAGGTCATAGCATAACACTCTGTTATTATCCAAAATATAATAAAAGTCATCATCAATTACGACTTTCTCCGGGTTTGATAAAACCGCATCGCCGTTACCATTTTGTAATGGGATCACCTCTATACTATTGGCAAAAGATTGAAGAGGGGTATTGTCGTGAATGAACTCTTGGTCATATCCTAGCACCAATGTCTTTTCCACATCGTCTGTCTTACATGAGACAATTGAAACTAGTATAAATAGAAGTATTATATATTTCTTCATTGTTTATGGATTAATTTACACATCTTTTTATCGCTTCCCTATGACATTAGGGCTTCCAAGACAACTGTGACGAATATTCGTCACAGTTGTGCCTTTTATCATGCAAGTTTCTTCTCTCCTGTAAATAATCCCTGCTTCTTACAGCAATTTCCAGCAGATTCGGTACATTCATACCTGGCCCAGGGTATTGAATATTTTTTTCCCTTCTCATAGGAACCCTTGATGCTAAATCCCATAAATGAGACCTCGCCGCTTATTTTGCATACAACAGATTCAAACCCGGATTGTTTGCAAACGGAGGCCATGTTCCAATTACCACCTTCCGTAATACATTTTTCTCGTTCTGCAGGATAAGGTTCATCGGTACCCTCTTGAGCCAGCGCCTCCACATTCTGCATGAGCAGACTGCTTGTCTCGTATGCATGTGACTCATAAGTCTTCTTGCCAACGACAGTGGCGATGGCAACAGCTGCAATGCATGACAGCATCATAAATTTCTTTTTCATAA
>ONSH01000002.1 GCA_900320435.1 uncultured Prevotellaceae bacterium
GACGGCCGGAACTCGATGGCACGAAACTCCGCATCGTCGTGATCCACCTGACGAGGGTCGGTCAACTCACGCTTCAGGCCCAGCTTCAGGGAAAAGACACCTAAGGGCGTAAGGACACGATAGCCGTCACCCAGCTGACGTGCACATTCTGCAATCAGGGCTTCGAGAGCACGGTCGAGTTCACCGCCTCTCAACTGGCCCATACCGCACAGCCAGTTGTCTATCTCCTTATAACTTCTGGTGCGCTCACTCTCCGTGGTAGCGTAGAGCACATATTGTCCGTCTTCATTCTTGCTCGGTGAGCGATGTACCTCAAAGGGCAGTCCGTCTTTTTTTATTGACATAGTATTCTTCGTTTTAAATTTCAGGGCGCAAAGATACGATGCCAACATAGCGATTTGCAAGTATTTTAACATAAATTTTCGTCTGCGACCAAAAATAAATGCAAAATAAGCCTTAGGCACACCTTTGGCACGCCCTTTGAGCGTGCCAAAGGCGAAACAAAAGCGTGCACAAGCACTGCCTAATGACTCCCTAAGCATACCCTAAGCAAGCCTTTGGCAAGCTCAAAGGGTTTGCTTGGACTTGCCTAGGGTATGCTAAGGGTATGCCAAAGGCTTGCCTAGGGCTTGCGAAAAGGGTGCAAATTTTATATTTCAGCACCCAGATCAACAGCGCGACAATTTGGCAGTTTCAGGAAAAAGACATAACTTTGTGAACTGAAAATACAAATAATTCGTATTATGAGTTCGAGAATAGACCCCTTGCAGGCCATTCTAATAAGCTGTGTGCAATGGGTGAACGGCAGTCGCCGCGTGATGTCTTCGACGTGTGGTTTTTCCTCAACGTGCTGCACGCCGGCATCAACGAGAACATCATCAGGGAGCGCACGGACAAGTCGGCGGCCGAATACGCTGCGTGGTGTACACAACGTGTGAAGGAGACCAGTTCCAAGCTGCTGATGCAGGGACTGGGAGAGGTCATCGACGACGCCCGCACAAAAAACTTCGTCAGAACCAAGCTCATAGCAGAAACGGTGCAGGCATTGGAGCTCTTTGCCGCGTTTCCGCAAATAGTGAAGGGCAGAGGGAACTAACTACTTCACTTCAGAGTAAATAGACAAAACCCAAGGAAAAAATTCGTCGTTTTTGGACAAAATCCGAGGAAATAATTCGCCGTTTTTGGACAAAATCCAAAGAAATAATTCTTATAGAGTCAAATCAGCACCCATACCAACAACGCAACAATAAGGATGACAATAAAGAGCGCCGTGCCAAGGCAGCCCAGAAGATGATGCACGGCGACTTTTTCCTTCGCGGTCTGCTCCCCTATCTTGGGGTTGTTTTGAGTTTGAGTCATAGAATTACAAATCAATAACGGTGCAAAGATAGTGGTTTTTATTGAATGGCATTCAATATTGAGCAAATTATTTGCAGAAAATTTGGTCAACAAAAAGTTTTTTCTTACCTTTGCAAGTGATAAGATATTATCCGTATTGTCGATATTATGGAAGATACTAATAATATATTGTCTGTTCTAGACAACTATACGCTGGACAGCGCAGAAGACATTGCCCGGGAGATTGCCGACAGCTTCCGCAAGCGTCGCATAGAGAAGAATCTGACGCGAGAAGAGGTGGCGCTGCGCTCCGGTGTGGCCGCCAGCAACATCGCACGCTTTGAGCAGAAAGGACTCATCTCGCTCAAACATCTCATCAACATCGCCATGACGCTGGGCTACACCTCCGAAGTGAGGTCGCTCTTCGCCCAGCCCAAATACTCCACAATGGAGGAGCTCACGCAGATCCGCAGAAACAGCAACAAGAAAAAGGCACATAAGGCATGAAGAAGACAGACCTGCTCACCGTGAAGTATCACAACCGGGCTGTGGGGACACTCTCGCTGACGCCCGACAACAAGTTGTGCGCCTTCGAATACGCCCCCTCGTGGCTGGCCGAAGGCTTCAGCATCTCGCCTTTGGAACTGCCGCTGCAGCCCGGCCTGTTTCTGGCGAAGCCCACCCCTTACTACGGCAACTTCGGCATCTTCGAGGACTGCCTGCCCGACGGCTACGGACGCTATCTGCTCCACAAAATACTGCTGAAGGAAGGCATCGACGACACCAAGCTGTCGGCGCTCGACCGTTTGAGTCTCGTCGGGGCCGGAGGCATGGGCGCGCTCACCTTCGAGCCCGCCACCGTCATACAGCGGGGAGAGGAGCTGAAGGACTTCGATCTGCTGCAGGCTAAAGCCCTGGAGGTGCTCCGGGAGAAGCAGGACAACGATGCCGGCCTCCTTCTGTATAACAGCGGCAACAGCGGCGGCGCACGCCCCAAAGTGGTGTTCACGGACGAGAGGGGCCACTGGCTGGTGAAGTTTCGCCACACCTACGACCCGAAAGATATCGGCCCTCAGGAGTATCACTACAACGAGACGGCGCGCAAGTGCGGCATCACAGTGCCCGACTTCCGCCTGATCCACGACAAATATTTTGCTTCGCGCCGCTTCGACATCGACGCCGACGGCCGCAGGCTACACACGGCGACGGCCGGCGGACTGCTGTGCATCCCGCTATCAAGCCCGGTTCTCGACTACGGCAATCTGCTGGCACTGACCGGATTCCTGACACAGAATCCACGCGATGTGGAGGAAATGTTCCGACGCATGGTGTTCAACTATCTCACCGACAACAAGGATGACCATTGCAAGAACTTCAGCTTCCTCGTCAAGCGTGGCGAGAGCGGCTATCGCTGGCACCTCGCACCGGCCTACGACCTGACGCTGTGCACGGAGGGATACAACGGCGAGCATGCCACATCGGTCAACGGCACAGGACGCCCCACCCTCAGCGACTTCATTGCCGCCGGCAACAAGGTGAAGATGAGCGAACGGCACTGCAGAGAGCTCGTTGAAGAAGTCACCGCTTTATGCGGCGATCTCATCCGATACGTAATAGCTAAATAACAACTACCCTACCTCACGTCAACTCGGCACCCAGATCAACAGCGCTACGATGAGGATGATGATAAAGAGCACCGTGCCAAGGCAGCACTTCATCCCCGAAAGCACCAAAGGCACCCAAGCCCTCTACGAAGTCATCACCTTCGAGAGGGAAAAGGAGTAAATTTGTGATCGTTTTAGGGAGTCTATTAATATTCCAAATAGCATTTACGTCGTTCTTCTAGCGTAAGTGGACGATCCTTAAACCGCTCACGAGTCTGATCAATGAGTTCTTGGAGAGGAGGGAAATCCCAAATACGTATTATATTATCTGCGCATGATGTTACTATCATCCTGCCATTGGGGCTAAAAAAGGAAGTATATGCATGATTGTAATATCTTTCTGTTTGCCATTTCAATTCTTCAACTTCAAGACCAGTGTTAGCATCAAGGATGAGTATCTTCCCTTCATAAGGAGTAGCTACAATATATTTTCCATCAGGACTATAAGACGCACACCGAACTTCATTAGAAAGTTCAATCCTATGTAGTTCTATGCCAGTACTTGAATCCCATATCCTTACAGACCGATCTGCAGAAGCTGTTAATAGGTTTAATCCATTGGGACTATACGAAACAGTATTAACAGACCCTTTATGTCCATCCAATTGCAAAACCATTCTTCCATCTTTTATATTCCAAACACGAACAGTTTTATCAGAAGAGGAAGATGCTATATATTTTCCGCTAGGACTAAATGAAATGGACAACACTTTATCTTTATGTGCTGAAATCACACGTAACTCCTTAAAATTATTAGTATCAAACATTCTAATAGTCCCATCCCAAGAAGCAGATACTATCTTATACCCATCTGGACTAAATAATGCTCGGGTAACAGCTTCTGTATGTCCCGTCAATTTTTGTATCTGTTTTCCTGTATAAGCATCCCATACAATGACATTTTTATCTAAAGATGCAGAAACTATCTTCTTTCCATCAGGACTAAATGTTGCAGAATACGCAGAAATATTATGACCTTTCATTCTCTTTATTACTCTATTCTGTCTTATATCCCACAGACAAACTGCACCATTGTAACAAGCTGAAACAACATATTTATTATCGGGACTAAAAGAAGCATAATGGAAACCAGTTTTCCCTCCTTTCAGTTTGTGACATTCTCTTATGTCATTAATATCCCATACACGTACTGTTCCATCATAAGATGCAGACAGCACATTTTTGTCATTAAGTATAAACTGTGCAGTTTCTACAAAATCATTATGTCCAGTAAATCTCTTTAATTCGCATCCCGTCTCCACATCAAAAATCTTTACCGTATTATCATTCGATGCTGAAACGATTTTAGTTCCGTCATCACTGAAAGATGCAGAGTTTATCATTCGTGAATGCCCTACAATCTTTAATATTTCATTTCCAGAATCATATTCCCACATTCGAATTGTCATATCCTCCCCTGCAGATAATAATTTCCTTCCATCAGAACTGAATGAAATATCATTAACGTATCCAATATGACCCACAAGTTTTTTTAAAATCTTACCTGTTATTACATCCCACAACCTTATCGTGCTATCAGCAGCAGCGGTTGCGATTATCTTATCATCAGGACTAAATGACGCCTTATTCACTGTTGCATTGTGCGCTTTCAATTGATGTACAATCACACCTGTTGAAACATCCCATATTATGGCGGTCTTATTAAAAGAATAAGTTGAAGACAAGAGTTTTCCATTATTACTATAAGAAATACGCTTTGCCCATGAAAAATGACTATCCAAATCTCTTTCTACAGAACCGTCAAGGTAGTTCCAAATTCTAACAATTCCATCATAATAACTACATGCGAGATGTCGTCCGTCAGGACTAAAGACGACATCAAATACATTACCTTTTCTTGCGTATAATTTCTTACTTATCTTTCCATCCGATACGTCCCATATGAGTACAGAACCATCCCATGAAGATGATGCGATATATTTTCCATCTGGACTTATAGCAGCAGCAGTAACTTTATCTGCATGTCCTTTCATTATGCGGCTTTGGAGTGCAGCCGAATAACGTAATGCACGTTCTGCCTCTGGACAATATGGAATATTCATAATAGAATAGCTGTCAAAGATGTCTAACGACATGATTCTTCCCAGATAAGAATCTCCATTTTTTGCTAAATAAAATGCCTTCTCTGCAAAAAGTCGAAGTTCTTCTTCCGCCAGTTTCATTTTTGCCCTTAAAACATTATCACGTTCAGTTGCGATTGCATCTCTCTGTTGTAAAATATTATCCCTTTGTAGTGCTAAAGTGAGTGAATCGCTCATAATGCGTTTCAAATGCTTCGTTAGTAATACTGAATCTTTGCGAACTTGAATCAAGGCGCTATCGGCAATTTGAAGAGCTGTGTCTCTATCTTCAATTGTTTTTTCAAGTTCTTTATTCAGAGAAACAAAATAGGTTGCTATAATTATAGCGACCATAGCGGCCAGAAATGCGCCTCCTATCCATATTCTTCTTTTGCGTCTTTGATCTCTTTCATACCTCTGCCATAATGTATCAGGCTTTAAGTCGAACATTTTTGCTACGACTTTAACCGCAGCGTAATCGCGCCCTCCTTCACTTATATTGGCAGCAAGAAGTTCTTGGCTTCCTGTCAAACTAAGCAGAGCATCCGGATAACATTCGGTAGAAGAGTCACCGGAGAACGGGGTTCCCTCAATAACAAAAGGGATGATATGATCTGCTCGACCAAGGTCAATGAACGTTTGTGCTTCTTTACAAACCCATGGACTCTTGGCACTACGGGGAGAGCAAATAACGATTAGCCATTCAGAATTCTGAAGGGCCTCGTTTATCTCATCTGCCAACAGGCCAGGTTTCAAATCTGTGACATCTCGGAATGTAGGGCGGATGTGTTTTGGCAAATCTGTGCGGCCGTTTAGATTAGTGGGAAACTTGTAGTGTTCCAACTTATCCTGCAGCCACTGCGCCCATTTCTCATCCTCGCGCTTATAGCTTATGAATGCATAGTATTCTTTGATGGGTTCCATACCTATTCCTCTTTTTTTTCCTCCGATATTACACCCTCATATCACCTATAAGTTCTGCACGCGGCTCGATACATTTCATTCTGCAACTGCCTCAAACATATACACGGCTCTTATGCTGCGTCCGACGTGTAGTTCGCCGTTTCCGACGATACCCTTGCCATTTTTAGGGAACTGCAGGCTCCTAGCATAACGGGAATTGGAAGAACGCTCTGATGTCCAATAGTATCCATATTGATTGCGGTATTGGAATGTGGTGTCACTACTCCACCCTGAAGCCGGAAGAAATATCTTATTGCCGTTTTTGCCTATAATCTCATATCCGTTATGGCCATCAACTTTCTTCCAAATCCATCTGCATTCGCTTATTAGTTCTTTGAATTGAGCTTCTGTTGGCATTACCCATTCTTCTCCCAATTCTGCTGTGGCAGCATCCTGCTTATAACCGGCCAACTTGTCACCCGGCTTAAGTTGCTCAACATAGGTGTATCTTGAATAGTCGTCTTTTGTTTTTACCTCGATTTCGAGCCAAGATTTCTGTCTCCCCACAATGTACCACTGGGCAAACCCAGATCAACAGACTTACATTTTGCGTCGTCCATTGTTGGGCTGGCAGATTCTATATCTATGGTGGAATGAACAGAGGAATCGGAATTACGGCTAAACATCAAATTCTTTAAAGGAAGATAAGCGATAACAAGCAACAAAACAATACTTATCGTTATACTACATCCTTTCTTATTCTTGAGAAAGTACTTAAATCCTGAATCCTCATTTCTTTCATTCAAAGTAACATCTTTTGAGGAACCCAAACCTGATTCCTGCTCTTTACCTATCCATCGGCAAATATCTCGGAATAATTTCTCTCGTTGCGATTTATCGTTCCATTTAATCTGATCATATTTATGATAACGAAAATAAAACCGATCGGTCTGTTCTACTTCTTCAAGATGTACTATTACGATACGTTTCTTCTTCTTTTTGGCAAAATCAAGTTCGTCAAGCGCCCACTCGCTGTTCATCGAGGATTTGCTCAACATGAAAAGCATCGTATCGCTGCGATTTATTGCGGAAATGATTACTTTCTCAAATTGTTCGCCGCTCTCAATGCCTTCCAAATCCATCCAACAGGACGCACCTGTGGCAAGTTCTAAATCTTGCTTTATCGCTTTGACGCGCTCCAGGTCATGGCGACTGTAACTGATGAATATATCGTGTTTATTCTCTGGCATTTACCTCTTTTTATTTATCCTAATTTGAGTAACTATTTTAGCACGATTCCACCTTCGCCCCGCACTCCGAGCAGAACTTGGCGCCGGCCGGAATCTTGGCGCCACAGTGCGTGCAGAATTTCACGGAAGTGCCAGTAGGTATAAATTCGCTCGTATATCCTGAGGATGCGCCAATGGCTTTCTTTGCTACCTCCAGAGCCCGGTCATCCAAAGCCGACTGTTCTATCAAACCCCAGATCTGAGTCAACAACACTGGCCAAAAGAAAAACATCGAGATGACGGTCGGGATGGCCTGCTGCCCGAAAATGCCGACATTGGCCTCAAAGAGTACGCCGTCCGTCTGAGGCGTCAGCGTCACTTTCAGAGCTGAACGCATACCCAGCACGGCCTTAAACACATTGCCCTTGGTGATGCTGATATCCTTGCCGCCGCTCATGAGCGTATCAACATTCACCTCAAAGTCGTCTGCCCGGAATGCGTCACAGATGGCATCGGCTATAGCTCCAATCTGAGAGGGTTGAGCTGCCAGAAATTCCTTCTTACTGTATGTAGCCATGACTATCTGATGTTTTGAAGTTCATAATAGCGGTATATTGCCGAAAGAACATTGGTTTCGGCAAAGAGACGCTTCACCAGCTGTTGCTGTTCGTTGGTAAACTTATTCTCCACTTCATGAAGCAGATTAATCACGGTGTCCGTCTGCTCGCGCAGCTCATCGGCTGTCACTACCCCATCCTCCATAATCTTACGGAACGAGGGCTCCTGAGCCAGCATCTCATCAATGTCAATATATCCTTGTTCGTTGAATAACATGTTTTTTATGGTTAAGGGTTAAAGTTAAAGTTTTTGACCGCAGTTGCGGCAGAATTTCCAATCGTCTTCCACTGCAGAGCCACAGTTAGGACATACATGTGCGGAAGGATTGAAGAGCGAACCGCCATTCTTTATCTGCCGATATTGTTCACTCTCGCCCCACTTAAGAATCTCCCGAACTCGCACTGCAGAGAACGGATGGTCGAGGCCCGCGATGACGGAGAGTTGCAACGCTTTGTTCCACAGACCGTCGTTCTGTATCTTCTCATACTCATCGGCTTGTCGGGCCCATTCCTGCATGTCTATCTGCGAGGTGATGCTCTTGGGGCCGCCAGACAGACGCGCCATTGTGCTTGCAACAACCTCAGGAGAGGTGATGATGCTGGCCGCACGGTCGGCAGACAGCTCGCTCTTGCGACTCCAATAAAGGATGGCATATCTGATGGGAAGCGTGAGATCCCCCAAGACGCCCGTCAGGCCTTCCGTCAACCATCCTGCTACGGTATGATAAAGCACATGACGACACAGGATATGTCCGCACTCATGTGCGATGATAGCATCCAGTTCCTCGTCGCTCATCATTTCCACCAAACCGGAAGTCATCGTGATGTAGATGCGCGTATCACCCGAGGTCCAGGCATTGGGCATGGGGTTCATCTGGAGATAGAACTCCGGCTCCTTGATTCCCAGCTTCTGGCAGATGGGCGGCAGATGCCTGTAGAGCTGCGGCAGTTGCTTCTCGGACAAACGTATTGAGGACGCCATATTCACGCCGTATTGGAGATTCTCTATGCCGATGGCCAGTATCTTCTTCACCAGTGTAGCAAAGCCGGGAATGTTCTCCATCTGCCGCAACGCAGCAGCATCCTCCGGGTGTATAAAGTCTGATGGTTTCATGGTGTCGTAAGTCAGGTCAATATTTGTTAATCTGCTGATTAATTATGCGTTTTTTTGGATATATCACTTATATTTAGCTCAAAATCGGCACCAATTTATTAAAATAAATTAACATGTCAGTCGAAATTCGGCCAGATATAATTAACAACATGCTAAATAGCATAAAATAAGGGCATAAAATTTCCGAAAGACAACTACCCTACCTCACTTCAGCACCCAGATCAACAACGCTACAATAAAGATGACAATAAAGAGCGCCGTGCCAAGGCAGCCCAGAAGATGATGCACGGCGACCTTTTCCTTCGCGATTTCTTAATTCTGCAGCCAAATCATACAAATTTATGCTCAATGTAATCCATAAAATGTACAGTTTGCCGGATTATTATAAAAAAAATAGCATATCACCTGTTAATTATTAGAAATTATCCGTATTTTTGTGTATGTCAATAACCAAATAAATATAAAATCATGAAAAAGATTTGCATTGCCCTGACGATTATGTTTTGTGCACTTGTTCAAAACATTTCTGCCCAAGAGACTCCTTTTGAGGGGGAAATCGTTTATGAGACCTACGAAAACTACTCCGATTACCTGCTCAAGATGGCCAACTCCATTTGGTTCAACGGTGTACACAAGATGCGTATGATCATGAAAGACACCAAAATGCACGTCATAGACGAGACCACCGGGGTACATCTCATAGGTGATATTGCCAACAAGTCACTGGTTCACTTTTTTGAAGCCACGAAGACCGGTATTGACTTCTCTAACAACATTGAGTCCCAGCTGGTTCTGATCAACCGTGACATCAACTACAGCCATACTGTGGGCAAACTGAAAGAATACACCTATGCCGATCAAAACAAGAAAAGCGAGTTGCTGGGGCAGCAATGCAGTTTGTCCGAGGGACGCATCGTTCGCACCATGGGCGGCATGGATCAGACTTATGATGTCAAGACACTGACGGCCGACAATATTCCGGCGCCTCAGGTGTTCCCCTACAACCTGCAAGGGCTTGAGGTGAAGAATCTTCCCTTAAAATGGATATATAAGTACGATGGCGGTCACGTGGGATTTGGCGTAGGCGAACTGAGTATCTACTATGAGGCCGACGTTATTGAGATTAACCCACGCGCCGTTAACGATGATGAGTTTGTCATTCCCGCAGATTACAACATCACAAAGAAATCGATGAATGCATTTTCCCTGATGAAATATTACAGCGGAGTCAAAAAGCAGTTGGTAAAAATGGGCATCAAAGGCGGCGATAACAGTCAAAAGACTTCAGGCGTTCACTACAAGACTGAGGGAGAATGGGGCTTCTGAAACATTTCGCCTTATTGTCAGCCCTCTGCTTTTCCGTTGCTGTCGCAGCCCAGTCTGAAGACGACTATGACTACGAACGCAGTTCGCTGCACATGATGATGATTAAACACCTCAACCAGAAATATGAGGATGTCATCGTCGATGTGTATAAGCAAAGCCGTTTCCCCGAAAGGTTCAACAACCACGACTTGGGCGTCAATGTTGTATCTTTTGCCGAATCGGAAGGCGACCAGACAAAAAACATATTGTCGTTTTGCGAGCAGGTCAACCTGGGTCAAAAAATGGTGGCAAAATGGTTTGACCGCAATCGTGAAACCGGGTGTTTTGACATGGAGCTCATCAAACAGCGCGGCTTCTACAACGCCTCTCAGAAAGAAATCAACATCGCCAGACAAAGTCTGCGAGGCAAAGCCCTGTTGGAAGATGCCGGTGAGCAGCTCATCAAAAACACATACCTTGTCATCAACGATATTCGCTACACCAGCAGGGCCGGCGCCTTTTCGTTGTTACAGGCTTTTGCCGGTGCCTATGTCGGCAGCACGAAAGCTCTTAATCACCTTTACGACATCGGCGGCTTTCGGGTGGAAATCACCAGCTATCTTTTCCGTCTGAAGTGGGATGACGACATAGCATACTCCTTCTATGACAACTATTATACGGAGAATGCACAGGACCTCGAAAAGATTAACGCTTTCAAAAGGGACGGCGCACAATGGCAGATGGAATTTGTGGGCAAGACGTTTTGCAAGTCGCAAGAGACGGCTCTTTCCGGCGTCAAGGATCCCAACAAGCTGTTAGTAAAGGTATGCACACGAGCTATTGACCAGAATATTGCCAATCTGCAACACACTCACCCGGATTTTCGAATCAAGGCGCCACTGGTGAGCACAGATCCACTCAGAGCCCATGTCGGACTTAAAGAGGACATTACGCCGGAATCCAAATTTGAGGTTTTAGAAAGACAGATTGATGACAACGGACACGTGTCATATTTGCGTGTCGGTGTTATCAGTCCCAAGAAAAATCTGATTTGGGACAATCGCTATATGCCGGATGAGAATGACAGGAATGCAGGTCTTGGCTACACAGAGTTTGAAGTCGTCAGCGGCAAAGATTTCTATCCCGGCATGTTACTTAGAGAAAAGGAGTGACTACTCCATCTCCCTAATGAGCATGCCGGGATAGATGTCATCACCACTGACTTTCTCAGATGGCTACCGTATGCCACACCGACGGCTCGCGCGCACGCTATCATTGCAAAAGTATTACTCTGGCCGTGGCATTGTCCATGCCCTTCATGGTGTGGCCCACGGGGGCGCCGATGTAGGTCGGGTCGCACACGATGAACTTGTGGCCGTCGAGCTGGATGCAGTCGCCCTTCACGTCCTCGTTGAACTCCACCGCGCAGGCCAGGTGGCCGGGATAGTAGATAAGGATGCACTTGAGTCCCACCAGGTCGCGCACGAGGCGCGTCAGGAGGATGGCGCGGTCCTCACAGTCGCAATAAGGATAGTAGAGGCTCTCCTCGGAGAAGAAGATGCGGTCGCCGCCCCAAAGCTTGTTGTCGTACTCGTATTCGAGACCCGTCTGCAGGAGGTTCAGAAGGCGCGACACCTTCTCGTATTCCGAGCGCCCGTTGAAGAGCTGCCGGAGCTGAGGATAGAGCGAGCGGCACACCTCCTCCTGCATCGGCGTGTTGGCAAACATGGCCCAGCGCGTCATGATGTCGCCGCCGTAGTACGACGTGGGATAAGTGGCGTAGAAGTCCAGCAGGTTGCGGTTGACACTGGAGGTCACACGCACGTCGGCGAACTGCTTGGAGACAAGCGTACGCGGCTCGGAGGCCCTCATGTCGAACTGCTGGCGCTCCGTGATGCCCGGCGACATCTGCTTCTCACCGGGGAAAGCGGCCTCGCAGACGTACATCGAACCCATGATCATGTCGGCACAGTAGTAGGTGTCGCCGTCGATGGTGAACGAAGGCAGGCCGAAGAGCACGTTGCGCGAAGAGAAGAGCATCTTGACCCACTGCCCGTTGTGGGCAATGCGCATCTTGTAGCCCGAGAGGCAATAGATGTAGGCCTTAAGCAGCTCGGCCTCACTGGTGCCTTTGCCGTAGGCGGCCTCCGCAAGCGCCTGCAACATCTGCAGGTAGGCCCAGTCGCTCAGATGACGCGTCAGGCGTATCTGAAGACAGTCGTGGATGAGGCGGTCGTTGCCGTTCTTCTCCAACGTCTCCAGGAAGGTGGCGATGTCGTTGACATCCAAGCCCTTCAACTTGGGGCCGCTCCGGGCGTCGAAATGCACGCTGGCGGCGGTGCCGAAGAAGGTGAAGCTCATGGACTTGTCAGTGCCCTTATCTTCCTCAATGGGCACGGCAGGCTTGGGCTGCGGCACCTCGGGCTGCGGGGGCACCACACCGTCGATGGTGACGGGCGTATCGTCAGCGGGGGCCTTACGGTCTTCCTCGGGCGCCACCTGCGGAGGCACGGTCTCCTCCTTGGGCTTGGGCTTCGGCGCCTCCGACTCGAACGCCTTCCACGGGTTGCGCATGAAGGACAGGAAGTCGTCCATGCACTGCTTGCGGAAGTTCTCGAAGTCGGTCCTCGCCTCCTTGCGGAACTCGTCGAGCGCGCTGTGGGCCCGACTGCGGCTGAGGTCCTGCGCCCGACTCCCGGTCAGACACAGGACCGTCAGGCCCAATAAAATCAGCGTGCGTTTCATCAGAACTTGTTGCTCAACACGTCATTCACGATGCCGCCCAACTCCTCGTCGCCCTCCTTCTCAAGCTCCTTCTGCATGTTGCGCTTGAGGCGGGCAGCCAGCTCCTTCTTGTCGAAGGCCAGTTGCACCTGCACCTCGAAGTTGTTGTTGGGCAGACGGCGGTAGATCTTCACGCAGGAGATCGAATTGGTCAGAGCCTGGTCGATGATGCCCTTGGTGCGCTGGTTGAACTTGTCCACCGTAGCGGCGTCGATACTGGAATTCTGCGCGTTGTCGAGTTTCTGCTGGAAGGCGCTCACAAGCTCCGTCTTCAGGAGGCCGGCCAGCTCGGTCATAGCGGCGGTGCGAGCAGCGGCATAGCCGGCGTTGTACGAGCCGGAGGTCTGCAGGCCCGTCTGCATGATGAAGCGCTTGGTGGGCGCACCGTTTTCGTCGGCCATCAGCTCCTCGCCCATCAGCTGACTTTTGGTCAGCTGCTGCTCGATGCTCAACTCACCGGCGGGCACAAGCCAGCCTTCCTTCTTTAACTCCTTGGCCTGCTTCTTGGCGTCCTTGGTGGGCTTCTGGTTGAGCATCTTGCGGTTGATGTCGTTCAACTCCTTCTGCTGCTTGGCCAGATCAATAGCACTCTGGGCATTCACTGCGGTGGAAGTCATCAGAACTGCTGCCACCATCAAAATCATTTTCTTCATCATAGTTGTGTTGTTTTTATGGGTTAATAAATAAGTTAATGTTTCGTGTCTCTTTGCTCATTAATGCAGGGAACGGCGGAAGGTAACCCTCAATTGTTCATTTTTTGCATAATTTTTTCTCTCAGGGCCTGCAAGCGTTCCTTTTTCATCTCCTCCGACTGCAGCGCATACTCCACTTCGTCGTCGAAATGCTCGTCGTTGAGCTCACGGATGTTGCGGTCGGCGACCCGAAGCGCGCTGTCCACCTTGCCCAACGCCTCGTCGTAGCGACCCTCACGCAGGAGCGGCTGCACATTGATGCCCGTGCCGCGCGCAGCCTCATCGTAGTCTGCGCCGATGTCGCTGCCGCCCGAGAGCGGCGAGACGTACACCGCCACAGCCAGACAGGCGGCCAGAGCCAGGACGGTGGCGGCAGGTTTCCACAGCCGTACGTTGCGACGCGGACGCTCCCACTCTTCCATCCGGTTTAACTTGCGCTGACGTTCACCGAGCCGGTCGGCGATGCGGCGCTCGAGTTCTTCTTCAGTCCACTGGCGTTTCATAGCTGTCCCCTCCTTTCCATCACACGCTGCTTGAGCGTCTGCATACATTTATATTTGGCGGTCTTCAGACCCGTCTTGCTCTCGTTCTTGCCGCAGCGAAGCGTCATGATCTCATCAAGCGAGCGGCCCTCGTAGTAGAAAAGCGTGAGAATCTCCAGGCAGCGGGGCGGCATCTCTTGGATGCACTCGTCGATGATGCGGATGTCGTCGGCCTCATCGGCATCGTCCACGTCCTGCATCGGCGCGCCGCCGGCGGGGGTGATGTCGAAGATGTTGCCGTAGGTCTGCTCCTTGTTGCTGCGCACCACCTCCCGGTAGCTGTTGCGGGCGATGGCCATGAGAAACGTCGTGAGATTCGCCGTCATGGGCAGCCACGCTCCGGAGGCTTGAAGGCGCTCCAGATGGGCACCGGCGGCGCGGATGCGTCCGTCTTCGATCTCGGTCCAGAGGCGGAGCACCGAGTCCTGGAAGATCTCCTGCTTGCGGTCTTCGTCGAAGAAGATGTCTTTGAAGTGTGTCATGAAATACTGTTTTGCGCTCCGGTAGAACTGCTCTTCCACACTCCTGTCGTGAGCCTGAAGGCCCGCCACGATGTCTGCGTCCGACGGCAGCTCTTTCCTTTGCCTGTTCAACAGTTGATGTATCATGATGTGAATAAGTAACCCTTGTTTTGTGTTAAAGTTAAAGTTAAAGTTAAGGTTATCGTTAAGGTTATCGTCAAGGTTTCCCCGTCACCACAGGATTCTGGGGCAGGCGCCCGGGATGACGGTCGATATAGTCCTGAAGTCGTTTTTGCAGATTGGCAGCCGACAGCCGGAACATCTGAGGCCCGATGCCAAAGAGCGCCAGCGTGAGTTTACCGGCCTTGGGTTTGCTCTGCTCGAAACAGATTTGATACGGGCGGCAGGCGCTGACGGTCATCCACTCGTCGGGGGTCACGGCGGCAGGCTTGGCCGGCACCGGCGCATTCCGGGGAATGACGAACTCCGTGTCCACACCGCGTGCGGGCTCGTCCGACGGGCCGTTCGTGCCGTCGCCGCTGTGGCAGGCATCCAACACCACATAGAGGCGCCCCGTCTGCCCCAGCCTCTTGCGTATGGCGCCGAGGTGGCGAGAGAGTTCGTCATCAGTGAGATGCTTCTCACCACGGTCGTCAGGGCCGTAAACGAGTCGGGCGTCGTAGGGCACGAGACTTTCGTCCCAGCGGGCGTGACGCTTGCCGGGATGGCGCAAGGCCTCATCGCCGTCGAGGTCGGAGATCATCTGGCCGTGGCCACTGTAGTGAATATACACCACATCCCCCTTCGCGCAGCGCGACGCCAGACGCTCCAGGGCCTGCACGATGCCCTGCTTCGTGGCCTCACGGTTGACCAGAACGGAGATGTCGGTGAAGCCTGCATTCGTCACCATGTTTTTCATCAGCCGCACGTCGTTCTCCCCGTGTATCCTGCTCCACGACGGGTCCGCCTGCTCCGACAGGCCAATCAGAAGCGCCCGGCGCGTAGAGGCACCGACGGCTGCGGCAAAGAGCAGAAGGAGAAACGAGAACAGCAGTTGTTTCATGGTGTCAGAGGGATGTTATTCGCTGTAGAAGTCGCCGGCATTGTAGAGCTTGTCCATCGACACCTCGTTGGGCTGCCAGGTGCGTATCTTGATTTGCGGGGCTTCGCGGTCGGTCATGTCCACCAGAAGGAAGAGGAAGCCCTTGTCGGCGTAACGCGAGGAGTTGTATTCCTGACCGATCTGGATGGCGAAGAGCTTCTTGTCCTTGTATTTCTCAAGCCACTGCACCTCGTTGTTGGAGAAACGTATGTTGATGAACTCGTTGCGGGCAAAGTTTTCCTTGAGCTTCTTCAGGTAGCCGTCCTTCGTGTAGCGGTTGTACTGGATGATGTCCTGTCCGCCCACGGAGACGCCGCGCTCGCCGGGAATCTGACTGCTCGGGCGCTTCACCACGTTGCCGGAGATGATGACGGCGTCGTCGGCAAAGATGTCGCTGATGTAGTCGAGGCGCTTGAGACAGTAGGCCGTCTTGTAGTTTTCCATGAACTCCATCAACACCTCGCGCGTCTCGTCGCTCCATCCGGGGGCGTACTTGCAAAGGATGTCGTTCTCGGCCACCTGACCCAGACCGAAGGCCACGTTGTCGATGCGGCCCTCCGTGTTGAAGGTGAAGACGACGTCCTCCACATAGGTCTTCTTCGTGCCCGACTTGAAGGAGAACGACATCTGCAGGCCGCGAGCCACAACGGTGCCGTTGGTGCCCTTGAAGAAGGAGATATTGGGCGTGCCCACGATGCGACCCGTGCCGTAGGAGATGAGCTTGTTGTACATATCCAGACCGTCGAGCGTGAAGCAGCGGTTGGCGTCGGAGTAGCTGCGGCGCTGGATGGCGGTGATGACCTGGTTCATCGTGGCGACGAAGGCATCGGACTCGGCCACCGTCTGCGTGGCGCTGGGCTTGAGGTTGACGCCCGTGCCGTCGCTCTTCACGGCGGCGGGGCGGCCGGAGGCGGTGATGGTGAGGTCCTTCTTAGGCTGCGCAGCATTGCCGCCTTTGCCCTTCACCGTGTGCTCGGCCTTGGGGAAGGTCTTGCGCGTGATGACGTCCAGCACGCTCTGCATCTCGGCGTCGCCGCGCGCCTGTCCGGCGTATTCGTATTCCAGGCTGACGTGGTAGGTGGACGTCTCGTAGCCGGGCACCATCTCCATCATGCCGCGCCCGTCCTTGGCGCTGCCCTGACACATGGTGCGGCCGTCGTTGTAGTTGAACTCCAGGCTCGATACGGGTTGTCCCTGATAGGTGAAGAGCAGATCGACAAAGTCGCCGTCACGGTGGTCAAACTTCACGTCCACGTCACCCAATATCTCGTTGATGCGCAGGGGGATCCAGTTCACCAGGATGCGACCGTCCTCGCCCGTCACCTCGTCGGGGCGCTGCACGGAGCGGATGAGGGAATAGGCCCAGTAGTAGTATTGCAGGGCCATGTCGATCTTACCCTTCTTCTTGGCCTCTCCGGCAATATAGACCATGTCCCTGGCTTTGGCGATGCGCGCCTCGTAGATGCGGGCTAGCTCGGAGCGCTTCATGTAGCGGCGCACGGTGACGTTGGGCTCCTTGCCCACCACCCACTTCTCCACGTTGGTCAGCGTGGACTGCGAATAGGTGCGCACGCAGTTGAGCACGCGGGCTTTGTGGTCGATGTTGCCGTTGGTGTTGGTCTCGTCCTCGATGCCGACAAACTCGCTCGACACGTGGGTGGCGATCATGCCCACCAGCTCGGCCATCGCGGCCTCGGAAGCCTCCGCCTCCGTGGCGCCCACGCCCACGCCGTAGTAGTATTCACCCGAGGAACGGATGTAGTCCCAGTTTTGCGCCTGCCCCGCAAGACTCACAAGGAGCAGGGCAAAGACGAAAAGAAATATTGGCCGAATGTGTTGCATATTTATCTTTTTCTTTCTATTATTCAGGTTGAACTAAAGGGCAAGACGAAAGCCGAGGTGGTTGAACGTGCCCGAGGGCGTGCTGCCGTGCCGGCGGGACACGCGACAGCACCACGCGTAGTAGCCCCAACTGCCTCCACGGTACACGCGGCGAGAGCTCGAAGAAGGACCCGTGGGATTCGATTGAGTGGAGCTGCTGTAGGAGCCATACCAGTCCTGACACCATTCCCACACATTGCCGCTCATGTCGTAGAGACCGAGTTCGTTGGGCAGCTTCGTAGCGACGGGATGTGTCTTGCTGCTGCTGTTGTCCGTGTACCACGCTACGTCTGCGATCGTGTTGCTGCCGCTGTACTTATAGTCCTTGCTCAGCTTACCGCCTCGGGCTGCATATTCCCACTCTGCCTCTGTGGGCAGGCGGAAGTTCTGGCCTGTGAGTTGATTGAGCTTTGTGATGAAGGTTTG
This sequence comes from uncultured Prevotellaceae bacterium, assembly GCA_900320435.1. Lineage (GTDB taxonomy): Bacteria > Bacteroidota > Bacteroidia > Bacteroidales > Bacteroidaceae > Physcousia. The sequence goes on from ONSH01000002.1 coordinate 18,140, forward strand.
ACAGTCGTTCCAGGAAACTCTTTCTACAGGCAGGTTATCACCCTTCCTGTTAGAGGGATTCGAACCCATCACGGCTTTCCACAGCGCCTGCGTCACTTCCGTCTGGCCGATGGAGTAGCTGCTCAGGGTCACGCTGTGGACGGGTTTCTCATCATTATAGGCATCACTGCCCTGCTCCGCCGTGCCGCCCATTTGGAACGTGCCGCCCTCAACGGGCATCATCACAAAAGAGACGCCCATCACAGTGAACGTGCGGCCGCCGGAGGCATTGGGCGTGCCGCCAACAGAGGGCGTCGTCTGCTTAGGCTTCTCCTTCAGCGTGAGATTAATGTCCGTCGTCTGCTGCTCCGCAATGTCTATCGTGGTCTGGGCGTCCTCGTAGCCCTCACGGCTCAGCGTCAGGGTATGTCGGCCGATCAACACTTCGGGGAGCATCTTGGGGGTGGTGCCACAATCCTTGCCGTCAATCCTGATGGTGGCACGCAAGGGGGAAGAGTTCACGGCCAGCGTACCGACAATGGGCGTGGGCGGCGTGAGCGTGACAGCGGCGTCTTTGTCCTCCGCGACGGTGATGGTCTGGAAAGACGACTTGTGGTTCTGTTGGCGGCACTCCACCTGATAGGTGCCGGCGCGGAGCAGGCCCGTCCACGAGCGGGTACCGCGCTTCTGGTCGTTGACATAGATGTCGGCGTCAGACGCCACGGAGAGCGTGACGTTGGCGCCGTTGCGGCGCAGCGAGACGTTCTCAATGTGTGTCTCGCCTCTGTTGTTCAGCGTGAAGCGGCCCTCGGTGTTGTGGTAGTTCTCCGCCATCACGCGGTAGGTGTAGGTGCCGTATTCCCGCGTCTTGGCCACGCTGCCCTCCGCATCGGTGATGCCGAAGACTTCCTCCTGAGCGCCGGCAGCCTCGCGGCGTATCATGACAGTGGCGCGGGCGTCGGCGGGCTTCACCTGAAACATCACCATCTGGGTCATAATCACGGGGGCCTGCTCGCTGAGTTGCATCACGTAGGTCTTACCCGACTCGATGGTGGTGTGCAGGTCGTAACGGTCAATGGTGGTGTAGCCCGGGCGCATGATGGTGACCATCTTGGCGTTCTTCTGCACATACACCCAAAGCTTGCCGTCGTGCCACTCCACCAGGTGATTCATGTTGCCGAAGTTGAAGTTGTATTCGCGCAAGCCCTCCGGATTGGTGCAACCCACCTTGATGACGGCGTAGAGAGCCCCGCTGCCATCCACCTTCTTAAACTGCTCACTACGGGCCGTGAGGTCGAAGGGATCCTCCGCAAAGTTCACGACATGAAATGTCAGTTGCTGGCTGAAGGCCGACAAAACTCCCAACAAGAGCAGGAGCCATGTCATCAGGAAGATATGTTTAGCGTGTTGCTTCATATTTTATACCATTCCGCGTACAAAAATACAAAAAAAATTAAAAAATAAAATATAATGCTTAAAGATTTATATGCAACGTGTCTGTTTTGTATCGTTAGTCTCATTTGTCTCACGACGTTTTTATAAGACTACTACCCTACTTCATTTAAAAGAATTCTATTCTGAGAGAGCCAGGCGAAAGCCTATGTAGTCATTGCTATTTGATGGTGCATGGTGGCTACGATAAGCCAATGGGCAAAAGGTTGCCATACTGCTCCAACTGCCACCGCGATCCACACGGAAAGAACCTGTTGCCGGTCCTATAGGATTCGTCACTGAAACAGAAGAATATGGACCTTTCCAATCTTGACACCATTCCCACACGTTGCCTGTCATATCATAAAGGCCAAGTTCATTGGGTTGTTGGGTAGCCACAGGATGTGTATTGCCTTCGCTGTTTTTATTATACCATGCAATCTTGCTAAGACTGTTGCTTCCGCTATACCTATACCCTTTGCTCATAGTGCCTCCACGGGCGGCAAATTCCCATTCGGCTTCTGTTGGCAAACGGAATTTCTTCCCCGTAAGTAGATTGAGCCTGCGAATAAATTCCTGACAATCGTTCCACGACACATTCTCCACAGGCAATAAGGCGCCTCTAAAGAAAGACGGATTCTTACCCATAACGGCTCGCCAAAGGGCCTGGGTAACCTCTGTCTGTCCAATATAATAACTGCTCAATGTTACGGAATGTGCAGGGGCTTCATTCGACTCGTTATTTCCATACCCCATCTGAAACGTTCCGCCCTCCACGCGCACCATATTATATTGGATCCCGTCTACAGTCAAAACACCATCAGTATATATTATGTTGATCTGTGACAAATCATCATCCGACACAGTGGACTCGTTTTCATTAGGAATCGTAACAGCCCTATCCTTCTCCTTCAATGCCAGATTTATATCTGTGGTCTGTTGTTCTTTGACGTCAACTGTCGTCTGTGCTTCACCATAACCGTTCAAACTGAGTTTAACCGTATGCTGGCCGATAAGAAGGTCCGTGATGTTACGCGGCGTTGTACCATAGGACTTGCCATCCACATAGATAGCAGCCCCAGAGGGGGTTGATGTGATTGCCAAAACACCCATAATGGGAGTCGGCGGTGCCAGGACGATGCTCTGATCCTCGCCTTCTTTCACCGATATGGTTTGAGAAGACGGACGGTGATTTTCCTGACGGCATTCCACATTATGAAGGCCGGCCTTCAGCGAGCCCGTCCATGAACGTGTACCCTTCTTCGTCCCATTGATATAGATATCGGCATTAGTAGCTACAGCCAGTGTTATATTGGCGCCATTACTGCGCAGCATCACATTCTCTCTGTGCGTCTCTGTCTGACTGTTAAGCGTGAACCGTCCTTCAGAGGAATAATAGTTTTCAGCCATCACCTCGTAGGTATAGGTACCAAACTCCAGACCCTTGGCAGTAACACCAGTGACATCTGTTGTACCGAACAACTCCTTGGGCGAGTCACCTCCTTCACGTCGTATCATGACTACTGCCCCTGTCACTTTGGGTTCTGTCTGAAACATCACCATTTGCGTATAGATTACAGGACCCTGGGCAGAGAGCTTCATGCGGTAGGTTTTTCCCTCCTCAATGGTCGTTTGCAGGTCGTGGTTGAGCAGAGGAGTATACCCATTGCGACGGATGGTGACACGTTTGGCGTTCTTTTGGACGTAGATCCACAGCAGGCCGTCATGCTCCTCTATGAGATGGTTCATGTTGCCGAAATTGAACTGATACTCACGCAGGTTATCTCCTTCCTCCCCACTCACCTTGATAATAGCATAAAGTGACCCGCTGCCGTCCACTTTTTTATACTGGTCGTTGCGGGCCGTGAGGTCGAAGGGATCTGCAGCAAAATCCGTCACACGAAACTTCAGCTGTCCAAAGGACGACAAGACTCCCAACAAGAGCAGAAGCCATGTCATCAGGAAGATATGTTTAGCGTGTTGCTTCATACGCGATAGTGTCGTCGGGGTGAATCTTTGGGTTATCAATTTAATTGTTTAACAAAATCACCGTAGCCTCACTGTTGTTCATTCCCGGCATGGTCATTCCCAAGGGCGCTCCTATGTATGTGGGGTCGCATACGACAAACTTCCTGCCGTCGTTCATAATGTAGTCTCCCTTAACGTCCGATTTAAAGCAAACCGCCGTGGCCAGGTGACCGGGATAAAAGACCAGGATGACGTCCAAACCCAACAAGTCACGCACAAGATGCGAAAACAGGATAGAGCGGTCTTCACAATCGCAATAGGGATAGTAGAGCGTCTCTTCGGCAAAGAAGGCTCTGTCACCACCCCACACCTTGTCGTCATATTCATAGACAAACGCCGTCTGCACCCAGTTCAAGAGGCGCTCCGCAGCTTCTTTCTCGCTCTTGCCCCCAATGAATTCCTTCAGTGCGGGATACAGCGACGATGCGACAGACCTGTCCAAAGGCGTGTTGGCATATATGGCCCATTTCGTCATGAAATTATGATTGATAATCGACGTGGGATACTCATTGAAGAAGTCCACGAGATTCTTATTCACCGCCACACGCACGGACATATCGGGATAACGCACGGAAGAGAGAGTTCTCTGACCGGATGTCATCACATCGAAATCTTGCGCATTGTTTATATAAAGGGACAAGGCCTTCTCTTTCGGGAACTGTGCATTGCAGATATTCAACGATTGCTCGTCGCCGTTGAAGACATAGTAATCAGTCCCGTCAATGTCATAATACGGTTTGCCAAAAATAAAATGCTTCGAAGAATACAGCATTCTCAGCTTGTCGCCGGCAACGGCCAGTCGCATCTGGTATCCCGACTGGCAGAAGATGAAGGCCGTCAGCAGAGTGGCTTCATTGGTCTTTCCCAAGCAGGCCTCGGACATGGCGCTCAGCATGTTCAGGTAAGCCCAATCGCTCAGATGCTTCGTCTGTCTCAGAGCCAGGCAATCGCGAATCGTGTTGTTGTAGTCACTGCCCGACAACTTCTCCCAGGCTTTTGCGATGCTGTTGCCGTCAAGTCCCGACAATTGGAACCTCTGCCCATCATTGAAACGAGCCTTCATGGAGGTGCCGTACACTGCAAAATCGCACTGCGTCTCGTCGGCCACAGGCTGTTCGCGTATCGGAGCAACAGGTTTAGGCTGAGGCTCCGGCACCGGAGGAGTCACAGTCTCCTTTATGGGCAAGGGGTTGTCTTGGGGGGCTTTCTTCTTCTCGTCGTCATTAATCACCACAGGAGGCTTCTCGTCTTCCTTGGGTTGCGGCACGGCAGGCTGTGCACGGAACGACGCCCAAGCCTCCTTGACGAACTCTGCATAGTCCCGATTGACCTCGTCACGGAAATTCGAGAAATCCTTCCTCGCATTTCTGCGAAACGATTCAAAATCCTCAAAGTCGTCCTGCATCGGGTCGTCCGCGCCATCCTCATTCTCTGCTTTTTCACGCGTCACAGTGGCAGGGTCGCTGGAGCGCTTTTGGGCTTTCTTCTCTTCGCCGTTTGCCTTATCCTTTACATAACGCGTATATATCTTGGATGCTTTGGATACAGATTTGCTCTGAGCGTGAAGATCTGAACAAACTCCTGCAAGGAAAGCAAGGGCAAACAATATTGCAACAATTCTATTTCCCATTTTTCTTATCATACAAAACAACAATAACTTCATCGTATATGCATCGGGCCAGAATCAGGAAAGCCATTGCAGACAATGCCAGACCCATGTTCAAAGTGACATCGTAGGTGTAAAACAAAACAAAGGCCATCCACATCCAGAAGCTGATGAAGAAAAACATCATATATCCCTTCGTAAACGATGCAGACAAAACGACCCGGAAAAAAGTGATGCGCCGATGCTGCGCCCAATACGCATAAATGCTGAGCATCATCTGTGTCAACAGCACCATCAGGAAGGAAATCGCAACCGTGGCCCATCTGTTGACCTCACGTATTTCGTTCTTTCGCAGAAGCGTCTCGACGGCGTATGCCAGCAACTCCACCCCGGCCATCTTGCCCAGCGGCGTGTAGTGTCTGTCGTTCTCTTCCTTAATGGCGCCAAAGAGCACCAGCTTGTCCTTAATGTACTCCGGATGCAATGCTATTGAATCAGGAGACAATATGCGATATTTGCGCGGAATAAAATTGATATTGACAACGTCCGGAGTCACCTCACCCACCTTATGCCCTTCGTACATGGCCACGGTTTGGGTGATGAACGACGGCACGAGCTTCCCCTCCGCCTTTTCTCCAAGACTCAGCTGGCGTTTGATTCCTCCATAGAGGTTCCGCGGCATATTGGTGTAGCCTTCCGTTACAGCACCCTCATCCTGCGCAAAGAAGGAATGTACGGTGATGGCATGGCCTATGGAATCGTTTTCGTAATCGAGCAACTTATAGGAAAACACGAGATTTTTGTGCGTCAAGGCCACCTCGGCAATCATCTCGTCGCCGACGGAGTCTTCTTTCAAGCCCTCAAAAACAACATCGATGCCTATCACACGCGGCTGACACTGCTCTATCGCCTCCAATGCCGCTGCCAACTCGCGTCGGGAATACAGATCCGACATATCCACGATTGTCACCACATCACTGGTGTCAACCTCTTCCGTGTCCTGCAGGATATGGTAGTACACATCCGTCATCTTATAGTCCTTTATCGTCTCTGCTATCGGACTCATGAAAGGCATCTGATAGGCCGAGAAGGCAAACACCGCCACAAGCAGGAAGGCAAGGACCGTGACGATGAGATGTCGTAGTAGAGACCTCACCAGGAAATACTTCTGCGTGAAGAAATGCTTAACGTTTTGCATGATGTGCGACAGTCAATCTCGAGGCTTTACGGTGATGAGAGTGAAAGACTCCTGAAGCTCATGATTGTAGGACATTACGTGGCTCAGCCACTTCCGGTAGTCCTTGATGCTCATCTCCTCCGGGACATCCTTGTTGATAAAGTTTACCGGTGAAAACAAGACGTGGACCAGGTTGACTTCCTGCTCCACGCATGTAGTGTAAAACCTGTTGCCGGGAGTGTCGAAAAACACGTTGCGCACGCCTTGCGCCACATGAAAGGCGCTAACGTCCTCCCCCTGATAAGGCAGCAAGCGAGTCACCTTGCCCGGCTCTTCAAAGAATACTGCCACATAGCCCTCTTTCCAAGACTTGAAAGACATATAGAACCTGTCGCTGTTGCTCTGATACCTGCTACCATGAAAAATGCCTCCGTTGTCGAAACGGTCTTCTGTGCCATTGCACAATACATGATACTCAAACTGTGCCGGTGCTTTTTCTATCGGACGTGCCATGAAATCCACCCGGACACGGACAAATTGTAAGTTGTCTTGAAAGATTACTTCACACTGAGGCTCCTTTTTATCACTCACCCATTGTCCGCGCACCACCGACTGCGACAGCTGGTAGAATTTCGTCGGCTGACTGGTGGTCATTTCCATGAACGACTGCGCACTGATAAAGGTGCCCAGCTTATCCCCTATCGCCCTCTGCACGGCAGCGGCTTTCGCTTCCTCTATTGCCCGAGTGCGGGGCATATCTTGAGAAAAAGAGAACGTGTATTCTCCCTCACATCTCACCAATGCGTCATCTGCTGACCACGCATTGGTGAGACAGAGGGAAAGTACATAACACAGAAATAACCTCATATCATGATTATTTAATTTACAACTAAACGAATTGGATAAGTGTAGCCACTCCACCAATCTACAAGTGCTCCCTGTTTGTTCATTACCTTATACCATTTATCTATAGCAAAATCATGACCAACAAATAATGCATTTGAACCATACATCCATACAACCCCCTTGCAACCATTCATATTTACCTCAGCACACTTAATTAAAGCGTTATTTTCTGGTGTCTGGTCTGTTGAAGTAGACATACGCCACACATCCCCCCATTTTTTACATCCGATTTGGTGAGCATCAATAGCACCATATGTAGAACCCGTTTCTTCCGGACTTGAAGCTCCAACGGTACAAGTAGCCCATTTAGTCCCTGCCAGATTTATATACGCGTGACCATTTACATATCCAGTTGGGATGCCTAATTGATAATATGTTGCAGAAAAATTATCTGCTGCTCCATTAATTGTCACTGACCCATTGCGATACCCTGCTGTGTTTTCTGTGATAATAAGAGTTAGCTTATGCTTAGTATTGTCTAGGTTAACAACAATCCAGTCAGGGTGACTAACCAAAGTATAATCTATTTCTTTTTCTAAATCGTATACAAATTCCTGCCCCTTGACATCAGAACATCGGTCAAAACTAACACCAGAAAAATATCCTTCCGTAGGAACATCATCTTCAGTATTCTCTTCCTCGGTATTATTCTCTTCCTCGGTATTATTCTCTTCCTCGGTATTATTTTCTTCCTCGGTATTATTCTCTTTCTCGGTATTATTCTCTTCTTGGGTATTCTCTGTTGAAATTATATCCGTCTTTCTTCCTTCCAGCTCCGCCTGTAATTCTGCTGTATAATCTTGACAGGAGGACAGGGCAAACAATACACTAATAATGCCTAAGAAAAATATTTTCGCTTTCATAATATTTCTTTATTCTATTGTTTACAAACCGTTTCTTAAAATTTAACACCGAAAGTCAAGTACATACAATAGTGATGGAAAGCCGACAAAGAAGAGTTCTCATCAGCAGATGACAATATATTTACGGATTTATACATGGCTACATCTTGAGACGTTATACTATAATATCCATTAAGACCAATTACAAAACGCTTAATTTCAAATGCTAGGTCTGCATAAGGGCCAACAATAAAACAATTTGCATCTCTATAAACGGTAATATTTTCTGAATATTGATGATTCTCCACCCACACCGTTCCGTCTATGTCTTTTGCAGAAGTGAAAAGATAACCAAAAGTAGGACCTACTTTGGGTACGAAAAAGATGCCATTACCTATTCTCATTCTGTAGCCGAAAAGCAATGGTACAGATATCACGTGATCAAAAATATCAGATGCGAATCCACATGCCTCATATTGCAATGTAGGTGCCAAAACAAATTGTTTCTTAGACCCTACACATATATTTGGCTGAAAAATAAAACACGCACCTGCATTAGGACCAATAATTGTTTCGCCAATTTTTTTAGGAGCATCAATACTACTTGCCATGCCACCACCAACACGGACGTTGAAATACGTGGAGCGTGCGTTGGTTGTAACAGTACAACACACTAAAAACAAAATTGAAAAAATTTTTTTCATAACTATGTTTTTTATAATATTTTTTATAATATTCAAAACCTTATATCACGCCACTCATTACCCATAAATCCATGACTTTCCGTGGGTGTCTGCTCTTTATGCAATGATACTACCGATTCCTTGCCCACATTATCCTTCACATAATCATAAAGTTCACCATATGTGAGATTACCGCGATTCTCTCTCAATGCTTTCAACAGAAAGTATGTAAATAAGCCATGTGCTTTCTCGTCATAAGCAAGGGCTGTCTGGGTATTAGAAGCTGCCGTAATTGCCACAACTTTTCCCGTAATATTCTGTTCCTGTGCACGAGCTATACCACGTTTACCATCGGGATCAGGAATTGCATCATCATGGCGGTCGGTACCGCTAAAGCATGCGTCCACCAAGACAATAGCAGATTGAGCGCCGAGGTTTCCCATGGTTGCATAGACATCACTCAAAGGAATACCTGTACTAGTGTCGTTGATGCTGCCCTCTCTTGGAATAAGATAACACTTGCCTTTTATATCCGGAGCGCCATGACCGGCATAATAGAAAATGTACTTTGCCTCAACGCCATAATGATTGCTCACCATCTTCAACCAATCCAGATTCTTCTTCATATCCAAATACCCTGCATTAGGAAGGTAAACAATATTCTTCTCCGGAATGCCCAAAGTGTTACGGCAATATTGTCTGAATATCTTTGCGTCCGTTTCTGCCCACGGCACGTTGGGGGTATCTTTGCTAATATACTTTTCATTACCTATAATGAGACAGAACGTTTTATCCCGCTGTACTCCACCAAACGGAATGGCTACATCCACATCTGATTCTCCTGCTTTCCCAATAATCTTAACTCTATCATCAATCGAACTCACAGATGGCTGTGGTTCTTCCACAAAAGAGATAGGATCCTCCTTATGTTGAATTGCATTCGGATAGAATGTCTTCCCTTCATTCAAGTCCAAGGCAATCGCTCCAACAGGGAGAGTCACAAACGAAATATTACGACCATTCTTGAAAGCATCCTTACCAATGAATTTTACAGACTGCGGCACGTAAACCTCATACAAATTCTCAAACTGACTGAAACATTCATCCTCTATTCTTTCTACTCCTTCTTCTATTTGGAGTATCTGCGTGTCATAGATATAGTCGTAAACATTGTACAAATCTACCGCCACCACAGAGAATCTCCTGCCTTTCTTGTCTGCCACATTAGCTGGAATACGCACACGCTCAGTATTACCACTATAAGACGTAATGATAGCCTTCCCATGCCGGACTTTAAACGAGAATATCGTGCCGAACTTGTCATTGAATTTTTCCGCGTGCAAACCCATGCAAGCAAACAGCAAGGCCACAGAAAGTAAAATATTAAAATAGTATTTCATATCAGAGTATATTTTATTCGTTTCTTTGCTCTTTAATGCACTCAGTTCATAAATAGTGACCCTTTTTACACTACTTTTTGTATAAAGACAGCACAAAAATAAATAAAAATCAAGAAATATCGACTTTGATCACAAGAAATGTTTAAAAAAATATAAAATTTCGTGTCAATTACCGCATTTGTTACACATAACCATTTTGAAAAAACATTTAATTTCTCACCATATATAAAAGAACAAGCGCCCGCATTACTGCAGGCGCACGTTTCTTTATCATACATGGATCCTCTGTCTCGTTCGTCTCATTTGTCTCACGAACAATTTCGCGAGACTACTACCCTGAAAGCCTCCGTCTGCACGGTGTCATCTGTCGATACGCAACTGGCTCTTTATTAAATGTCCGTCAAGCCTGAGCGTTATGGAAATGCTGTTTGGCTCATCGGCTATACAATCCGAATCATCGAACGTGAGGATAAACTCTCCGTCTGCGGACTCGCATTTCAAATCCGATGCACATTCCGACCTGAATTTGGGCTGCGTGGAACATTTTATCTTGGATCCGCCCAAAGTCAGACGGCAGAGATATTTGGCACGAGCAAGCTTCTCGGTCTTTATCGCCATCTGACTATAAAGAGCATTATATGCCTCTATCGTTTGCTTTGTCCACGACCTGCGCCTTCCGTCGATGAAGTAGTTATAAGCCGTAGTAAGCTTATCAACAGTCTCTCCGATGGTTTCTGCATCCGCGATATTATCTTTTGCCGCCTCGGCATCGGAAACCACTTTCTCCATCCTGCCCTCCAGCTCATCAAACTGTGCCTTTAACTCCTGATAATCAGCATCACTATAGGGATAAAGCAGACAGAACGCATACTGCATCTCTCCGCTTTGCTTGTCTCGCTGCAGTTCCCAATATGAATCCGCGGCACGCGACAGTGTAATGCCCGTCAGGAAGGGCAAGTTTGCCACCCTTGTGGTGCCCTGCTCCCTAAAGCTGGTGGTCGTCTGAACATCCTGGTTTTGTGTCAGCAGCTCCGTCATCATTTCGGTGGAGTACGTGACATTCTGTGCCACAGATTGCAGTATCTGCAGTTTCACTTCGTTCAGCGTTTTCTGCTGGGCCTTCTGAAGGTCGCTGTCAACACCCGTCACCACAAGAAAACCCTGCCGAGTGGTGCCATACCACTCAGGACGCTTTTTGGCGCTACGATCCACAATCTGCTGTGCACCGACCGACACACAGCACATCAGCAACAACACGGTACACCAGTTTCTCATTGCACTGCTCTGTTTTGACTGTTATGTATGAATCTCACCAAACGACTGTCTCTCACCTTTATGGCACGGACCAGTTTCATCAGCACATCGGTGTCAGCGCTTTCGGCAAACGTGCTCTGCAGTTTCAGCGTGACGGAGTTGACGGTTGTGCCGTTCACCTTGTTCTTTGCCAGAAGACGCAGTTCTCCCTCACATGTGGTCATCGGCCTGAGTGTATTCTCTGCCGTACGCGTTTCCGTCATCACGACATCAGCGCTCACCACAAAATCCGAAGTGTCGGCATAAGCATCCGCCCTCGCCAAAATGGCCTGCACCTTTTCCATCAGTTCCTGCTTGTGGTCCGAGTTCAGCTTCGACTGCGGGACTATCTCTACGGCAAACCTCACAGCCACAGAGTCCTGTCCCGTCACCGTTGCGCCGAGCACCACACACAGCATCATGGCAATCAATATCGTCCTCTTCATCCTCATCTCTCCTCCTTATATTTTACTCCTCACTAATGATAATCGCTGCCTGCCCCAAACCCTTTGCCACTACCTTGGAGTTCAGCATACAGGGCTCCTTTCTCAGCTGTTTTGACAAGCGTCGTGCAAAGGAATAGGCATCCATCGGCATGCCGTTATCGTCTCTCACGGGAATTCTCACGCTCTTGTATTTCAGCATCGTCTCGGTTGAAGCCGCCCTGCTGAAACGGTGGTTCACGGCCTCCTTGGCTATGAGGGTCGTGATGATTTCCTGCAGGTTTTCATCACCGAACTCGGTGGCGAAGTTTATCTCAGCAGCCTCCGACAGCAGCACGTCGACGGTCACCTCTCTGCCATGCTCCCTCATGTCCTCGAAATGGCGCATCAGCCGGTCGCAGAACACATCCATATGAGCCAATACGGCTTCCTCCATGAGCGTTGACAAATCGGCAGAGAACGACGGGGGTCCAGTTCCCTCCGCTCCTGCCACCTGTTTGTTGGTGTAAGAATCCAGTGCCTGAAGATTGAACGTGACAGACTGCTTCGGTCCCATCCGGTTGACTTTCCATGTCAGTTGCAGCACAAGATCGGTGGCAGCCGAATTGTAGATTTCGTCGAGAGCCGACATCTGGATGCTGTTGCCCTCGGCATCGGTGTAGAGCTTACGTTCCACGTCGTCCGAAGAGAGCGACTTCAGCGCATTCTCCAGGTTCTCCAGCGGAAAACCCCTGTCGGCCATGATGATATTTATTTTCGATATCATGTTCACGAGGTCCGTGCTGCCGTTCATTGCGGCCTTGTAGTCGGGATACGACGCGCCGCTTGCTGTCTGCATCATGAAACCGTGCTCCTGACACCATGCATTGCTGGGCACCACCATCACACTGGGTTTCATCATCTGCGCCCTGCACGGCAACAACGCCACGCAAAACATCATGAGCAGTATATGAAATTTATTCTTCATCGTTCTCTTCCCGTATTTTAAAACATATCTCCCATACCTTCTATAATCTTGTTGTCCTCAAGCAGGTGGCGCAGGTCGTCTTTCTTCACGCTTACCGTGGCGGTGATGCGGAAGTCCTTCTTTCCCGTTCTCACCACTGTCACGCTGCCATTCACAACATCAGCGTAGCGCAGAGTCTTTGCGCCGTCTCCAAAGAGCGAAGCGAAAAACTCGCGGTTCTTTTCCTCAACGCCATCCTGTCTCACGATAGGACGATAGCCGCCACACTTGGCCGAAGCCGCAACACCTCTAAACAGCACACCGTGCAAAGCTGCTGCGCGCAGATGTTCCTCCACCCCTGCGCCGATCTTCTTCTGCATGATGGCAACCTCCACCAGCCATGTGCCTTCAATACCGATGCCGGCACATGTGATGGTATATTCCGGCACCGCTTCCGTCTTTTCTGCAGCCTGAACCGTCTGCATCAGACAGCACACAATGGCAAACAGTATCGTTCTCTTCATTTTCATCCTCTTGTTTCTACTTTCCAAGCTCTCTCACCAACATGCCGGGATAGAAGTTGCCGCCACTCACAGCTTCGAACGTGGTGTAGCCCAGTCCTGCACCATCGGCTTCTTCTTCCACCGCCATGCAGCGATTATCCCATATTTTGCCAACTACGGGCTTAAGTGTGCCGCAACGTTTGTAACTGATGCGTCCCTCCCCGTCTTCTATGCGTTCGAGCACTTCGTAGCGCGACTCGGGAGAAACGCCTTCCTTCAGCCCGATGTGTAGGTGCACTTCACTGTTGGCAGCCGTTTCAAATACCGGTGCCGTGATTTTAAATATCTCGAACTTTTTGCGCAACTGCACGATGTTCTCGTCAAGGGCGCGGGTAAGCACCTTAAGAAACACCTCTTCGTCCCTCTTGAGACCACGTATCACGGTCTTACTGCTTGTGGCCTCGTAGTCGCCCACATAGCTCAAACGGAAAATCCCCGCGTTCTTGGCATAAGCACGTCGTTTGGCCATGTCGGAGTTGCCCTTGTCGAAATAGCATTGTGAATAAAATATGCCTGCAATGCTGTCGTTCCATTCCAGTTTGTAGAGATAGCTCTTCACTTTCACACGGAAGCCTGCCACCAAAGAGCTGATACCGCCACCCGACATGCTGACATTCTCTAAGTTGCCGCTACCGGAAGCAGCACCGGCCACCTGACTTGCCAATTTTAACACGGTAAATACAGACTCGATTGCATCACCCACTTTCCTCTTGTCGAAATAGCTTATGTGGTTGACAATGACAAACGTGTTGCCAATCAGCTGTTCACCGGCATCCTCCAACATTGCCCTGCCGCGCACTGTCTGCAAGGCGGCATTCACATCCTCCACCGTGGCGTTATAGTTGCCGCGCTCCTTGATGAGTTCCATATCAAAACTGCCGTCGTTGCGATCGCGGTTGAACCACTTCGACACCAATCGCTGCCCCACCTTGTTGCGCTCCAGGAATGCAGTAATTTGGCCTTGGAGTTCTTCTTCTGTAGGGTCTCCCTCCGTACTCAACACGCGCAGACTCAGGTTATGGTCGTTGAAGCGGTCCGGCGTCTCAATCTTGAGCAACGTGCGGTAGATTTCGTTCGTCATACCGTAGCCCGGATTCAGGATGCTGAAAGTGAATAGCGAACTGCGATTGTAGTCCTCTATCACACTGTTCTCTGCCCTCGCCCCACACAGAGCGACAATGAACGAGAGGGAGCATATCAAGCGTTTCAGCATATCCTCATTCATTAATAGTCCCACAACTTATCCGGGATACGGTCGCTCAGACGATAAATCCTCTTGGCCTGCGTGATGATGTATTTGCCCTTCTGATCGACCCACACAACCCCCAAAGTCGCAGCGCTGGCATCTGTCAGCTCATGAGCAAGCCAACTGATATGCTGCTTCTGTCCCTTGTAGTTGGGCAGAAAAGCCGTCTCACCAAAGCGATTGGGGCAACTGCTGAAGATGTCGCGCACGATAAAGGTGCCAGTTGTGTCTATTAGTCCTATGCCCGTATCTTTGACAGCACCGGCCACGCCACAGTTGAATTCCGTAACATACTTGAATACGGCAGGTATTACCAGATTTCCAGCCTCATCGGTATAGCCCCACAACTCCCCCACCTGCTTTGGGGTCAAACGCTGCCCCAAAAGCAAGGCGGGAAGTTGTATAAGCAATAATAAGAAAAGGCTCCTTTTCATATTACTTTACAGTGTATATTAAGGCCACAGAATCTCGGGCATTTTGTCGGGAACAGGCATAACTTGCTTGTTCTCCTGAAAGTCCTTTATATACTTCTTATTTATCGACTTCAGGTCTTTCTCCATTTGATAGTCGTCGGGCACCTTGAAGTTGGCCTCATTGACGGGACATTCTTCAAACTCCACCAACTCTGCCGTCACGCTTAGAACAGGTGTGTTTTGTTCGCCATCAACATAGACTCCGGGAAAATACTCTGTATCATTTTTTCTCAGCAGATGACCAGGCATGGGAAATACTTCCATCGTCTTGCCATCAATGACCATGGTGCGCTGAGGTGTCTTACCTTCTTCAATCTCAAGATAGACGATATTCTCTATTGCGGGCCATCCATTCACCTCTGTTAACTCAATACCTTCAGGAATGGTTTTTGTGCCATACAGGGATTTGGTATCCAATTGGCCTGATTGTTTAATAGCAGCTGATTCAGGATCAAATTTTGTAGTACAAGCAACTTTAAGCTTGGGGAACGCAACAATGGAAAGACCGTTTTTCCAGTCTTGTATCACAATGCGGCCCATCTGCGGAACAAATACGATACTGCGATTGTTCGTAACATCATAATAACCCATCAATGTCTGTTCACCGTCGGTATAGCCCAAAACATAGCGGTTCTCTGCAGCTTCCTTAAAAGCACGCTTCACAATTGTTCCGGCCATCTTCTTTGCAATCGAACGCTGGAAGCCTGAAAGCTTTGTGTTCTTGTCAATATCGGCTTTGACACGTTCTTTTGCAATCTCAATGTCTTCATTGTTTTTGTACGTACCCTTTGTGACTGATTTGTAGCTTTGTGCAACAGCGCCAAAACTCAATACTGCAAAACTAATCACCAAAACTAATTTTTTCATAGCTTTAAATTTTAAATGGTTAATAGTCATATTGTTTCTTTCGAGTCTGTCTCTGTCGTTTTTTTCAAGCCACTTTCAGTGTGAAGACGCCACAAATATAAAGAATAATTAAGAAACAACAACTTTTATCGCACAAAAAATTAAAAAAAAATAAAAATAATCGAGTTAAACGCATCAAAATGTATCATTTGTCTCGTTCGTCTCATTCGTCTCACAAGCAATTTTGCGAGACTGATACCGTACTTCACGTCAACTCAGCACCCAGATCAACAGCGCTACAATAAGGATGATGATAAATAACGCGGTGCCAAGGCAGCCCAGAAGATGACGCACGGCGACCTTTTCCTTCGCGGTCTGATTCCCTACCTTAGGGTTTTGTCGAGTTTTATTCATAGGATTACAAATCAATAACGATACAAAGATAGTGATTTTGATTAAAAAACTAACAATATTTGACAAAAATGCAGAAAAGAGCAGAATATTCACAATCTTTTTATATCTTTGTGCCAACAAAACTTAAAATCGTACCGTGTCAGACAAAGACATTCTTCAGATATACCTGAAATGTTGGGCCAGAGACTCCAAGATTTCACCCAACAACCGCCCCGAAAACAAAGTGGCGGTGCATCGGGAATACACCGTCATGGACACAGCCTACCACCTCAGCTGGAGCATCAGGGACACACGGGAAACGAACACACCGCTCGAACCGTTTTTCCTGCAGAAGTTCTGCGACACACTGCACCTCCAACGCGAAGTGGAGCTCACCGAGCGCGAAGTGATCAATCCGCAGGTGCGCGCCATGCTGGCAAAGATGTAGCCGTTTATTATAAGACCATCAACGGAGCGCCTTGACAACATTGCCTTCGCGCATGAGGGGGACGGCGGAGCGCAGGTGCTCTTCGAGCTCGGCATCGTCCACGCGATAGACCTTCACGACCTTGGAGCGCGGAAAGCGGTTGAAGAACGGATCGCGCGTGACATACCAGCGAAACTCCCCCACCTCGGACCATCCCGCAAGAGCATCCCAGAGCGGCAAGAGGCGCGTGTGGGCCGCCAAGGTGAGGCCCGAGCGGCCGTCGCGGAAGCGGACACGGCAGACCAGATGCTGGCGCACGGCGGTGTCGCGCGCATTGTCCTCGGCAGTGCGGCGGTGGGACACGGTGATGTGGCGCCCGAAACGGCGGTTGATGTCGTCCATCATGCGGCGAAACAGGGGGCCGTGGGCCGACTCGTCCTTGAGCTGGCGCGAGAGGATGCTGTAGTGAATCATCTCGTGGAGAATGACGTCATCTAGCTCGTCCTCGCGCAGGTCGAAGAGCGTGGAGATGCGCAAGACGAAGCCCTCGTTGCGGCCGCGGCCGAAGAAGCGGCGCTCGCGGCGATAAGTAATCTGCCCCAGGAAGCTGCGCGCACGGCTTAAACGCACGGGGATGGGCCGAAGCTCACCCCCGAAACACATTGCATTAAATTCGTCGAAGCGACGCTGGACGTAGTCGCGCGTTGGCTTCATCCCTTAGAAGCGTGCGCTGAGCGTGCAGACCACCGTGTGGCGGCGCTGGTTCATATCCACATGGGCGGGATAAGCGTCGAGCGTGCCGAAATAGTAGCCGTGCTGCAGACGGCACTTGTAGGCCAGGTCGATGCCGAACCACTTGATGCGCGTGCCCAGACCCATGGTGATGAGGTGCGTGGGCGAAGTGGTGACCCAACTGGTGCCGATGCTGTTGACGGTGCTCTCGTCGGCGCGGCCCGGATCCCACTCCTCGTTCTTGTAGATGCTGCTGATGTAGTTGTAGCCGAGACGCAGAGCCAGCTGGCGGATGGGCTTGGCCTCCAGACCGAATTTCACACGATACTGGCCGCTGAGGCAGCTGCGCGTGACGGCGTTCATCTCGGCATCCTCCGTCGTGTTGAAGATGGAGCGGCGCTCGTCGTTGGCGGGATAGCCCTGTCCCTCATACTTGAAGATGGCATACTCGAAGTCGGCGCCCCAGGCAAACCAGTTCTTCACAGTGCTGCCGATGCCCAGACGGAAACGCCAGGGAGTGCGCAGGCTGTAGTCCGTGTCGTAGTAGCCGCTGCAATAGGTGGGATAAACGCCGGGCTTGGCCACGAAGGTGTTGATGGGCTGGTCGTAGCGCCGGGCATCCTGCTCGTTGGCGATGAACTTGGAGTAGAGCGTGTAGTCGTAGCGCGAGGTCAGGAGGAACCACGTCGGGGTCTCAATGGCGACACCCAGGCGCAGAGGATTGTCCTCAATGGGGCGAATGATGGCGCCCAGCTTGAAGTTGACGCCCGTGCCCCTGATGGTGTGGCGATCCTCTATGTAGTAGTCCAGAGGATTGGCGTCGGTGCCGATGCGCTCGGCGTAGCTGCTCTCATTGTTGTAGTTCATGTGCTCCACGCCAATGTTGAGGCCCACGTAGTAGCGGTCCTTGACGTTGACGGAGAAGTTGATGTCGTAGGCATGGAGGCCGCCGCTGGTCATGCGGTACATGCTCTGGCCCCAAGTGGGCGACAACTGGGCAGAACGGCGCCACGTGGGATTGTCACGTGTGCCCTGCATGTCAATCAGACCGCAGTCGTAGTAAGCGCCGTAGAGACTCTCGGTGGAGATGTCGGCACCAAAGTTATTGAGCAGGCCGGCCAGCTGGTTGAGCTGGGAACCCGCGCAATAGGTCTCGCCGCCGTTGAGGTTGTTGTAGTTGATCTTCTTGTGGTAGTTGAAGCCGATGTTGAAGTTCTTGACATAACGGCCGTCGATGCGGAAGCTGCCCACGAGGCCGCCCTGGTCGAAGGTGGCGTGGGTGCGGTCGTACATGTGGGTCATCGTCTCGTCGGCGCCCCAGATGGCACCCGCCGTGATGGCCACCTCACTCTTGCGCATGAGGGCCGTGGCAGCGGGGTTGTCGCCCATGGCCGAAATGTCGGCACCGAGGGCCGTGAAGGCACCGCCCATAGACACGTAGCGGGCCGTGCCCTGAAGGTCGTGGTCCTGAGAGACCTCAGCATTCTGGAACGTGTTCTGCGCCTGCAGGAAGGAAGCGCCGAAGAGAAGGCTGATCGCAGAAATATAATGTTTAGCTTTCATGGAATGAAAAGTTTGGTTCATGATTCAACATCTTAACGGCCTCTGCCCATGGAACGGCCACCGCCGCCACCCATAGAGCGTCCGCCACCGCCGAAGCCGCCGCCGCGCGAGCCGCCGCCCATCATACCGCTGCCCAGGCTGGGACGGTAGGAGCTGCCACCGCCGCCGGAGGGACGAGAGCTGCCGCCGGAAGGACGGCCGCCACCGTTGAAGGTGCCGCCACCGCCGTAGGAACGGCCGTTGTTGTAGGAGCGTCCGCCGCCGTTGTTATAAGAGCGTCCGCCACCCATGCGTCCGTAAGAGGGATTGGTGGAGCGGGCTCCGGTGCGGCCCATCACACCGCCGTAGTTGTAGCGGTTGCCGCGGCCCGTGTAGCGACCCGTGACCACATTGGAGTGGCGATTGCCGGAATAGGTGCGCCCGTTGTAGAGCGGACGGCCCTCGCCCGGACGGCGCCAGTAGTCGTAGCGTCCGCCGTAGTAATAAGGACTGCGCCAGGAATAGTAAGGACGTCCCCAGCCGTAGCTGTAACCGCCGTACCAGCCCGGACCGTAGTACCAGGGACGGTAGTAGCTCCAACCCCAGCCCCAGGAGTAGCTCCAGCCGCTGTAGTACCAGGGATCGTACCAATAGGGCGACCACAGCCAGGAGTCGTACCAGAAGGGGTCGTAACAGTTGAAGAAACGCACCCGGTAAGACGGGATGTCGTAGGCGGCATCGGTGTAGCCGCGGGAATAGGCATCGCCGTAGCCCTGGGCATAGCCCGCCGTATAGGCCGTCGCCAGCGAGTCGACGCTGGAGGCCTCGGACCCGTCGCCCGCAGCGGAGCGGCGATAGCGGCCGCGACGGTTGTATTCGTCCACATCACGCGTGCTGCCCGAATAGGAGGACGGCACATAGGTAGTCACTGTGGTTTCGGAAGGAACGGTGGTGGTGATGACCGAAACCTGACGCGTCTGCTTCTTCGAAGGCACGAAGTAGAGGTCGTCGTCATCGTATTGAGCCATTGCGACAAACGGCATCAACAAACCCCACATGAGTAAAACAGACTTGGTTTTCATAGGACTTTTTGTTGGTTTATGTCGCAAAATTAACACCTTTTTTGAAAACGGCAAGAGGATTTTACCCAAAATTAAGAGGAAAATCCCCCTTTTATCATTCGAAGCGCATGGTTTGGGCCGGACGGATGTGCGAAATGACCAGTGAAGGAACCAGCAAAGCGGCTATGGTGACAACGAAAACAGCCACATTGACAAGCAGAAAGAGCAGCGGCGAGAAATACATCGGCACCTCGGAGAGATAATACGTGTCGGCGTCGAGCCTCAGAAGGCCCGTCCAGCGCTGCAGCGCAATGAGCGCGAAAGCCAGCGCGTTGCCCCACAGTAGCGCCCGCACCACAATGAGGGCCGAGAGGCGCAGAAAGACGGCACGCACCTGACGGTTGTCGCTGCCCAGAGCCTTGAGCAGACCGATGAGGCCCGTCTCCTCCAGGATGATGATGAGCAGACCGCAGACCACCGTGGTGGCCGCCACGAGCGTCATCAGGATCAGGATGGCCCACACGTTGCCGTCGAGCAGGGAGAGCCAGGAGAAGATTTGAGGATAGAGCTCCTTGACCGAAAGCGATACGTAAGGACGGCCTCCGGCGTCGGCAAGACGATTGAACCTGCGCTTGAACACAATAGACTCATTGTCCAGATAATCATAGGAATCGAGAGTCACCTCAAGACCGCCAACCTCGTCGGAGGTCCAGCCGTTGAGCTGCTGCACCAGAGGGAGCGGACAGAAGCAGACGTTCTCGTCGAACTCCTTGAGATGGGTCTCGTAGATGTCCACCACAGTGAAGCGGCGGGCCCTCAAAGAGCCGTCGAAAAAGTAGGCAAAAACACGGTCGCCGCGCTTGACACCCAAAGCCCGGGCCACGGAGCGCGAGATGCGCAGCGAGGGGCCGTGGTCAAGATTGAGCACGGAGTCGGCCTCGACCCCCTTGAGCTGCATGCCGCGGAAGACCTCGTCGGTCTTGAGCATGCCCTCCTTCAGGGCAAAGGGCCGGACGCTCTCCACATGAGGCTGCGCGGCAATCCAGTCGAGCTGCTCCCGCGAAAAAGTGACGGGGCGCGAAAAGGGGCTGTAGAGGCTCTCGTGGGCCATCACCTGGATGTGGCCGGAGAAGGAAGCCATCTTCTTGCGTATCTCACCGCGAAAACCCAGCACGATGCTCACAGAGAGCAGCATGACGAAGACGCCAACCGCCACGCCGGCAGTGGCAATCTGCATGGCCACCCCCCCGCCGCGCGAACGGCGGAACAGGCGCGAAGAGATAAAGGCGGGAGCGCTCATGCCGCAAGCGGAACGGCTCTACTCCACCCTGCCGGGATACGCCTCGAGGGCTTTGCGCAGGATGAAAAGGGCGCGGTTGAGGTCTTCCTTCTTCAACACATAAGCCAGACGCACCTGATTGCGGCCGGCGCCGGGCGTCGTGTAGAAGCCGGCGGCAGGAGCCATCATGACGGTCTCGCCCTCATACTGGAACTCGGAGAGACACCACGCACAGAAGCGCTCGGCGTCGTCGACGGGGAGCTTGGCCACCGTGTAGAAGGCGCCCATGGGGATGGGAGAATAGACGCCGGGGATGCGGTTGAGGCCGTCGATGAGGCACTTACGGCGCTCGACGTACTCGTCGTAAACCTCCAGAGCGTAGTCCTCGGGCTCGTCGAGCGAAGCCTCGGCGGCAATCTGGCCGATCAACGGGGGCGACAGGCGGGCCTGACAAAACTTCATCACGGCCTTGCGCACCTCGGGGTTCTTGGTGATCAGGGCGCCGATGCGGATGCCGCACTCGCTGTAGCGCTTGGAGACGGAGTCGATGAGCACCACATTCTGCTCGATGCCCTCCAAGTGGCAGGCCGAGATATAGGGCGAACCTGTGTAGATGAACTCGCGATAGACCTCGTCGGAGAAGAGATACAGGTCGTACTTCTTGACCAGGTCGCGGATCTGGTTCATCTCGCGGCGCGTGTAGAGATAGCCCGTGGGGTTGTTGGGATTACAGATAAGGATGGCGCGCGTGCGCTCGTTGATGAGCTCCTCAAACTTCTCCACCTTGGGCAGGGCGAAACCTTCCTCGATGGTGGTGGCAATAGTGCGGATGACGGCGCCGGCGGAGATGGCAAACGCCATGTAGTTGGCATAGGCCGGCTCGGGCACGATGATCTCGTCGCCGGGATTGAGGCACGCCAGGAAAGAAAAGAGCACAGCCTCGGAGCCGCCGCTGGTGACGATGATGTCGTCGGGCGAGAGGTGGATGTTATACTTCTCGTAGTAGCCCACCAGCTTCTTGCGGTAAGAAAGATAGCCCTGAGAGGGACTGTACTCGAGAATCTTGCGGTCTATCCCACGAATCGCGTCGAGCGCCGCCTTAGGCGTAGGCAGGTCGGGCTGACCGATGTTGAGATGATAGACTTTCACTCCGCGCTCTTTAGCGGCGTAGGCCAAAGGAGCCAGCTTGCGGATGGGAGATTCGGGCATTTCTGTGCCGCGTACGGAAATTTGAGGCATTATCTTATGTATTTAATCTTATCTGAATATGGTTATGGTAGCGAGGCGCGAAAGGTCTGCAGGCGCGTCATCCTGACGGTGCGGGCATCGGGGACAGTGTCGTTGAGCCGCTCCGCAAGGATGGCCTTGTCGAGGAAACGCTCCAGCGGCATCGAAGGCGACTGGGGCACATAGCCCAGATAGCGATAGAGCTGCTCGGGCACCTGCATCGTGCGGCCGACAATGTTGTCGGGAGCAAGCAGACGGCGCGTGAGACGGCCCATATGGCGGGGCGAAGACATCAGCTCCACGAAGCAGCCCTTGCGCACAAGATGCGACGTCTCGAGGTCGCGGTGCAACTCGAGGTCGCTGTTGGTCACCGTCCAGCAAATCAGTATGGAGCACAATGTGACCAGGAGATTGGGCACGGCCAGGTGCAACCACTTGATGCGCTGCACGAAAACGGGACGCGACACGACAGAGGCCAACACAAAGGCCGACACCAGCACGAGGAGGCAGAAGACGGCCCAGAGGAGGCGCCCGACGGAATACACCGAAGTGACGCACAGAGAGGCCAGCAGGCCCAGACAAAAATACGACGGAGCCCAAACCAAAGCCTTCAGCTCCAGAGGGATGCGACGCGAGAAGCGCGAGATGGCCAGAGCGCCGATCACCATCACCGCAACGGAAATCATCGCGGCACGGAAATGGTCGAAAGGCGTGTTGGAGAGATCGTGAAGGGCGTAGGTCAGCAATAACACCTCCCTCTGCTCAACAAAAAGAAAATGCAGGGCAAAGGCGATAAACAGGAGACCGCAGACGCCGTGAATGGCGTATGCGGTCTGACGATTGGCGTTATCGCGACGTCTCATCATTCTTTCACACGGCGCAGCACACAGGCACTGCGAGCAGGCAGATAAAGTTTAAGCCAGCCCTTGCCGTCGCGGGACAGCATGCTGTCGAAGATGGTGAGATGACGCATGGAGTCGTCATTGAAGCCCTTGCCGCCGAAGTTGACGGCATCGGTGTTGAGCACATATTCGTAGGCACCCTGCTTCACCATGAAGCCGTAGTCGGTGAACGACTTGAACGGCGAGAAGTTGAAGAAGAAGAGCAGGTCGCCGCGCTGATAGGCAAACACCTGGTCACCGTCGTTGTGCCAAATCTCGGTGACGGGCTGAGACTGAATGTTCTTCTGACTCTTGAGCACCTTCAGCATCTGACGGTCGAAGTCGCCCAGGAAGTGGAAGCAGAGGTCCTTGTTGTCCACAAGATTCCACTGACGGCGGGCGTACTTGTAGCTCCAGCCGTTGCCCTCGCGGGGGAAGTCGATCCACTCGGGATGACCGAACTCATTGCCCATGAAGTTGAGGTAGCCGCCGTTGATGGTGGAGGCCGTGAGCAGACGTATCATCTTGTGGAGGGCGATGCCGCGCTCAACGGTGCCGGTTTCGTCGCCCTTCTTGAAGTGCCAGTACATGTCGGAGTCGATCAGACGGAAGATGATCGTCTTGTCGCCCACCAAAGCCTGATCGTGGCTCTCGCAGTAGGAAATCGTCTTCTCGTCGGCACGGCGGTTGGTGGTCTCCCACAGGAGGCTGGAGGGCTTCCAGTCCTCGTCGCGCAGCTCCTTGATAACCTTGATCCAGTAGTCGGGGATGTTCATGGCCAAACGGTAGTCGAAACCATAGCCGCCGTCCTCGAAGGGAGCGGCCAGACCGGGCATGCCGGAAACCTCCTCGGCAATGGTGATGGCATTTTTATTGACCTGATGAATCAGGACGTTGGCCAGCGTGAGATAGACAATAGCGTTGTCATCCTCATGGCCATTGTAGTAGTCGGCGTAGCTGCCGAAGGCTTCACCCAGGCCGTGGCTGTAGTAGAGCATCGAGGTGACACCGTCGAAGCGGAAGCCGTCGAAGTGGAACTCGTCGAGCCAATACTTACAGTTGGAGAGCAGGAAGTGCAGCACCTGGTTCTTGCCGTAGTCGAAGCAGAGCGAATCCCAGGCGGGATGCTCGCGACGGTCGCCGGGATAGAAATACTGGCAGGGATCGCCGCACATGTTGCCCAGACCCTCGTTCTCGTTCTTCACGGCGTGAGAGTGGACGATGTCCATCACGACGGCAATGCCGCGACCGTGAGCGTCGTCGATGAGGGCCTTCAGCTCCTCGGGCGTGCCGAAGCGGCTGGAGGGAGCAAAGAAGTTGCTCACATGGTAGCCGAAGCTGCCGTAGTAAGGATGCTCCTGAATGGCCATGATCTGAATGCAGTTGTAGCCGGCCTTGGCCACACGGGGCAACACGTTCTGGCGGAACTCCTCATAGGTGCCCACCTTCTCTGCATCCTGACTCATGCCGATGTGGCACTCGTAGATGAGCAGAGGAGAGGTGTTAGGCTTGAACTTGAGGTTCTGCCACTCGTACTCGTTCTTCGGCGCCCATACCTGAGCGGAGAAGATCTTGGTCTGGTCGTCCTGCACCACGCGACGGCACCAGGCGGGGATGCGCTCGCCCTGACCGCCGTCCCAATGAACGGACAGCTTGTAGAGCTCGCCATGCTTGAGGCCGCGGGGGCCCAGCTTCAGCTCCCAATTGTCGGTGCCGCGAACGCGCTTGAAAGCATACTTCTCGTTTTCCTTCCAATCGTTGCAGTCGCCGATGAGATACATCTCGGTGGCATTGGGGGCCCATTCGCGGATCACCCAACCCTTGTCGTTGCGGTGCAAGCCGAAGTACAGATATCCGGATGCAAAATCCGAAAGCGTCTGCTTGCCGTGCTGGGTCAGCTCGTCCATCTTGTTCAAAACGGCCTGATGGCGGCCTTCGATGGCGGCGCTGAAATCCCGGAGGTAAGCATCATTACGCAGAATCTTCAGCATCTGAGGTTCCTGAGCCTTCTGAGCCTTTGCCTTGGCGGCAGCGGCCTGTTCTTTCTTCGTCATCTTCTTGGCGGAAGATTTCTTAGCGGACGACTTGGAAGCTGATTTGGCTGAAGTCTTTGTCGTAGTTGCCATGATAAAAAATTGTTATGTTGTTTATTTGTTTTGATATCTGTCCTTGTGGAAAGTGCCCTCAAAGCGCTTCCCGTCTTTATCGATAAGTACGCCGTAGCCCTCTTTGAGGCCGGCCTTGTAGTATCCCTTGTACTTCGTGCCGTCGGTCTGGCGGAACATGCCCTCGCCGTCCATCAGGCCTTCCTTCCATTCGCCCTCGTAGGTGTCGCCGTTGGCCCAGGTGTATTTGCCGCGGCCCTGACGCAGATTGGACTTCCAGCCGCCGGTGTAGGAGGCGCCGTTTTTCCAGGTGAAAGTGCCATGCCCTTCCTGACGGCCGTCATTGAAGTGGCCGATGTATTTGTCGCCGTTGTGGTAAATAAAAATGCCTTCACCGGTGCGCTTGCCGCCATCATAGATGCCCTCGTAGCGGTCGCCGTCGGCAAAGGTGTAGATGCCGCGTCCGTGCTGCTTGTCGTGCAGCCATTCGCCGGAATAGATGTCGCCGGAAGCGTATTTGAAGATGCCGCGACCCGACTTCTCGCCGTCCTTCCAGGTGCCCTCGTAGCGATTGCCGTCACCCCAATCGAAGATGCCCTTGCCCGAACGCTTGTCGTCGTGCCAGGAGCCCTTGTACTGCGCACCTTTGGCGTAGTAGTAAGTGCCCAGGCCCTCGCGCTTGTCAGCCTCCCACTGACCTACATAGCGGTCGCCGTTGTGGTAGTACATCGTGCCCTGGCCCTGCTGGTAGTCGCGGAACCAAAGACCTTCGTAGCGGTTGTTGTTCTTGAAATAATACGTGCCCTGACCGTGCTGCTGGTCCTGAAACCATTCGCCCTCATAGCGCTCGCCGTCAGAGAACTGGTAAACGCCGTGGCCCTGACGCTTGCCCTTGACGTACTCGCCGGTATAGCGGTCGCCGTTGGGGAACGTCGTCGTGCCTTTGCCGTAAGGCTTGCCGCGGAACATCTCGCCCTGATACTCGCTCTTGTCGGGGAACGTGTAAGTGCCTACCGTGATCTGCTGGGAATAAGACGGGAGAGAAAAGAAAACAATGAGGGCTGTCAGAGCACAACGCAAAAAGAAGCAATATAGTGTATGACCTGCCGTCATTAAATAATTCGTTTACTGCGCACAAAGGTACGACAATTTCACGAATTACACAAATTTTTGCTTATTTTTTTAATTGTTTTAAGAATTCTTCGGCGCGGGCCAAATCTTCCGGGGTGTCAATGCCGATGGTTTCAACGTCGGAAACGCCCACTTTGATGACATAGCCGTTCTGCAGCCAGCGCAGCTGCTCGAGCGACTCTGCAAGCTCTAGTGAAGACTGGGGTAAACGGGTGATTTCCAACAAGGTATCGCTACGGTAGGCATAGAGCCCGATATGCTTGTAAAACGTGTGACGCGAGAGCCAGTCTTCCTGAGGCACACCGCGCAAATAAGGGATCACACTGCGGGAGAAATAAAGCGCACGCATCTCGTTGTCAACCACAACTTTGGGAGAATTAACATTGAACAAAGCCGCACAGCCGTCAGCAGGCACAAAAGGCTTCACGAGCGTGGCAATCTGAGTAGCCGGATCGTCGAAACAGGAAACCACCGTACGTATCTGGGAAGCCTGAATGAAAGGCTCGTCGCCCTGGATGTTAACCACCACATCGTATGGCTGCCCCAAATTCTCATAAGCCTCTCTGATTCTGTCCGTTCCGCTGCGATGCGAGGTGGAAGTCATGCAGACCTTGCCACCGAAGCCTTCCACGGCCCGGAAGATGCGCTCGTCGTCCGTAGCCACAAGGACGTCGTCAAGGACGCCGGACACCTGTTCATAGACCCTCTGAATCACGGGCTTGCCACCCAAAACGGCCAGGGGTTTGGCCGGAAAACGCGTGCTCGCATAGCGGGCAGGGATAATGCCTATAGTCTTCATATTCAGTTACTCCAATATCTCTGTCGTCTCTTCGCCGTCGCCCCTGTCCTCTTCGTAGACCGACACACAGGGATCGAAGTCTTCGGGAACATTGAACTGCTCGTCTTCTTTATAGGGCAAATTCGGGTCGGCAAAGACTTTCTGCAGGAAAAGAGCCACCACGGGAAGGGCCGAAGAAGCACCCTGACCGTTGGCCATGGAAGCAAAATGGATGTCGCGCTCGTCGCCGCCCACCCAGGCACCGAAGCTCAGCGAGGGCGTGTAGCCCACAAACCAGCCGTCGGAGTTGTCGTTGGTGGTGCCGGTCTTACCCGCCATGGGCGCCTTGATGCCGTAGCGGAAACGCATGCGGCCGCCCGTGCCGCCGTCGATGACGCCGCGCATGAGAATAATCATCTTAAGGGCGGCCTGCTCGCTGATCACCTCGTGGACACGGGGTGAGAAATTGGCCACGACATTGCCGCTGCCGTCCTCGATGCGGGTAACGAAAACCGGCTGACGGCGCACGCCTCGGTTGGGGAACGCCGTATAGGCACCCACCATCTCAATGACGGAGATGTCGCAGGGGCCCAGACAGAGGCTGAGCGAGGGTACGATGTCGCGGTTGAGAATGCCGAACTCATGAATCAGACGCACAAAAGCCGAAGGCGACATCTGATTGAGAAGCCAGGCGGAAATCCAGTTGTTGGACGTGGCCAGACCCCACTTAAGCGTCACCATCTCGCCGATGCGGGCCTTGGAGGAATTGCGGGGCGTCCAGGTCTGATCGCCGACATGATAGGTGTGGGCCACGTTGGGCGCCACATCACAGGGAGAGAAGCCGTTCTCCATCGCCAGGGAATAGAGATAGGGTTTGATGGTAGAACCAACCTGACGTCTGCCCTGCCCTGCCATATCGTATTGGAAGTGAGCGTAGTCGGTGCCGCCGACATAAGCCTTCACATGGCCCGTGTGGGTGTCCATACAGACAAAACCCGTGCGCAGGAAACCTTTATAATACTTCAGAGAGTCCAATGGCGACATCAGCGTATCCACCTCACCGTGAGGTGTATAGATCGTCATCTCTGTGGGAATGCGGAAGCTGCGCTCAATATCCTGCTCGCTATAGCCCGCATGGCGCATGATGGCCCAACGGGCGCTCTGACGGATGGCGCGCTGAAGGTCGCGCTGCGCCTGCTCTGTAGGCACGTCGTTGGCATAAGGGCGGTTCTTCAGCGTCGTCTGCTCACGGGAGAAAATGGGCTGCAGAGTCTCTACAACATGCTTCTGCACCGCCTCTTCGGCATAGGTCTGCATGCGGGAATCCACCGTGGTATAGATCTTCAGGCCGTCGGTGTAGATGTTGTAGTGATTGCCGTTGGCGTTCACGTTTTTGTTACACCAACCGTAGAGCGGATCCGTCTCCCAGGCCAAAGAATCTTCGAAGAATTTCTGCCCTTGCCACGAAGCGTAGTCGCTGCGCGAAGGCCGCTTGGCCATAAGCACACGGCGCAGGTATTCACGCAAATAGGTGCCGTGACCCTGACGGTGGTCCACACGGTGGAAATCCAGCACGAGGTCTTTCTGCTGGAGGGAATCATGCGCCGCCTCGGTGATGTAGCCGCCCTTGAGCATTTGGTCGAGCACCACATTGCGTCGCTCGCGGCAGCGCTCCGGCACACGGACGGGATTGAACAGCGAGGGGTTCTTGCACATGCCCACCAGGACAGCACACTCGTCCACCGTGAGATCGCGGGGCTCCTTGCCGAAATAGGTGCGCGCGGCCGTCTTGATGCCCACGGCATTGTGGAGGAAATCGAAGTAGTTGAGATACATGGTGATGATTTCCTCCTTGGTGTAGTAGCGCTCGAGCTTCAGAGCAATCACCCACTCGATGGGCTTCTGGAGCAGGCGCTCGAAGGTGCTCTTGGCTCTGGCACTGTAGAGCTGCTTGGCCAGCTGCTGCGTGATGGTGCTGCCGCCGCCGGCGCTCTTCTGCTTGAGGATGCCGCGCTTGACAACGGCGCGCAGAAGCGCTTTGAAGTCGATGCCCGAATGCACGAAGAAACGCTCGTCCTCTGTAGCCACCAAAGCATTGACCAATGCGGGCGGCAAATCCTTGTAGGACACAAAGATGCGATTGCCCTCGGAATAGCTCCAGGTGCCGATCAGCTGGCCGTCGGCAGAAAAAATCTGCGAGGCGAACTTGTTCACGGGGTTCTGAAGCTGCTGAAGCTCGGGCATATAGCCGATATAGCCCTCCCAAACAGCATAGAACGCACAGCCCAATGCCAGCCAGAAAAACACCAGCAGACTCCACAAAAATATGATAACTTTCTTTCGCATGGAAAATGTACTCTGTCAATTCTCCCCGCAAAGTTACGACAAAATATCGAAATTGCAAAAAAAACAACCCTGTATAAGTGCACAACTCTCAACTTTTTCGTACCTTTGCACTCGCATCAAGAGAAACAACCACAATGGAGAACAGAAGTTTGGTGACGATTGCCAACCATTCGCGCGAAAAAATCGAATATCTCATCAAAATGGCCTCGGCCTTCGAACAGAATCCCAACAGACGACTGCTCGAAGGAAAGGTGGTAGCCACCCTCTTCTTTGAGCCTTCGACCAGAACCCGACTCTCCTTCGAGACCGCAGCCAACAGACTCGGCGCCAGAGTGATCGGATTCGCCGACCCGAAGGTGACCAGCGGCACCAAGGGAGAGACGCTGAAGGACACCATCATGATGGTCTCCAACTACGCAGACCTCATCGTGATGCGCCACTATCTGGAAGGTGCCGCACAATACGCCTCAGAGGTTGCCCCCGTGCCTATTGTGAACGCCGGCGACGGAGCCAACCAGCACCCATCGCAGACGATGCTGGACCTCTACACCATCTATCAGACCCAGGGCCGTCTGGACAACCTGGACATCTATCTGGTGGGCGACCTGAAATACGGACGCACCGTGCACTCCCTGCTGATGGCCATGCGCCACTTCAACCCCACATTTCACTTCATCGCCCCCGAAGAGCTGGCCATGCCCGCCGTCTACAAAAAATACTGCGACGACCACGGCATCCGCTACATCGAGCACTCGGACTTCAACGCCGAAACAATCAGCGGCGCCGACATCTTATATATGACGCGCGTGCAAAAGGAGCGCTTTGTGGATCTCGACGAATACGAGCTCGTCAAAGACCGCTACCTGCTGAAGCTGAACATGCTGACAAAGGCACGCGAAAATCTGAAAATCCTCCATCCGCTGCCGCGCGTGAACGAGATAGAGTACAGCATCGACGACACGCCCTACGCCTACTATTTCCAGCAGGCCCGCAACGGACTCTATGCGAGAGAGGCGCTCATCTGCGACGCACTCGGCATCACTCTGGACGACGTCATGAAAGCCTGAAACACCATTGCACAATGAAAAGAAAAGAACTACTCGTTGCAGCCATTGAAAACGGAACGGTGATCGACCACATTCCGAGTGACAAGCTTTTCGACGTTGTCAGCCTGCTCCATCTGGAACGTATGAAGACCGCCGTCACCGTCGGCTTCAACCTCAAGAGCAAAGTCACGGACCAGGGACACAAGAGCATCATCAAGATTGCCGACAAATTCTTCACCGACGAGGAGCTTAACCAACTCTCTGTGGTGGCGCCCAACGTCACACTCTGCCTCATCCGCGACTACGAAGTGGTGGAAAAGCGTCAGGTGGAAATGCCTGACATGCTGGAAGGCATCGTGCACTGCCCGAACGCCAAATGTATCACCAACAATGAGCCCATGCGCACACGCTTCCGTGTGGCCAACCGTGAGATGGGCATCCTGCAGTGCTGCTACTGCAACAAAGACCTCCCCCTTCCGGAAGTAAAAATCGTTGAACAACAATAATATACGTTTATGGAAAGAGATTCTGTTGTATTTGACCTCATCAAAAAGGAAAATGAGCGTCAACTCCGTGGCATCGAACTGATCGCATCGGAAAACTTTGTCAGCGACGAAGTGATGCAGGCCATGGGATCGTGCCTCACCAACAAATACGCCGAGGGATATCCCGGCAAGCGCTACTACGGCGGCTGCCAGGTGGTGGACGAAGTGGAAAGCCTGGCCATCGAGCGCATCTGCAAGCTGTTCGGTGCAGAATATGCCAACGTGCAGCCCCACTCCGGCGCACAGGCCAATGCCGCAGTATTTCTGGCATGCCTCAATCCCGGAGACACCTTCATGGGCCTCAACCTGGATCACGGAGGGCATCTCTCACACGGCTCTCTGGTGAACACCTCCGGCATCATCTACAAGCCCGTCGGCTACAACCTCAACAAGGAGACCGGCCGCGTGGACTATGACGAGATGGAGCACCTGGCTCAGGAACACAAGCCCAAACTGATTATCGGCGGCGGCTCCGCCTACAGCCGCGAGTGGGATTATAAGCGCATGCGTCAGATTGCCGACAGCGTCGGTGCACTCCTCATGATCGACATGGCTCATCCCGCCGGTCTGATTGCCGCCGGACTGCTGGACAACCCCGTCAAGTATGCCCACATCGTGACCTCCACCACCCACAAGACGCTGCGCGGTCCCCGCGGCGGCATCATCCTGATGGGCAAGGACTTCGAGAACCCCTGGGGCAAGACCACACCCAAGGGCGAAATCAAGATGATGTCGGCCCTGCTTAACAGCGCCGTATTCCCCGGCATTCAGGGCGGCCCGCTGGAGCACGTCATTGCCGCCAAGGCCGTGGCCTTCGGCGAATGCCTGAAGCCCGAGTGGAAAGAATACGCCCTTCAGGTGAAGAAGAACGCAGCATGTCTGGCCGATGAGCTCATCAAGCGCGGCTTCAACATCGTGTCCGGCGGCACGGACAATCACTCCATGTTGGTGGACCTGCGCTCCAAGTATCCCGATCTGACAGGTAAGGTGGCAGAGAAGGCTCTCGTTGCCGCCGACATCACGGCCAACAAGAACATGGTGCCCTTTGACTCACGCAGCGCCTTCCAGACCAGCGGCATCCGTCTGGGCACTCCCGCCATCACCACACGCGGTGCGAAGGAAGATCTGATGGTGCAGATCGCCGCCTTCATCGAGCGCGTGCTCAATGATCCCGAGAACGAGCAGAACATCGCCGCCGTACGCAGCGAGGTGAACGCCATCATGGCAGGCTATCCTCTATTTGCCTGGTAAGCGAAGTTTCCCTCCTTCGATATACCATCCCCTCGGGCGTTGTCCTGAGGGGATTTTTCGTCCCAGAAGGTCGTAACGCTCCGCCCCTTCTTCAGACGAGATTTCAGGAAGCTCGCTGACATCGGTGCCCTCCTTTTTCACTTCGAAAGAAATATACTGACCCGTGGACTTCATGCCGGCAATGGCCAGAGGAAGCACTTCGGGCGGCGTGTTGAAAAGCGGCAGACTCTCCCAATCCGCAGACTCCACCAGACTCATGCGAGGATGATTGGGATCGACATTAACATGCTTCTTGGCCCAATCCTCCAAATTATAGTCCACATGCGTCACCGTAAGGCATGAGGCGGGCAGATAGCGGTCCCAGGAAATCTTCTGGCGGTTCTCCAGAACAAAACACTCGTTGCGGTTGGACTCGTTGTAAAGCACATAAACCTCGGAAGAAGAAATTGTCGGCATCATGGCAGCCACTTTGCAGGGCAACGAAATCTCAACGGGATCCACCCATCCGAGCAGCAGCTTGTGGTAGGCCGACAGAGAACCCGGCGTGTGGCATTCGTTCATATAGTTGCCCGTATCCATGAGGTCATAGTCCTCCAACGGTTTGCCGACATTCATTTTTTGAGCATAAGTGTCGGGGACGCCGAGGGCATGCATGAATTCGTGACAGGGCACTCCGACGCCGTCAATCTTCGTCCCCGTACTGCCGTGCAACTCACAACTGCAGGCATAGGTATCAAAGACGGTGCCGCCGACAGATTTAGGCCCCACGCCGTCGTTGTAATATTCTTTCTGAAGCGTAAACGTGAACATGTGGGGCCACATCAAAGAGGGCTTGGAGGTGAGATAATTCTCTCCTCTCCCGGCGTATTGGGCAAAGACAATGTTGGCATAGCCGTCACCGTCCCAATCATAACGGCTGAAGTCGCGCCCGGGGTCCTCGGCAAAGAGCATGTCAAGCGCCTCCTGTATCATCTCCGCCGGATGAAGATCGCTGCCGTCCGGAACATTCTGACCGTAATAGGCATACGAACGCGACAGTTGAAAGGGACCGCAGACGTCGAAATTCACATCGAAACGCTCATGGCTCTGCGCCCAATAATAATCGCGCACACTGCCCTCGTTACCGTCAACGTTAAAGCCCTCTTCGTTGAAGAACGCATCATAATAGGTCTGCGGATCGTCCATCGTGAAGGCGACGTCGGAGAACTCTATCAGCAGCACCAGCCCGTGTTTCGTCTCAGGGACGTCAGAGAATTGTCCGGCAACAGCTCGGGCATTGGCGCACGAAACAGTTTTTTGTATCGGAGGCAAAGGAGCCCGACAACGAATCCTCTCCTGCGCCGCAGCAGAGAGACTCAGCAGCCAGGCGGCTATCAGAAAAGGTATTTTACCGGACAAAAACCTTTTCTGTGCTGCCATCGGCATATCTCACAATGACAATCCCTCCACGGCCTCTTACGTAGCGGACAATCTGACTGCGCATGCAACGGCCCATTTGAATGCCAGTGAGGGAATAGACATCAACAGTCTGTTCGCTCCTGGGCGTGCGCAAAGTAGCAACATCGGTGGGTGTGCTGATTGTCTGCCATTCGGAGAAGGAGCTGTTGCGCCACTCATCGTTCATGGCCTTGACACGATAGCGCACATTAGTGTTGGCAGCAAGAGCACCCAGCTCGTAAGAAGTATTCTCCAGGCTGTCGACCGTCACCGCCTCGAGCTCGTCCAACTGATATTCCAAGCGGTAAAGATCGGCATTCTCGGGAACATTCCAGGCCAGCGTAACACGATGGAGATCAGCAGTGGAGCCGAATACGGAAGGAGCATCGAGCGTGCCGCGCGGCATGTATTTCAGATGGATGTGATTTTCGTCGTCCATCTCAATATCGTAGACGGGTTGGCCCAAAACATCGCCCGTGAACACCACGGAAGCCGGCACACTCGTGTCGGTCAACTCCGTATTGTCGGATGTGCCGGGATAAACGTGTCCGCGAATCTCGTCACGATAGACATTCCAACCCTGTTGCTTGACAATATCGTCGATTAGCTGAAACAGGTTGTTGGCAGGCGCAATGGTCATGCGCTGCTTGTTGACGTCGTTGTTGACGGTGTTGTTGTCCCAAGTGTTGTCCAAAGTTTGGTGGTAGACGATGAGCCCCATGTGATTGTTCATCCAGGAGGCAGAATTGAGCAGATAGTAGTCGCAGTCCTTGCTGTTGGTGTTGCGGCACTCGAGCACATAACACTCGTTGGCGTCGGCGGCATTGACCAGCTTATAGCCTACACCGCCTTCACCCAATGCCGTGAGGTGCAGCGTACGGGGTTGCAGAGGATCGAGCACTTCGAGGGCACGCCATCCCATGTAGTCGCGCTCCACCGCATTGAGGTTGGTGGGACAATAGCCGTTGTTAAGATTTTCGCCGTAGTCCATCAGGCTCCACACGTCCATACCCGGCGCGGTTCTGGTAGTTTTGGTGTCGTAGAAATCCGGCAGTCCGAGAGCGTGGCAGAACTCGTGACAGGGAACACCGATGGTGGGACGGACATAGGCGTGAGGCTTGCCGTCTTCAAAATACTGGTTGGGAATGTTCACCTTGCAGGCGAACGTCACCTTGGTGTTGTCGCTGCGCGTCACGGTGGTGGCCGTGGAGTTTTCCCACGCCCAAAGCGCATCGGCCACTCCCGTCAAATTGCGGGAAGAGCCTGCAAAGACAACCAGCGCCATATCAACGACGCCGTCGCCGTTGCTGTCAAACTGATTCACGTCGTCGATCTGCTCCGCCATCAGCTTAAGCACCTCAGGCGTGAAATGAGACGAGCGACGCGACACGTAAAAGGCGCGCTCATTGGGAAGCGTGACCGGATCGAGCAGCACGAATTCCGGCACGAACTGGCCGTCGCTCTGCTGCTTGAAGTAATCCTTCATGGACGCCAGATAGAAACCGTTGATGACAAAGGGCGTACCGTCGGCGTTGCCGTTGAAGAAAGGGTTGATGTTTTCCTTCCACCGGCCGAAGTCTTCCGTGTCGTAGAACAGGCTGTCCTTCACGTCGGTGAATTGAGCCAGGATGACCGGAATACGCGGTGTGCCGATGGAGCGCATCGGAGCGTCGGACTGACGCTTGGTGCGATGCTGCAAGACGAACACATCCTCCGCCTCGTCAAGGAAACAATCGGGACGCCCTATCAATCGGGGCATCTCGTCTTCAAAAGACTGGGCGTTCAAAGGCATCGTTGTTGCGACTGCCATCAGGGCTGCCGCCAAGAATCTCGCGCTGTAAGATTTCAATATTCTCATTCGCTTACTTAATGTATGCTTTACCGTTGATGATATAGAAGCCCTTCTCGGGTACAGCCTTCAGACGTCGGCCATTGATGTCGTAGATTGCAGCATCGCCGGCGCTCTCTTTGCCGTCGGCCTTAAGTTCAGATACAGCCAACGGAGTGGCATTGGCGTAAGTCTGAGTGGCTGCCGTGATGGCATCGTAAAGTTGTGAGCGTTCCTGGAACGTCTCGGGCATGGCCGTCATCTGCTGCTCGGCCGTAGCGATGGCCTCCTCGAAAGTGGCAATATCGGCCGCGCTGCGCTCCTCGCGATAGAGCTCCAACGTCTCACGGGCGGCAACGATAGCCTGCACGAAACTGTGCATCTTGCTGTCCACACGGACGGCGCCGGCCATATTGGCCAGAGTGCAAGCCACAGTCCTGTAGGCCGTGAGGGCCTTCACCTCAGTTCCGGCCTCGGGGAACGACATCGCGGTGCCGGTGGTAATGGCCTGCGAAGTGCCGTCGGCGGGGAGGTTGACAAAAGTGCCGATGAAATTCATGTAGCCGGTAGAGGCAGGCATGTCGGCCAGACTCTTCACGGCAACGTTCTCCGCCGTAAAGTCAATGTCGTCCAGCGTGAGATATACGTAGGGCGTGCCGGCATAGAATGTGGGGCAGCAAGACTCCGTCGTGGCGGTGGGGCCGGTGAAACGACGGGCCAGAACACCCGTGGGCACAGGCATCTCGAAGGGCAGAACGAGCGTGTTCCAATAGTAGGAATCATTCGTACAGAGCACATTCTCTCCCACTACGGTAGCCTTCGTTGCCGTGAACGAAGCAGCGGGATCGAAGTTGTGACCCACCTGCAGCACGAGCTCCTTGCACAGGCCGTCAACGACCACATTGCGGCCGCTCATCTGGGCCTCGGAGGCAGCATAGAAAATCACGTTGGGATTGGCCGGAGCAGGAACATCGGCAGGGAAGCCTCCGGTGTAGCTCCGTACGTCGACGCTGCCGATCTCTTCGTTGGCCATAAGCAGACGATAGGCATAGGGACTGAAGCCCGTGCCGCTGACGGTAGCGTGACGGCCTTCAATATCAATGTTCATATCGCTGCCTACGAGACGGAAGAAAGCGACGGTGTCTGCCGAGGTTTCATAGAGCAGTTTGGTGGATGCGGGGTTGTTGCCGTTGTAAATCACGGGCGCGAGAGAGGCCTTGTAGAGCACATCTTTCTCCAAACCGGCAAAGTCAAAACCGATAAGTTTCTCCTCGTTGGCGGCGAAGAGCCCGTTGTCGGACGAGATGTTTTTCACCTTCGTCACGCTGCCGTCGGCCTCCACACGATAGATGATGGCTTCGGCATAAGGCTGGCAGACGGTGGGACGCTGACGCTGGGTGCCGGTGTTGGTCAGACGGGCGTCCACATGCACCTCGTTGTTGTTGCCCACACGGTAGACGGTGCGGGTGACTTCCTCTCCTCCGTAGTTGAAGCTTTCGCTCGAAGCCACGCCGTCACCGATCTGCATTTGATTCAGCGTGAGGTTGCACCTGGTGAGACTGACCGGCTTGCCCTTCTTCGTGCAATAGAGCACGCTGAGATTCTCGTCGGTGATGAGGAAATAGATGCCGCCGGCCGTGTTGTAGGAAGTGGGCTGATACACCGCCGTCGTCTCCCACGTAGCGCCGTTGCTCAGAGATCCGGGATGCGAGGCAATGGCATCGGCCAGGGTGTAGTGATCAGGAAGTGAGGCGGTGGCGCTGGCAAAAAGATAGGCGCCCTTGAGGGCCATAGAGCTGCCGTTGTACACCTTCACGTTGAGGTGGTTGGGCAGATACTGATAGAAGGTCTCCTCTACGGGCGTCACCTCCAGCGTGCGGTCCATGTTGGGCGAATAGATGCCGTAGACGACACTCTCGTTGTAGCCGTAACCGCCCACGCTGCCGTCGATGAGCTGATAATAGCCGTCTCCCTGTCCGCCCCAGCCGAAGTTGAAGTGGAAGGAGTTGTCGGACGTCTTGTAACCGTCCATCACGATGGCGTGTCCGGCTGTATTATCGGAATTGTAGCCGGCATAGAGGATGGGATGACCGAGCGACAGATCGTTGGCGCAGAGGGTCTCGAAATTGGTCTGTGTGGTGTTGTTTTTCCAGATGTGCGTGCCGCCGATGAGGCCGATTTGCTTCTTGAACACATCGATTTCGTTCCAGATAAATCCGCCGGTGCTGGCGCCGTAGGACAACTCGGCGTCAAAACCCATCACGGCACAGAGCACGGCAACGGCATCACGCTGTGCTGCAGTCGTGGAACCGCTGTGGGGAGAATCAAGCATCAGTTCCCACATGAACTTGGTGCCTTTGGGAATCACATCGCTCTGAGTCACAGGCGCATCGGGACTCCAGTATCCGTATTTCGTCGAGGATTGCGTCTCGGCGTTCACGCCTTCGTTACGCCAGTAGTAGGCAATCTGAGCGGCCGCTGTAGCCACACAGCCCGTCACGGCCCTGCCGCCGCCGTCGGCCCTCTGGGGGCAACGGTTATTGTAGGGCGCGCTCTGGTGCCAGTGCGACTTGATCAGCGGGGAGATATTCTTGGGATAAACCGAAGCTCGGGCCTGACGCGCCGGAGCACCGCCGTTGCGCTGCACGCTGTCCACATAGTGCTCGTACATCTTCACCCACTGGAGCAACAGAGGGGGCATATCGTCCTCGTTCCAGTCGCCCGAATCGGCCACACCGAGCACGAGAGGCAGCGAATTGTCGCCCGAGACGATGACAAAGCCCTCTCCGGCACCGCGCGAGAAGATATAGACGGGCTGATCGGCGCTGCCGGCACGGGCCTGACGCTGCAGCGTGGCATCGGCGCTCTTCATATAGGGCAAAGCAGCCTGAAGGGCTTCCGTCGGTGAAACTTTCTCGGCCAGCGACACGAGCGTCGCTAGGAGCACAAGACAAAAGAGAGTAAATGTTCTTTTCATGATATCACTACATTATTAATATACATATCGGGGACAAAGATACAACTTTTTGTCCACTAAACTAAATTTTCTGCTCCAAAAATTTGGTTAAATCAAAGAATTGTCATACCTTTGCAGCGCATTTCGGATAAAGCAGGCGGCTTTTCCTTAAGGAATGCACGAAATTATTGGGGGATTAGCTCAGCTGGCTAGAGCGCTTGCATGGCATGCAAGAGGTCATCGGTTCGATTCCGATATTCTCCACAAATAAAACTTCGGATTTCGGTCCGAAGTTTTTTTGTTGTCCCCCACTCCGCTTTTTCTCCACAACCAAGGCCGCAAGAAATACTGCAAAAATCGAGCGTCCGAAATGTTAAAGCAAAACAAGCCGGCAAGTCTTAATGCTGCATCTTCCGTTCAGTCAAGCCTCAAAAACCGCCCTTCGTTTTAACATTTGTGGCCTCTGAGGGGAGTCTGGTCGGTCTCTGAGGGGAGGCTAAAAAGGGGCTTTTGAGCCTGCGAAAAATTACAAACCATTGTCCTTCAGTGTGTTGCACGATTTAACACTTTAATCTTCTCCAGCCGTTTCGGCACAACTAGCCCATGTAAGGATTTTTCCGACTCAGGCAGAAGCGCGGCCTACATGAAGGTGACGGTCTCCGAGAGCGGCTTGCGCTCGAAATGACGCCACGCGGGCTTGAGGCCCTCAAGGGAAGCGTAGCCCAAATCGAGCAACATCACGATGTCCTCATTCTCAGGAAGTCCGAGTGCTTCGTGGAGTTCGTCCATATGGACGGCATTGAGCCAGCAGCTGTCTACGCCCTCGTCTTTGGCGGCCAGCATCATGTGTGTGGCCACAATGGCGGCGTCCTCGATGCCGGACTGACGGCTGCTGCCGGGATAGGTGTAGACGTTGTTCTTGTCGTAGGTGACGGCCAGCACCGTAGGCGCGCCGAAGCGGCAATGACTCCAGGCATCCACCTTGGCCAGAGCCTCCTCGCTCTGCAGCACATAGACGTGATGCTCCTGCAGATTCTTCGCCGTAGGGGCCAGACGACCGGCCTCCAGAATGGCCTTCAGAGCTTCCTCGGAAACCTGACGGTCGATGTAGCTGCGACATGAATAACGCGCTTTAACAACTTCTTTGAACTCCATATGTTTCAATCATTTATTTGTAACGAAATCACTTCACGGCCTCAACAAGCTCTTCGGGCGTAAGCTGCTGCTGTTCGCCCGTCAGCATATTCTTGAGCGTCACTCTGCCCTCGCCGATTTCCGTCTCGCCGGCAATGGCCACGAAGGGCACACCTTTGGCGTTGGCGTATTGCATCTGCTTCTTCATCTTGACGGCGTCGGGATAAATCTCGCAACGGATGCCGGCTTCGCGGCAACGGCCAATGACGGGCAGCAGATACTGCGTCTCCCGTTCGCCGAAGTTGACAAACAGCAGCTGCGTGGACGTCAGCACTTCTTCGGGATAGAGCTCCAGCTGGTTGAGCACATCGTAGATGCGATCGGCGCCGAAGGAAATGCCTACACCCGAGAGTCCGGGCATGCCGAAGATGCCCGTCAGGTCGTCGTAGCGACCGCCGCCGGTGATGCTGCCGATCTCCACGTCGAGGGCCTTCACCTCGAAGATGCAGCCGGTGTAGTAGTTGAGGCCGCGCGCCAGCGTGAGATCCAGCTCGATGGGGTTCTTCAAAGCATTCTGTCCGCTCAGCGTATTGAGCACATATTCAACCTCATCGACGCCCTTTTGCCCCACCTCGCTGCCGGCGAGCACCTCGCGCATCACGGCAATCTTTTCGGCACTAGTGCCACTGAGCTTGATGATGGGCTGCAGCTTCTCCACAGCCTCTTCGGGCAATCCGTCTTGACGCAGCTCCTCATTGACGGCATCGAGGCCGATTTTGTCCAGCTTGTCAATAGCCACAGTGATGTCGACGATCTTGTCGGCCTGACCGATGACTTCCGCAATACCGGAGAGAATCTTGCGGTTGTTTACCTTAATACAAACGCGCACGCCCAAACGGGTGAACACCGTATCCACAATCTGCATGAGTTCCACCTCGTTGAGCAGCGAATTGCTGCCCACGACGTCGGCGTCGCACTGATAAAATTCGCGATAGCGCCCCTTCTGCGGACGATCTGCACGCCATACGGGCTGAATCTGATAGCGGCGGAACGGCAGCTGAAGTTCCTCGCGATGCTGCACGACGTAGCGCGCAAAAGGCACCGTAAGGTCGTAGCGAAGTCCTTTCTCCGAAAGACGCGAAGTGAGATGACCGATGGTGTCGCCCGTCCAGTCGTCGGCGGTGATGCCCTGACGGAAGTCGCCGCTGTTGAGCAACTTGAAGAGCAATTTGTCGCCCTCTTCGCCGTATTTTCCCATCAGCGTGGAGAGATTCTCCATCGCCGGCGTTTCTATCTGCTGAAAACCATAGAGAGAATATACCTGACGAATGGTGTTGAAGATATAGTTGCGACGGGCCATCTCCTGAGGGCCGAAATCACGCGTTCCTTTGGGTATTGAGGGCTTCATTTTGGCTGATAATAATGTATTTACTATAAAAAAACTCACTATTTTTGTGCAAAAGTACAAAAAAAAGGCCAAAACGCCGTCCCGAAAGACAAGTTTTTTTTATATGTGCGATTTTTTTCTTACTTTTGCAGCGATTTTCAGAGCAGAATGGAACAACTGACCGACAGAGAACTGAAAAGCAGACTCGGACTTGAGGAAACCCGCCTCAACCACATAGGCGAAAGTATTCAGCGCGTGATACGCCTGAAAGACGCCCTGCTGCAATATGGCGAAGTGTATGCCCAATACAGTTCGCTGCTCGAGCAGTTGAAGGAGCTTCGCCGCAAGGAGGCCACTCTGGCGCCCGAGGCCGCACAGATGAAGCGCTACGAATCCATTGAAAGCATCACGACGCCCGTCGTGCGCCTGAGCCTGATGCGCGAGGACACCAAAGAGAGCATGCAGCTCTCCCACAAGACCATCACCACCGGCAAAGAGCTCGACCGCTTCGTGATGGAAGCCAGAAAGCAGATTGCGCAAAACCTCTCCGGCATCGAAAGCCGCAAGAAGTCGATGGAAGACGCTGCTGAAACGCTGTGCTCCAGCCGTCATCACGAAGGCGCCTTGGAGGTGTTGGAGCAAAACATCGCCAATCTGGAGAACCTCGCCGACCAAATCACACAGCACAGGACCGAAAGCCAGCAAATCGTGCGCCAGTTGGAAGAACAGACGGCGCTGAAGAAAAAAGAGCTCGACCGCATGGAAAAAGAGCCTTTGGTGGGGCATCTCGACATGCTGGAGAAGGTCAGCGTGGTGCTCACCCGCCTGCAGCGCATGCAGTCGCTCAAACAGAGCCGCGTGCAAGTGGGCAAAAAGGTGGACGAAGTGAAGGTGGGACTGGAAAAAGAAACTGCCGCCTTGAATCAGCTGCGCGAAAAGACCATCGTCATCGACCAGCAGATACAGCACCAGCTGGAAGCCATCAACGCCCTGCGCATCGACACCACACAAGAAGACAGCACGGTGAAAAAGGATCGGCTCTCAAGCCTCACCAAGACGATGAACAACCTGGGCAATGAGCGCGACGAGCTGTTACGCCAGATTGCCGGGCTCAACGTGGCCTATGAGGTGCATCTGGACCAGCTGGAGCACTTCAAGGCGGAGGAGAAAGAGATGGAAGAGGCCTACCTCATGCTCTACGAACAGCTGCAGAACATCATTTCGCTGCACGACTGGTACACCACGTTTGAGAAAGACCCCTCCGCCGTGATTCAGCGCATCGAGACCATGAAGCTCGACTGGGAAACGCACAAAGAGCGCGTGGCGGAAATGGCCCACAACATCGACATTCTCGAGACCAAACTCTCAGACCGCAAGGAAGAGCTCCACTGGCAGGAGGAGCGCGCCGAACGCTTCAGCGAGCAGATCATCAACATGAATCATCTGCGCCAGCAGTTGCGGCAGAATCTCACGGGAATAACACCCGACGGCAGTCGTCCGGAAGACTATTATAATAAGAAAAAAGAAGCCTTCACGCAGGAGTTGGAAACACTGCAGGGCTACATCGACAGCTATCAGGACAAATGCCTCGAAGCCCAAAGAAACGCGGGCCGCGTGGAAGCCATACACGAAATCGACGAGGCGCGCAAGAAACGCATGGAACAGATGCAA
Organism: uncultured Prevotellaceae bacterium; assembly: GCA_900320435.1. Lineage (GTDB taxonomy): Bacteria > Bacteroidota > Bacteroidia > Bacteroidales > Bacteroidaceae > Physcousia. Next base: position 61,159 of record ONSH01000002.1, read on the forward strand.
AGCCAGGTGGATCTCTGGCTGCATCAATACAGCGCCGATCACGCACCGCTGCAATACGTCCAGCTGGAGGATATCCTCACGGGCGATCACCCCTGGAGCAAACATCGCGACGAGGTGCTGCAGACGCGCGTGGACGTTGCCTCGATGGAGGCTCGCGTGGAAGAGCTAAGAAAACAACTTGAACGCCTCGAAGGAGAAACCGGCGCCCTGCGTCCCGAGGAACTCTCCTCGCTGACGGTCAAGGCCGATATGGAATTGGAAAACCTTATAAAAGAGCAGAAAGAAACAGCCCTGAAACTCGCAAGGCTGGAAATACACATCAAAATGGGCTCATGACATGAGCAAACACAACAACAACAAATTATGAGCAAGTACAACATCAAAGAAAAAAAGGAGAAGAATCCCGAGTACCTGACCCTGCACAGCGTGGAATACGTAGAACGGGTGTACAGCCAGATTCTCCAGAAACTTGTGATCGAGAAAAAGTACCGTGACAAAGAGTATTCCGCCAGCTCCCTCTCCAAGGAAATCGGTGTGAACACCCGTTGCCTGTCCTCCGTCATCAATCTGAGATACCGCGACAACTTCTCCCAGATGGTGAACGACATGCGCATACGCGAAGCACAGTATATGCTCTCCGACCGTCATTTCCGCGACAAAAACGTTGAGGAGATCGGTGCAGAAGTGGGCTACCTGACCCGCCAGAGCTTCTATACCGCCTTCTACAAGCGCACCAAGATGACACCTAAAGAATACAGAAAACAATTCTATAAGGAATGAGCGGCGCCCGCAGGACGGACGCAAGGCTCTTCTGAACTGCACATGACAAAATTCGCCGACATTCAGATACTGCACTACAAAGTGCCCGGATTTGAGGCGCTGCCTCTCCGCACCAAACTTTATATCTATCACCTCTCCGAAGCCGCCCTCTGGGGGCGCGACATCCTGTGGGACCAGAACGGACGCTACAACCTGCGCATCCGCCGTCTCCTGGAGCGCATTCTGCCCCAAACGGACAATGAGGACTTTCACACCTACATCCGTCAGGTGTGGTTTGCCAACGGCATCCACCACCACTACTCCACGGACAAATTTCAGCCCCGATTCAGCGAAGAGTGGCTGAGACAGTATACGGACGACGACGAACTCGTCAACGTCATCATGAATCCGGAAGTGATGCCCAAGAGGGTGTGTCAGAGCGGCGAAGATCTGATTCAGGGGAGCGCATCCAACTACTACGGCGAAGACGTCACGCAGCAGGAAGCGGAAGACTTCTACAACACACTGAAGGCCCAGGCGCCCAATCCCGACGAGCCTGTAGCCTACGGCATGAATTCCAGACTGGAGCACAAAAAAGGTGTTCTGCACGAGAATATTTACAGACTCGGCGGACTCTATACGCAAGCCATAGAACACATCTGCGAGGAACTTTCCTTGGCACGCGAATACGCCGAAAATCCCCAGCAGCAAAAGGTCATTGACCTCTTGTTGGAATTCTACAAAAGCGGAGACCTCGAGACGTTCGACCGCTACACCATCGAATGGGTTAAAGAGACGGAAGGCTTCGTGGACTTCGTCAACGGCTTCACCGAAACCTACGGTGATCCGCTCGGGCTGAAAGCCTCGTGGGAAGGTTATGTAAACTATCGCGACAAGGAAGCCACGAAACGTGCCGATCTGCTTTCGGCCAACGCCCAATGGTTTGAAGATCATTCCCCAGTGGACGAACGCTTCAAAAAGAAAGAGTGCAAGGGCGTGTCGGCCCGTGTAGTGAACGCCGCCATACTCGGAGGCGACCTCTACCCCTCCTCTGCCATCGGCATCAATCTGCCCAACTCCAACTGGGTGCGGGCCGCACACGGCAGCAAAAGCGTCACCATCGGCAATCTAACGGCCGCCTACGAAGAGGCCGCCAAAGGCAGCGGATTCCGTGAAGAGTTTGTCATCGACGCCGGAACGGTAGCACAAATTGATCGCTACAGCGCTGTGACCGACGACCTCCACACCGATTTGCACGAATGTCTCGGACACGGCAGCGGGCGTCTGCTTCCGGGCGTCGATGCTGACGCGCTCGGCGTATACGGCGCAACGATAGAAGAAGCACGTGCCGATCTTTTCGGCCTCTACTACATTGCCGACAAAAAGATGGTGGAGCTCGGGCTCGTGCCCGACGCGGAAGCCTGGAAGGCACAGTACTACAGCTATATGATGAACGGCGCAATGACCCAACTCGTACGCATCAAACGGGGCTGCGTCATCGAAGAAGCACATATGCGCAACCGCAGCCTCATCGCCCATTGGTGTCTGGCTCAGGCAGAGTATTGGGGACGTTGTTTCAATATGCCTCCGGCACTTGAACTCATCAAGCGCGACGGCAAGACCTATCTCCGCATCAACGATTACATCACCCTGCGTCAATATGTCGGGCAACTGCTCGCTGAAATACAGCGCATCAAATCCGAGGGCGATTTCACTGCAGCAAAGACTTTGGTAGAGCGTTATGCCGTCAATGTCGATGCGGATTTGCACGAAGAAATGCTCTCACGCTACGAGGCGTTGCATCTGAGTCCCTACAAAGGTTTTGTAAATCCTGTTTACACACCCGTAACGGACGCCGAAGGACACATTACGGACATCACCGTCAGCTACGACGAAGAGTTTGACGAACAGCAGTTGCGCTACTCCAAACAGTACGCCACACTTTGAGCAGCCTTACGCAACACGACGGACGCCGTCTGCGGAATCGCTTCCAAATGGTCCCGCAATTCAGCCTCGCTTTCGGGCATCAGTTTGGCACCTCCTCTCAAAAGATGACACAAAGTGTAGAGGCCGCAGAGCATCGGCAGCTCATTGCCGGAAGCCAGCCATCTGAAAGCATAATCGCTGGCCCAGCGCTGCGGACGAATCAACGTCATGGCCAAAAGTGAAGCCTCTTCCGGCGTACGCAATTCTGAGACCCAAATATCCGCGACTTCAGCCAAATACTCCTGCGGCGGCGTCAGCAGGATGGCAGCCAAACGGGATTCTCGAACATTCTCATGCCAAAGTTCCTGCGCCATCGCACGATCTTGACCGTAGTCCAACAGAATCTCCCTGAGTCGCGGCAACTCAATGCCGAAGATTACATGAAACGCCATTCCCGCCTCTCTCATTTTTTGAGAGGCGACACCGTTCATTGCTGCACGGAAATCGCTCTTAAGCCCGGGAAATGGTTTGGGCACGATCGGGACCGACACTGACAATCGTTATGGGTGTCTCCAAAGCCTTCTCCAGATAATCGATGTAGTCCTGGAACGCCTTGGGGAACTGATCCGGCGAAGTGAGACCCGTCAGATCCGTTTTCCATCCGGGAAGCTCCTCATAGACAGCCTCCCAGCCTTCCGTGTCATAGGGCATATCCTCTGTCACAACACCGTCTTTCTTATAAGCCACACAAGCCTTGATAGTATCGAAGGTGTCCAGCACGTCAGACTTCATCATGATCAACTGCGTCACGCCGTTGAGGGCAATGGCATACTTCAATGCCACCAGGTCCACCCATCCGCAACGGCGGTTACGACCCGTCACAGCACCGTATTCGTTGCCGATCTCGCGAATTTTGTCACCCGTCTCGTCAAAGAGCTCCACGGGGAACGGACCGCTGCCGACACGAGTGGAGTAAGCCTTGAAGATACCAAAAATCTCTCCTATGGCATTGGGAGCTACACCAAGACCGGTGCAGACGCCACCGCTGCAAGTGGACGAAGACGACACAAAAGGATAGGTGCCGTGATCGATGTCGAGCATCGTGCCCTGTGCACCTTCTGCCAAAACACTCTTGCCGGCCTTAAGGGCTTTGTGCAACTCTATTTCGGTGTCGGTGAGAGGGAACGACTTCATGTACTCCACACCCTCGAGCCACAGACGCTCTTCCTCCGTGATATCATAGTCAGTGTAGTGCAAGTCTTTCAGAATCTGTTCGTGACGGCTCTTCAATGCAGCATATTTCTCGGAGAAATTCTCCAAAATATCCCCGACACGCAAAGAAGTACGGGCAGCCTTTTCGGAATAAGTGGGGCCAATGCCCTTTCCGGTGGTGCCGACTTTGTTCTTGCCCTTTGCTGCCTCGTAAGCGCGATCCAGCACACGATGCGTAGGCAAAATGAGATGTGCACGCTTGGAGATATGCAGACGGCTCTTGAGGTCGTAACCGGCGGCCTCCAACTCCTTGGCTTCTGCCATAAACAAGTCGGGGGCAATCACGCAACCGTTACCGATAATGTTGACCTTGCCCTCATCAAAGATGCCGCTCGGAATACTGCGGAGAACAAACTTTTTGCCTTCGAAAATAATGGTATGGCCGGCATTCGGACCTCCGGCGAAACGCGCAACGATATCATACTTAGGCGTAAAGCAGTCAACCACCTTACCTTTGCCTTCGTCACCAAATACTATACCCAAGAGGGCATCCACTTTTCCTTTTGCCATAGCATAAATTAGTTTTGCGCGACAAAGGTACAAAGAAATTTCCACTTATTGCCCCGCATACGGGACTTTTTTTCCGTCGGGATAAAAAAAAGCCCTTCCGCAGGTCAAGAATCGCGGAAGGGCCAAACAACAAACTTCTTTTCAATCAATCAACTGACTTGGTGCGTGCCTCAAAATCACGTCCAGTCTTAAAAGAAGGCATCTCAGGGGCGGTAATGGTGATGACCACTTCGCTACCCTCTGCCAGAAGCAACGTCTCATCAATCGTGTTGATGGAGAGTGTACCGTTTTCTACAGAATAACGTATTGCACTGGTGAGCAGGCTGTCTTCTGCAGAGAGGTTGATGCCATACTGGCTGCCGCGAATCACGCGAACACGTGCGGGGACATTGACTTTCACCTCGCTGAAGGCGTTTATGTTCTTCACCTCAGCATTCATGCCAAGCGTCATCATCACGACAGCAATAAGAACCAATACTTTTTTCATCTTTCAAACAATCTTTTTACCTTAATAATAAAGTAGCTGCCCTTCTCCGGGGCTGCGCTTTTCTCTAAAAGCACTGCAAAGGTACGGCAAAAGCAGATTTCATGCAAGAGAAAAGCCCTACTTTCTGCCGTGAAAGCGCTCTTTCTTGACTGACATCAATTTTTTTGAAAAAAAGTTAGCAAAAGATTTGGTCAATTCAAAAAAACGCCGTACCTTTGCACCCGCAAACAAGGAAGAAAGGCCGAGCGAGGCTAATGAAGAGAGTTCCTTAAAGCATTTCTTGGGCAATTAGCGCAGCTGGTTCAGAGCATCTGCCTTACAAGCAGAGGGTCGGGGGTTCGAATCCCTCATTGCCCACCAAACAAGGATGGCTCCTTAGCTCAACTGAATAGAGCATTTGACTACGGATCAAAAGGTTATAGGTTTGAATCCTATAGGAGTCACAACACTTCAAGACGACTCAGAGGAGTCTAAAAAGACAATTTACTGAAAAAGTGTCGGGTAGATACCAGAGTGGCCAAATGGGGCAGACTGTAAATCTGCTGGCTTACGCCTTCGGTGGTTCGAATCCATCTCTACCCACATCGCGTTGAATCGGAAACGCAGTGAACAGCGAGTTTCCTTGAATGCGGAAATAGCTCAGTTGGTAGAGCACAACCTTGCCAAGGTTGGGGTCGCGAGTTCGAGTCTCGTTTTCCGCTCAATTTGGCGCAAAGATTTACGGTGCGGTAGTTCAGCTGGTTAGAATACTAGCCTGTCACGCTAGGGGTCGCGGGTTCGAGTCCCGTCCGCACCGCAGAAGAAGGAGGTCTCAAGGCCTCCTTTTTTCGTTTGATATTGTTGCACTTGTTTGTCTCTAATACAACAGTTTATGAAGGATACATTTAAATCGGTCGGCGAAGATGTCGTTTCGGAATTGGCCAAATTAAACATCGGCGACGTTGCCATGGGCGACATCATCGGCTATATCACCGCATTCGGCAAAAATCTGCTTATCGCAGTCGTTGTTTACTTTATCGGACGCTTTCTAATAAAATATACCATCAAAGCACTGCAGATCATGTCCGTCAAAAGGGATATGGCTCCTTCTTTGACCACTTTCCTGCACAGTCTGGTGAGCATATCACTCAATCTGCTTCTGGCCATCACCATTGTCGGAATTATGGGCATAGACACGAGCTCGTTTCTGGCAGTGTTTGCCTCAGCCGGCGTTGCCGTCGGCATGGCCTTAAGCGGCACGCTGCAAAATTTTGCGGGCGGAGTGCTCATTCTCATTTTAAAACCCTATAAAGTAGGCGACCGAATCGAGGCTCAAGGTTATGCCGGCGTCGTGAAAGAAATTCTCATTTTTCATACCGTCCTGACCACCCCCGACAACCAAACCATCATCATTCCCAACGGCCCGTTAGCCAACGGAAGTCTCATCAATTCTACTGCGGCAACCACAAGGCGCGTGGACATCAATATTGAAGTGGCCTACGGCACCAAGACGGACGACGTCCGCAAAGTGCTCAACAACATCATCGAAACCGATGAGAGAATCATCAAAGACACAGCCGATCTGGCACCCGGCATCCCCATGACCACAATGGGCGCCAGCAGTATAGGATTTCAAATGCGAGTTTGGGGCAAATCTGCTGATTATTGGAATCTTAAGTTTGACCTGACTGAGAAAATCTACCAAGAACTGACCGCAGCCGGTATAGAAATTCCATTCCAACAGATGGACGTACATCTCATCAAGTAAAGATCCGATATGCTTCAGTATAAACGTTTTACTTTCAATCCCGTCGAGGAGAACACTTACGTCCTTTGGGACACTGACAGTCGCGATGCAGCCGTCATCGATTGCGGCGCCATAGACCCCTATGAATACGGGCAATTGGAACGCTTCATTCAAGAAGAAAAGCTGCACCCTACCCTGTCGCTTCTGACCCATATGCACTTTGACCACATCTTCGGATTGGGATGGCTGAACAAGAAATACAACCTTCGACCAATTTGCCACGAACTGGAGCAGACAAACTATGACATGCAGGAGAAAATGGCAATGGAAATGTTTGGCGTAAGGATTCCTATCGAACGTCCGGCGGTGATGCGTTACGTTAAAGACGGAGACGAACTGACATTGGGAAACCACACACTGAAGGTTATTCACACTCCGGGACACACGGCCGGCGGTGTGTGCTACCTGGCAGACTCGCTCTTGTTCTGCGGCGACACCCTGTTTGCCGGCAGCTGCGGCCGCACGGATCTGCCTGGAGGAAGCATGCAGCAGGAAGTGAAAAGCATACGAGAAAAACTGCTCACCCTTCCGGATGAAATCCGGGTGCTTCCCGGGCACGGTCCGGAAACCAGCATTGCCCGAGAGAAGCCATATTGGTAAGAAAAAGGCGTTTTCAAGAAAATATTTTCATATTTTTCCGTACAGACTCCCAACTTTTTACTATCTTTGTGCCCGCAATGAAAGAGACAAACCTCTCTGCACTGAAGACACGCTACGGCATTGTGGGCCTTTCCGACAAATTGGAAACGGCCTTAACTACGGCTTTGCAAGTGGCTGACACCGATCTCTCCGTGCTGATTCAGGGAGAAAGCGGTGTCGGCAAAGAGATCTTGCCCCGCATCATTCACGAGCACAGCCGTCGCAGCAGAGGCCCCTACATCGCCATCAACTGCGGCAGCATCCCCGAAGGCACAATCGACTCAGAGCTCTTCGGTCACGAAAAAGGAGCCTTCACGGGCGCCGTCGGTGAGCGCGAAGGATATTTCGGCGCAGCAGACGGGGGTACGCTTTTTCTGGACGAAGTGGGTGAACTCCCCCTCCCTACTCAGGCCCGGCTTTTGCGAGTCCTGGAAACCGGGGAATACATTCGTGTCGGCAGCAGCGAGCCGAGAAAAACCGACGTTCGCATCGTGGCTGCCACCAATGTGCATATGCCCAGTGCCATACGTGACGGACGCTTCCGTGAAGATTTGTTCTACAGGCTCTCCACGATTAGCATCAAGATGCCGCCCCTGAGGGAACGCGGACGGGATGCAGTACTGCTGTTTAAGAAGTTCGCACTGGAGACTGCGGAGAAATACAACATTCCTCAACCTTTGCGTCTTACTCCCGAGGGAGAAGAAGTGGTCAAGTCGTATCAGTGGCCGGGCAATGTGCGTCAGCTGAAAAACATTGCCGAGCAAATGAGCATCCTTTCGCAAGAGCGCGAAGTGGGTGCAGAAACACTGGCAAAATACGATGTACTGCCCGGAGGAGGCGGCACCAACGTCGCCCTTGTCGGAGACGGCCGCACGCACCGTGATTACGACAAAGAAATCACATGGCTGGCAAGCGCAGTACTGGAGTTGCGCAAAGAAGTAAATGAGCTCAAAGAAATACTCAATATACACGACAACAAGACGACAACTGCACGACTTCTGACCGAGAAACAGGCAACGGGCACATTGCCTGCCGCACCGTCTCACGATTTCGCACCGACAGAACAAGTACACTCCGACACGTTCGACGATATTGAGACTGCCGAAGAGATTGTGGATTCCGACATCCTCAATCTGGAGGAGATGGAGCGCCGCAACATCATTCGGGCACTGGAGCGCAACAATCACCGACGCGGAAAAGCTGCGGAGGAATTAGGAATCAGCGAACGCACCTTGTATCGCAAAATCAAAGAGTATGGCATTGAAGAGTAAACAACTGACCCTGTCGGCATTTGCGTGCGTTGCAGCCCTGTTGCTAGTCGGCTGCTCCATCAGCTACAAGTTCAACGGAGCCAGCATTGACTACAACACCGTCAAGACCATTCAGATTGACGTATTCCCCATTCGCTCCACATACGTATGGACACCCATGCAGAGCATTTTCCAAACCAGGCTTACGGACATCTTTGCCCAACAGACACGACTCAAGCAGGTCAAGAAAAACGGCGATATGCATCTCGCCGGCGAAATTACCGGCTTTGACCAATACAACAAGGGCATTGCCAGCGACGGTTATTCTTCGCAGGTCCAGCTGAAGATGACGGTCAACGTGAGGTTCACCAATAACAAGAACCACAACGACGACTTTGAGAGACAGTTCTCCGCCGTTGCCGACTACGACGCTTCACAGCAACTGGTTGCCGTGCAGGAACAGCTCGTGCAGCAAATGTCCAAAGACATCACTGAACAAATATTCAACGCCGCAGTTGCCAATTGGTAAACACACCCGGGTAAAGTGACATCAACATAAATGGCAAAAAACCTGATAGACTATATACGCAGACCGGAAACGCTGGATGCCAAGGCTTTGACACAACTCAAAGCGCTCGTGGAGAAATATCCTTTCTACCACGCGGCCCGCATCGTCTATTTGCGTACGCTCTATCAGATGCACAATCCGGAATTCGACGGCGAATTGCGCCGCACAGCCATAAGTGTGCCCTCCAGAAAAACTCTCTACAACCTGTTTGAAGGAGAAAACGCACGTCCGGAGAATCCTATACGCGGAGCACAAGGCCAGAAACCTCTTGTGGCCGACGCCGTAGCATCGGAGAAAGACACTACTGCGGAGTTTCTTTCTGATTTCCTCGACACCCTGCCCCAGTCGCAGACAATGCCGGTCAGCAA
>ONSH01000046.1 GCA_900320435.1 uncultured Prevotellaceae bacterium
TCGCTGCAAACCGAACACGCCGTCCTCCTTCAGCTCTCCAAGACCCGTCTGGCAGGCGGATAGCACGGCGAGATCGAGGCCGCGGAAATCAAGTTTGGCAATTTCGCGCGCCGTGAGCACTCCGTTTTCTACGCCGGAGGACATCTTCCTGCCCTTGATGGCATTGTTGGCGCCCGCCAAAAGAAGGCCGGAATAGCAGAGGCTGTTGTCTGCCTGAGCAGACTCATCGCCGCTCACTTCAAGATAACTCATCGTGACACTGTTGCCCCGTACCGCATCCTCACTGAGCGAGAAGCCGTGCGTGGCAATATGGAGGAGCGATACGCCCTTGCCGCTAAGCGATTTAAAAGCCTCCTCCGTGCCGTAAGCACCATCGTACTTCTGGGTCTCCACACCGTGCATGAGGAGAGTTTCACAAATCTTATCTGCCTCAACAGCGGTGCCGGGGAGGTAGCCCACCTCACGCTGTCCGTCGCGCAGGAATCCTTCCATAGTGCGCGTTTCGGCCAGGGCCCAATCTTCCATGTCGTCATTAATGTTGGCCAAGAACTCGTCCGCCTTCATGTATATCTCCTCATGCTCCTTGTTGGCCGCCTGTATCTCTGCTTGGGTTGCATTGTAGCGGATGCCGCCAAAGACTGCAGCCATGTTGACAGATGAAGCCACGCGCTCGCACTGTGTCAGCAGTTTGGTGGAGGATACACGGTGCAGGGCATAGAGGTCACCTATACGGCGTTGGTCATACTGCAAATATTCGATACCCCACTGATAGAAATGAGACGACCCCAAACAAATTGGCCCACCTGAGTTGACTCAAAAACGGCGTTAATGCTTTCGGGTCTGGTGAGCGCCTGAGTGAGCGGCAGCCCGCCAAAGCGCAGGCGATCGAGTTCGTTCTCGCTGAAAAGACGAATCAAACTGGGGGCCGCAGCGCCCGGACGAGCCAGAAGTGCCCAATAGGTGCGTCCTTCCTCCGGAGTGTCGAGGTCGAAGAACTCAATTGCAGCATCATTGCTGCCGAGCGACTGAACCACCTGGCTGAAATCGATGCTCATTGCCTCGGTGAAGTCGCCGAATTCCTTGCTGCCCCGCATCAAATCGCGCTCCAGGCGGGTTGCACTGTTCTGCAGAGACGGCAAACGGTTGCGCGTCTCTTCAGAGGGATTGCGCCAGGCCTGCTCTATCTCCTGGCGAATGGCCACAAGACGATCGTATTTATCACGCAAATCTGCATTGGCCGTACGGGCAAGCAAATTGCGGAAATCCACTTCGGAATTGAGCAGGAGTCCCTTGGTAAAAAGCAAGCTGTTGTAAGTATCAACGAGCGCCGAATCCACATTTTCCATCAAACAGGCCATTGCCGGCGCCGCACGGAAGATATAACTCTTCGTGCCCCAATAAAGTTCACGGCCTCGAGTGGTGAGGTGAGAGAAGTTGCTCCTCACGTTTTGCATCTGCATGGTCAACGCCCGATGGAAAAGGGTCTGCGCCTCATACTTCTTGCCCATACGCAAGTAGAGGTTGGCCATATTGAAGAACAAGGTGACATTGTCCGGATGCATGTCGCCCAGAATGCGCTGTTGTATGGTGTCGGCGCGCTCATAAAGCGCCGCAGCGCGCTCAAGGCTGTCGCGCCGCGCCTCGTAGAGCGCCTGATTGGTGAGCATCTTGGCAAAGAAGGAGCTGCTGGTGTTGCCGATCTTCTCATAGTTCTCCACCGCTTCACGTGAAGTGCTGAGCGCATCTTCAAACGCTCCGTTGGAGTAATAATATATGGAAAGGCTGTTGAGCGCCAACGCGCGATCTTCATCGTGACCGGGCACCGTCTCATAAAGACTCAGGGCCAGGCGGCAGGTGTCGATGGCCTCGGGGAGCATGTTCAGATGGTAGAGATATCCGGAAATGTCCTTCAGGCTGGTGGCCTCGGAGGCCACATCCTTGCGCAAACGGAAAATCGCCAACGCCTGCTGTTCCAAATTCATCGCCTGACGGTAGTTGCCGTTGGCTGCCATGATGGAGGCCTGCTTGCTGAGCGACTGGGCAAAGCGCGCATCGCCACGACTCACCTGTTCCGACACCGTCGACTGCAACTGCTCGCTGATGTTGGCAGCCTGCTCCAAATTGCCGGTACGGGAATGGGCCGCAGAAATCTCGCTCATACAGTTTAAATATCCGGAACTGCCCTTGCCCTCGATTTTCTCATAGATAGGCGCGGCACGCTGCCACAAAGCGATAGCCTCCTCATAGTGCTCCAGATGCTTTTCGAAAGACGCGGCGTTGGACACCAGGCGGGCAAAATTGAGGCTTTGCGTCTCCTCGTTGGTCTCGTAGATACCAATGGCTTCGCGAACATACTCCAACGCCTGCTCGTAGTTGCCGGCATTAGCCAGACGCACGGCCTGAGGTTGTTCATCGCCTGTGCGTAAGCCGTGCTGTTCTTGGAGAGTACCTGCACAGCCTGCTCGCCCAATTCAACGGCAAAAGCGCGATCGCCGGGGGCATTGCGCGTGGCGTAGTAGCCGGCAAGGTTGCTCAGTGTGACTCCATAGTGGTCGTGCTTCTTGCCGAGATATTTCTCATAGATTTCTAGTGCTTCGTTGCATATGGCGATGGCCTCGTCGTAGTTGCCTCGCTGATTTTCCAACGCTGCTATAAGATTAAGCGTCTCGGCGACATGACTCCTGTTGAGATTTGGCGCAGTGCGACGCACCTCCTCTGCACGCTTGAATTGCTCCATGGCCTCATCGAGTTTGCCCTTGCGTTGCAGAGAGAGGGCATAATGAGTGAGCGCCACGGTGTATTCGTGGGTCTGCCGGGATTCCTCGGTGACACACAAAGAAAGGTATCTTTGAAAAGCTTCTGCGGAACGGACCTGATCTCCCTTGCGAGAAGCGGCAGCGGCTTCCTCGTAGCATCGCGATAACTCTCCGGCCATGTCGCCTCTTGCACCATAATAGGCATTTTTTACCTTTTCGTAACGACCCGTATTTTTCTCTTCCGAGGAAACGTTTTTCAGATAATAGTCAAAAGCCTTGCACGCCTCTGCATACTGACGATTCTTCAAATATTGGAAACCGGCATCGTAGCATAGAGCCACACTGTCCACAACTTCGGCACGCAGCACTGCGGCCAAAAACAGCGCGATAAAAGCGCCAGTGCGGTGCAAGTATGGACGGAGGGTTGTCATTCTCTGGCTACGGAATCTACGGACATTGAGTCTACCTCGTTCATGATGCTGTCAACACTGCGGAATACAGTGGCATGGCCATCCTCCGTCTGCTCCACACGCGACTTCTTGTTCACCATTTGCGCAAGCATGTACCTCATATATTGCTTAGTGACACTCGTCATGCAAGTCTGTTCGTTGCGCTTAACATATTTCTCCAAGGTGCCGGAATAGATGCCCTTTATTGTGTACACCTTCATCTCCTTGGGATTGAGCAGAGTCACCGTCGATTTGGCAGAAATGGTCAAGATGTCGTCTTCTGTAAGAGTTTGACCTTTCTGCAGCTCCACACGGTTTTTCCCATCATGAAGACGTACATTGCCCTCAAGATCCGACACATAGAATTTTGCTTTCTCCTGGCCGTAGATACACGAAGTCGCCAAAAGGCATATGAAAAGGATTATTTGCTTCATAATTCTAATGTTGATTGCTGAATATCGATTTTTTCATTTGTCTTTCTTTCGCTTTCATAGCGATAAATGGATTTATTGACAAGCTCTCGCAAAGCACCCGGCCAACCATAGTCACCAAGAAGGTTGATGATGACGGAATAAAGCAAGCGGGCTGTGCCCAACAGAGCGGTGCCCATGATGGCCCACTTCACGTCGAAGTCCACATTACAGCGCATGTAGAGGATAAAGCTGAGCCCCACAACGGCTGTCACCACAGCAAAGAATATCGTACAGGACGTAACACCCATACGCCCGAGACACTTCACACTGCCCAAACGATGACGCACCGTAACGTCAAAGGCATAGCTCTGCGCCACCTGAGTGAAGAACACCACCAGGAAGGAGAACGCTAACATAAGCCAATCGGGAAGGTCGGAAAGCGACTGATGCTCCACCAGTGTCTTGACTGTGTAAGCTAATACATGCAGCCCGGAGATGAGTCCGAGCGGCGTGTAGTGCATGTCACGCGGATCCCGCGTGGCCCCCAGGAGCACAATACGTCCTCTGATTTGGTTGGCACACTCCGCTATGCTGTCAACAGGCACTATCGGAAATTCCACCGGATGGAAATTGATGGCACAACTCATCTCGGCATCCTTTATCGGATCTTCGCCGGTATATATTTTGGCCACTTTTGCCGGCAAAGACAGCATCAATTTGTTCTCCGAAACACGTTGTACACCGAATTTTCTCACTGTGCCGCCGTTCACATCGCGCTGCACGTTGGTGAATCCCTCGTCAACGTCGCAAATGTCGGCAAAAAAAGAACGTGTGGTCTGGCTAAACTGCTCGGCATCGTCATCCCAGTTTCCCAATTTGCAAGCCCATACCGTAGGTACGTTCGCATCCAAAGCCGCCTCTATGAGACGCTCGTTGCCTACACTGTCGTCACGCAGGCCGTCAAACACAATATCGATGCCCATGACGGCCGGTTCAATACGCTCCAACTCCTCCACCACACCGGCCAGTTCACCGCGATCGTAGACATCCGTTATGTCCACCAAAGTAACGAGATCGCTCTTTTCCTTCTCATCGCTGGTCTTGCCGATATCGTAGAAAACATCCGTGATGGAGAAGTTGCTCAACGCACGAGCCATCGGATTGAGAAACGACACACTGAAAGAAATCTCTATCAGCGAGGTTGCCAAAAACACCACCATCGCCACTATCAGCAAGTGATCTATGGCATGATGCCAGGCATATTCTGCGAACTTTTTCATTCCGGACTTAAGGCGCTTATTTCTCTTCTGCCACCACGATAGCCACGCGACTCCTTTCGTTGTCGCCGTAGGGCATGACCGTGTCACCCTTAGAGTCCACCGTGATGCGGCTGGCGTCAATGCCGCCGTCGATGATGGCCTTGGCTACATTTTCGGCTCTGCCGCGGGCATATTCGGCATTCTTATCAGTCTTGCCCGTGCCGGCATCGGCATGTCCGGTGACGACAGCAGTAGCCGTGGGATGCGACTTCATCCATGCTATAATATCATTAATCTTGCCGCGTTCACCAGCTTCCACTTCCGTCGTTGCAATCTTGAAGAAGATATCCTTTTGAATTTGCTCCTGCTTCTTGGGTACCACCACGGGGGCATCCGTTACCACATCTGCCTCACGGTCCTCCTGAAACTCCTCAACGGAAGCTACAACAACGGGCTCTGTATAGGTTCTCTTCTTATAGCCAAAACGGTAAGCAAAACCGACCTGAGCCGTAATCTGCCAATCGTCACAATCAGACCGTTTGCTGTTGAAACGATCACTCAAACTGTTGGCATCGGCCTCTATGTTTATGCTCCAATGTTTGCTGATCTTGTAGTCCACCATAAGACCAACACGAAGATTGTGACTGAACTTGGTGCCCTTCCATGCATCGGTGAGAACATTCACACCCAAAAAGTTGTTGATGTCACTGGCATCATCGTTGTTCCAAGCCGTGTTCAGACCGATACCGGCAATAGCGAAAACACTCAGGGGGCTGTATTTCAGAGAAGGAATAAAGCCCAAAACGTTCACCATCAGGTCGATGTCGGTCGTGATGTAATTGTAATCATAACGAAAGTCTCTTTCCGGCAGCGACAATCCGCCCTTGTTCCACGCTCCGTTCACATGGAGACGGGCTCCCAGGGCACGGGTGAACATGGCACCAAAACTGGCACTGGCAGTACCGGTAATCAAATCTGACTGGGAATAATTGGTGAGCGTAGTCTGCATGCCGCCCTGCAAACCCACAAACATGTGGGGGTAAGGCTTGTAATCCAAACCATCATCCTCTGTTTGGGCAGAAGCCGTAAAGGGAACACAAAGTGCCATGAACAACATGGCAAAAATCTTTTTCGTTTTCATGATAGTATCTTTTGAAAATAATTGTTTCAATGTTCAACATTTCGCGCACAAAAGTAAGCATTTTTTATGATTTTACCAAAAAAAACAAAAAAACATTGACAAAAAACTTAAAATTTGTTGTTTTGCCAAAAGTTCAAGCCCAAGGGCTAGGCGAGAAAAACTCATGGCCGTCAATGGCAAGGAAGAAAGCGTGCAACATAAGACGCGATGAAGAAACACCAATGCCTGGAGTGCCATAGAGCGGATCCCCGAGAATGGGATTGCCGAGTCCCTCGGGATGAGCACAATGTACACGCAGCTGGTGAGTGCGACCGGTGTGAGGCGTTAGGTGCACCAAAGCATGGCCCTCGAGATTGGATACCACGTGAGAATGAGTTAACGCCTTCTTACCATAACGTTCAGAGACCGTTTGACGAGGGCGGCAGAAAATATCCGGGCAAAGCGGTAAAGCTATGTCGCGCTCCATACCGACAGGCATCTCATGCTCCAAGAGCGCCACGTAGCGCTTCTCCACCTGGCGACTCTCGAAAAGACTGCGCAGCCGGCTCAATTCCACCGGATTCTTCGCCAAAAGCAGCAATCCGGAGGTGTCGCGGTCGAGACGATGCACAGCCGTGTAGCCGGTGACTGACTCCACCGAGGGGAGAAATTCTTTGCCTGGCACGGAAAGCAACCCGGAAGGTTTGTCCACCACCCGTATGCGCTCGTCTTCCCACACCGTGCGCAGCAGAGGGATCAGTCGCTCACTTTCTGCCAAACGCGGATCAGGCTCTACATCCAGTCCGCGAAGCATGAACTGCAAGATGGGGCGACAGCGGCCGGCACACGGGGGCACGAATGCTCCGCTGGCCGCATCCCACTCGGCCACAGCAAGCGGTGTGAGACCGCGATGGTAGGCCTCTTGAAGCAGTTTGGGCGCACAGCAGTCGCCCATGCCACTCTGACACAGATTTAGGGGCACCAAATCCGGGAGTGCACGTTCCTCGCCCAAAGCGTTGAGGAAACGGTATTGCCGGAAAAGCCAGTCCTGAAGTGCACGTGAACGCCGCTTGCGCTCGCAACGAAGCCTGCATTCCTCTTCCGACGCCGCCGAAGCCGGATGGCCTAAAAGCTCCAAACGGGCATTGATGGCAGAAATGGCCGCTTCTTCTTCAAGAAACCAGCTGCCGGGCTGCATGAGGTCGAAGACGGGAGGCACAAAGCCTTCCTGGCGGGTTTGCCCGCCTAAAGTACCGGAAAAGGCGGCCAAAAAACCACCCTCATAAAGCAACACGCCGAGTGTCTTGCCACCGCGGAGTTCCGCCTGCCACTGAGGATGCGCCCTGATATTTGCCATCACCGAGGCCATTGCCGGACGGCAAGCCTCATCGAAGGTGAAAATCTTCATAGCCAAAAGACCGACTCCGGCCCCATGTTGAAGAGCAAATCCACAATAGAAAGATCGGGCAGGAAGCCGTGACGCGAAGCGAACATCTGATGATAGGGCGTCTCGCGTCGCACACTTGTCTCAAAAGCTGTCCGAAGGCGCTCGTCGTCCAGCCCCGTCAAAGAGAGCACCGTCTGCTGAAGCTCCTCGTTGAAATCGATGAGAAATGTCCATCGTCGCTCTTCGTAAAAGGGACGAAAATCCTCCTCGTAATAGTCAAAAAAGGGCGTCTGACGATAAGACGAGCACAGTGCGTTCCAATGCTGATGGCGCCACTCGCCGTGGTCGGAGATGCGCACATCACGCATCAAAGCGCCGGGAACCGGATGAACCACCGGCACGGTGAGGGACAAAGGTCCGGAAGGCGAGTCGATATAGCAACGGTTGCGCAAGGTTTGTTTCTGCCAACGCTCGTCACCGACAGACTGAGCGTCTACCGCACACTCTCTAAGGAACGTGCGATAGTAGGATATCGGAGCAAGATAAGCGCTATACACCTGTGGCTATCCTATTTGTGACTTTAGCTTTTCGCTTGTGCAGCAAAATTAACACATTTTTTTTGTTCACACGCCTTTTACACTTAAAAATAGTGGGAAAGGCACCCCTTTTTTCTCAAAAAAAATTAAAAACGACAAAAAACTCGCCGTACAACAGAGAAAAACATTCGTTTTTTTTGTATCTTTGTGGGCAGTATGGCCGATATTATCATTCAGAAAGTTTCCAAAAAGTCGGATATGGAGCGATTCGTGCGCTTTAATGCCGAACTTTACAAAGGATGTCCGTGGGCCGTCCCTGACTTTCTGGAGGATACGCTCAACACCTTCTCAACCGAAAAAAATGCCGCCTTTGAGTTTTGCCGGGCCGAATGGTTTCTGGCCCTGAGGGACGACAAGATTGTGGGGCGCGTGGTAGCTTTCATCAACGATCGCGCCAACGAAAAGTGGCACCGCCACACGGTGCGCTTCGGTTGGATAGACTTCATCGACGATGAGGACGTCAGTCGCGCGTTGCTTGACACCGTGGCCCAATGGGGGCGCGAACGCGGCATGACGGAGATGCACGGCCCCTTGGGCTTCACCGACATGGACCCGGAAGGCATGCTGGTGGAAGGCTTTGAGACAATGAGCACCATGTCCACCATTTACAACTACCCCTACTACCCCACCCATTTCGAGCACTACGGCATGGAGAAGGAGACGGACTGGCTGCAGCGCTGCGTCGCCGTGCCCCACAAGGGCGATCCCGGATGGGCCCGCTACAGCAAAGTGGCCGACATGGTGAGCAAACGCTACGGACTGAAGGTGCACAAATTCAAGTCGAAAAAGGAAATCATGGCCGGCGGCTACGATATCAAGTTCTTCGAGACCATCAACAAGAGCTACGCCCCGCTCTTCGGCTACAGCACCATGACCGACAAGCAGATGAAATCGTATGCCGAGCAGTATCTGAAATTCCTGGATCCCCGCTTGCTGAGTATTGTGGAAAACGACAAGGACGAAGTGGTAGCCGTGGCAGCCTGTATGCCCTCCCTGTCGAAAGCCTTGCAAAAGGCCGACGGCAAGTTGTTGCCCTGGGGTTGGTGGCATCTGCTGAAAGCCCTCTATTGGAAACACGACGACATCTTGGATCTGCTGCTCATCGGCGTAGTGCCGGAGTATCAGGACAAGGGCGCCGTCACACTGATATTCGCCGATTTGCTGCCCACCATCGACGAAATGGGATTCAAGTGGGCTGAAGTGCACCCGCAGTTGGAGGACAACACGCGCGGGCTGGGCATCTGGGATGTCTTCAACAGCACGATACACAAACGTCGCAGAGCATGGAAGAAAACGCTGTAATACAAGAAGGGAACACACCGCAGGGGTCTGCCCCCGTGGCCTATGGTGAGGATAATATACGTCACCTCTCCGATATGGAGCATGTGCGCACCAGACCCGGTATGTATATCGGCAGATTGGGCGACGGCAGCCAGGCAGAGGACGGCATCTACGTGCTGCTCAAGGAGGTCATTGACAACAGCATCGACGAATTCAAGATGAACGCCGGCAAGCGCATCGAAATAGACATCAACGACCACAAGAGCGCCGCCATTCGCGACTACGGACGCGGCATCCCTTTGGGCAAGCTGGTCGACGCCGTGTCGATGCTTAACACCGGTGGCAAATATGACTCCAAGGCTTTCAAGAAGAGTGTCGGTCTGAACGGTGTCGGTCTGAAGGCCGTCAACGCCCTGTCCAACCGCTTTGAAGCCCACTCCTTCCGCGACGGCGAAGTGCGGCGCACGATCTTTGAAAAAGGCGTACTCAAGAGCGACGTCACCGAAAAGACCGAGGAGGAAAACGGCACTTACATTTTCTTCGAGCCCGACGACACACTGTTTAAACACTACAAGTTTCGCGACGAGTTCGTGGAAACGATGCTGCGCAACTACACCTATTTGAACACCGGCCTGACCATCATGCTGGGCGGACGCCGCATCGTCTCCCGAGAAGGACTCTCCGATTTGCTCAACGACCGCATGGACTACGAGGCACTCTACCCCATCGTCCACCTGCGCGGCGAAGATATCGAAATCGCCTTCACCCACTCCAAACAGAACGGCGAGGAATACTACAGCTTCGTCAACGGACAGCACACAACATTGGGCGGCACCCATCAAGCCGCATTCAAAAAATATATCGCCGAAGTCATTCGCGACTACTCCGGCAAACCTCACGATTTCACCGACATCCGTAACGGTCTCGTTGCCGCCATCTCCATCAACATCCAGGAGCCGCTCTTCGAGAGCCAGACCAAGGTGAAGCTCGGATCGCTCACCACCATCCCCGACGGCGGCATTTCCATAGACAAATTCGTCGGCGACTTCGTCAAGCGCGAGGTGGACAACTACCTGCACAAGAACACCGACGTGGCCGACATCATCTTGCAGAAGGTGGCCGAAAGCGAAAAGATTCGCAAAGAGATGGCCACAACCGTAAACTGCGCGACTGCCGCATACATCTCACCGACCCCAAGGGCGAGTTGCGCGAGGAGAGTTGCATTTTCATCACCGAGGGCGACTCCGCCAGCGGCAGCATCACCAAAAGCCGCGACGTGAACACCCAAGCCGTATTCTCGTTGCGCGGTAAGCCGCTCAACTGCTACAAACTGACCAAAAAGGTGGTCTACGAAAATGAGGAATTCAACCTGCTGCAGGCTGCCCTCAACATTGAAGATGGCCTGGAAGGCTTGCGCTATAACAAAGTCATCGTAGCTACCGATGCCGATGATGACGGCATGCATATCCGTCTGCTCATGCTTACCTTCTTCCTGAAATTCTTCCCCGAACTGGTAAAGAAAGGACACGTCTACATCCTGCAGACGCCACTGTTCCGAGTGCGCGGACGCAAAACAAAAATCAACAAAAATAAGCTAAACGCCATCGAAGCGGAGCTCGCCGCCCGCAACAATGCAGAGGAGAACGACGACAAGCGTCCGCGCCACCTGAGCGTCTCGAAGGATTTCGTGACACAATACTGTTATAATGAAGAGGAACGTCTGCAGGCCATAGAAGACCTCGGCCCCGAGCCGGAAATCACCCGATTCAAAGGTTTGGGGGAAATCTCGCCGGAGGAGTTTAAACACTTCATCGGACCGGACATACGGCTCGACCAGGTGATGCTTCATAAGTCAGACCAGGTCGCGGAGCTCCTGAACTTCTACATGGGCGACAACACTATGGACCGGCAGAATTTCATCATCGACAACCTTGTCATTGAGGAGGACTTGCCCGAAGAAGAAGAGGAGGGTGCAGCATGAAAGCGCTATTTCCCGGTTCGTTCAACCCGTTCACCAAAGGCCACGCCGACATCGTGGAGCGCGCTTTGAAGCTGTTCGACGAAGTCGTGGTGGGCATTGGCGTCAACGCCGCAAAGCGCGCCCCTTCTCAAGAGGAAGTGCAGGCCCACGAGCGCCTCAAAGCCTACTACAAAGATAATCCCAAGGTGCAAGTGACGGAATACTCCTGCCTCACGGTGGATCTCTGCCAGAATTTGGGCATCAACGTCATCGTACGCGGTGTGCGCAGCATGAAAGATTTTGAATACGAGCGCCAGATGGCTGACGTCAACCGCAAACTGACGGGCGTGGAGACGGTGGTGCTGTTTGCCGATCCCGCCTACGAAAGTCTCTCCAGCAGTTTGGTGCGCGAAATCGCCGCCTACGGCCGCGACATCAGTACCTTTATTATATAATGAACATTCATTCCCGACTCCGTCTTCTATCATGAAACGACTGATACTTCTCCTTTGTCTCCTGCTGCCCGCACTGCCCCAACACGCACAGGGCATTAACGAATCGGAGCTCCGCAAATTCTTTGTGGCTGCACAAAATATTTATGGCCTATACGTGGACACCGTCAATGCCCACAAGTTGGTGGAGGACGCCATCAGAGGCATGCTGGAGCATCTGGACCCTCACTCCAATTACAGCGACGCCCAGGAAACCAAGAAACTCAACGAACCGCTTCAGGGCTCATTTGACGGCATCGGCGTGCAGTTCAACATGCTGGAAGACACGGTACTGGTGATACAACCCATCACGAAAGGCCCCTCGGAGCGTGTGGGCATCCTGGCCGGCGACCGTATCATCTCATGCAACGACACCACGCTGGCCGGCGTCAAAATGAGCCGCGACGAAATCATGCGCCATCTGCGCGGACCCAGAGGCAGTATCGCCCATTTGGGCATCAGGCGCGAAGGCATCAAGGAACTGCTATACTTCGACGTGCAGCGCGATAAGATTCCCGTCAATTCGGTGGATGCAGCCTTCATGATAACACCCAAGATCGGCTTGATACGCTTCAACAATTTCGCCCAGACCACACACCGCGAAATACTTGAAGCCCTGGTGAATCTGAAGATGCAGGGCATGGAGTCGCTCATCATCGACCTCACCCAAAACGGCGGCGGCTATCTCGGCGCCGCAGCGGAGATTGCCAGCGAATTCCTGCCCGAAGGCGACATGATTGTCTATACAGAAGGACGCAGCGCAGCGCCGCGAGAATTCCGCAGTCGCGGCGGACACGCCTTCCAAGAGGGTCGTGTGGCCGTGTTGGTGGACGAATACTCCGCCTCCGCCGCAGAAATCCTTTCCGGCGCATTGCAGGATCAGGACCGCGGCATCGTCGTGGGACGCAGGACGTTCGGCAAGGGTCTGGTGCAATGGCCCATCGACCTGCCCGATGGCAGCATGATACGCCTCACGGTATCGCGCTACTATACCCCTTCCGGACGCTGCATCCAGAAGCCCTATGAAAAAGGCAAGCAGAAGGAATACCACATGGATGTCATCAACCGCTACAACAACGGAGAGTTGACCAACGCGGACTCCATCCACTTCCCCGACTCGCTGAAATACAAGACGCTGCGCAAAGGGCGCATCGTCTACGGCGGCGGCGGTGTGATGCCGGACATCTTCGTGCCGCTGGACACCACACGCTACACGAAGACCTATCGCCAACTGTCGGCCAAAAGCCTCATCATCAACCACAATCTCCGCTACCTGGACAAGAATCGCAAGACACTGCAACAGCGTTATCCCGACTTTGAGACATTCCGCAAGAATTTCGAGGTGCCCCAGTCGCTGATTGACGGCATTTACACCGAAGCGGACAAGCAGAAGATAGAGCGTCCGAAGGAAGAGCGCGAAGCCACGGATGAACGTCTGCGCCAAACACTGAAGGCCCTCATTGCCAGAGACCTGTGGGACATGAACGAATATTTCGCCATCGTCTATGAAGACGATCCCATCGTGACGATGGCCGTCAAGAAGCTCTCAGAGCCCGACCTCCCCTGAAATAAATCCGTTTAATCGGAAGCGCTGCCGTCAATCTTCAGATATAGATGGCAGTGACAGATGTCCTTCTCGCGATAATCGCTACAGGGACAATGCTTGTCGTATCCGTCGTTGTGACAGGGACATTCTCCGTTGTTGCGCTCCACTCCCTTGAGGATGGCGTTCACTACTTTGTCGTTGGGATTGAGCATCCAACCCTCTTTTCTGAAAATCTGTGTCATGGCTATCCTTATTTTTTGCCTTTTATCAGGCTTTGTATGTTGTTCAGTTTGTTGAGCGCTTCGAGCGGTGTGAGAGCGTTGATGTCCAGGCCGAGCAGTTCGTCGCGAATGGCTGTGAGCACAGGGTCGTCCAACTTGAAGAACGAAAGCTGCACGCCTTCTCCGGATTCGGGGGCTGCGGCCAACCCTTTGCCCAAATTCTCATGGTCCATCGTCTGCTCCAGCTGCTTGAGAATGACCTCCGCCCGCTTCACGATGCTCGTCGGCATACCGGCCAGACGGGCCACATGAATACCGAAGGAATGCTCCGAGCCGCCCTCTACAAGTTTGCGCAGGAAGACCACCTGGCCGTTGAGCTCCTTCACCGACACGTTGAAATTGCGGATGCGGGAGAACTTGGAAGCCATCTCGTTGAGCTCGTGGTAGTGCGTGGCAAAGAGGGTGCGTGCCGGGGCGTTGGGGTTCTCGTGAATATATTCCACAATGGCCCATGCGATGGAGATGCCGTCATAGGTGGAAGTGCCGCGCCCGAGTTCGTCAAAGAGCACCAATGAGCGTCGTGTGAGGTTGTTGAGAATATTGGCAGCCTCCGTCATCTCAACCATGAAAGTGCTCTCACCCAGCGATATGTTGTCGGAAGCACCCACACGGGTGAATATCTTATCCACAATGCCGATGCGGGCCGACTCTGCGGGTACGAAGGAGCCCATCTGTGCCATCAATGCAATGAGCGCAGTCTGTCGAAGCAGCGCACTCTTACCGGCCATATTCGGGCCGGTGATGATCATGATTTGCTGCCCGTCACAACTGAGATAAGTGTCGTTGGCCACATAGCTTTCACCCGGAGGCAACTGCTGCTCGATGACCGGATGGCGTCCGCCCTTGATGTCGAGCACCTCGCTCGTGTCCACCACGGGACGCACATAGCGATTTTCCCTGGCCGTAAGGGCGAAGGAGAGCTGGCAGTCCAAACGGGCGATGTTGGCCGAGGTCTGTTGTATTTGCTCGGTATACTCAGAGAGACGTCCGACGAGCGCCATGAAGATGCGGTTTTCGATGATTTCCATCTTCTCCTGCGCCGTCGTGATCTTCTCCTCGTAGGTCTTAAGTTCTTCGGTGATATAGCGCTCGGCCGACACCAGCGTCTGTTTTCGTATCCACTCCTGCGGCACCTGGTCGCGATAGGTGTTGCGCACTTCCAAATAGTAGCCGAACACATTGTTGAAGCCTACCTTCAGGCTCTGTATACCCGTGCGCTCTATCTCACGCTGCTGCATTTCCAGAAGGTATTCCTTGCCGTGGAAAGCTATCTTGCGACACTCGTCCAACTCCGCATCCACACCGTCGCAGATGAAGCCGCTCTTGGCCATCTGGCCGGGAGGATCGGGCACGATGTTGCGGCGAATGAGGCGCGCCACCTCCGTGAGCTCCTGAAGTGCAAAAGGACTTCCTTCAGGAAAGAGGCTGTTGCAGAGTTGACGGATGACGTCCACAGCCTCGAGCGAAGTGGCCAAAGCCAAGAGGTCGCGCGGCGTGACACGAGCTGTGTTAATCTTGCCAACGAGGCGCTCCAAATCGCTGATGCGCTTCATCTCGTCGTAGATTTCATCGCGCAAATCAGGATTGCGGAACAGTTGCTCTACAACATCCTGACGGGCAGCGATTTCCTTGGGAGTTTTCAGAGGGAAGAGAATCCAACGGGCCAATAGACGTCCGCCCATGGGGGTCACGGTGCGATCGATGACCTTACGCAACGAGATACCGTCCTCGCTCATCGTGGAGAGCAGTTCCAGACTGCGCACGGTGAACTTGTCCAGATGCACGTACTGATTCGTCTCAATATTCTTCAGTTGAGTGATGTGGCGTAGTTTCGTGTGCTGCGTCATCTCTAAATATTGCAACACAACACCGGCAGCCACAAGGGCCGAGTGCATGTGGTCCACACCGAAGCCCTTGAAGTTTTTTACCTTGAAGTGCTTGCACAACTTCTCTCGGGCCGTCTTCTCAACGAACACCCAATCGTCCATCTCGAAGGTGCTCGTCTGGAAATGGAACACGGCAATCTTGTCGCGCTTGCCGCGCTCGAAAAGCAACTCCTTGGGATTGTAAGCTCCAAGCAACGAACGGATGTGGTCGGCGCTGCCCTCGGAAATCATAAACTCGCCGGTGGAGATATCCACAAAGGAAATGCCGATGGTGGCGCCGCCGAAATGCACGGCGGCCAGGAAGTTGTTCTGCCCGGCCTCCAACACCGTCTCGCTCTGCACCACGCCGGGCGTCACCAGTTCGGTGATGCCTCTCTTGACCAACTTCTTTGTCAGCTTGGGGTCTTCCAGCTGATCGCAGATGGCCACACGCTTGCCGGCACGCACCAGCTTCGGCAGATAAGTGTCGAGCGCATGGTAAGGGAATCCGGCCATCTCCGTTGCCGGCATGTTGTCCTTGCCGTTGTTGCGGCGCGTGAGTGTGATACCTAAAATCTCGGCAGCGACGGAAGCATCCTCTGCGTAAGTCTCATAAAAATCTCCGCAGCGAAAGAGCAACAAGGCGTCGGGGTGTTGCGCCTTGAGGTCGTAGAACTGCCGCATCATTGGGGTTAATTCCGCCATCTTTTTTCTTAATTGCGCACAAAGGTAATAAAAAACTTTTCTATTTTATTTTCCTTGCTGATTTTTTTGTACTTTTGCGGGCGAATTTACATTTTATTATGGCAAAAGAATACAATTTCCGCGAGATTGAACAAAAGTGGCACCGTCTTTGGACCGAACAAGGCACCTACCGTGTGAAGGAAGATGCAGGCGTCCCCAAATATTATGTCCTGAACATGTTCCCCTACCCCAGCGGCGCAGGTCTGCATGTGGGTCATCCTCTGGGCTACATCGCCTCCGACATCTATGCCCGCTATAAGCGTCTGCAGGGCTTCAACGTGTTGAACCCCATGGGCTACGATGCCTACGGCCTGCCAGCCGAGCAGTATGCCATCAAGACGGGACAGCACCCGGAGAAGACCACCTTTGCCAACATCGACCGCTATCGCGAGCAGCTGGACAAGATCGGCTTCAGCTTCGATTGGGACCGCGAGGTGCGCACTTGTTCGCCCGACTACTACCATTGGACGCAGTGGGCCTTCCAGAAGATGTTCAACTCCTACTTCGACGAGGAGCTTCAGAAGGCACAGCCCATTGAGAAACTCATAGAGAAGTTCAAAGCCGAAGGTTGCTGGCCCTCCGACGAAAAGGAGCAGAGCGACCTGCTGATGCAATACCGACTGGCCTTCCTGGGCGAAACGATGGTCAACTGGTGTCCGAAGCTCGGCACCGTGCTGGCCAACGACGAGGTGGTCAACGGCGTGAGCGAACGCGGCGGCTATCCCGTGGAACAGAAGAAGATGCGCCAATGGTGTCTGCGCGTGTCGGCTTATGCCCAGCGTCTGCTCGACGGCCTGGACACCATCGACTGGAGCGACAGCATCAAAGAGACGCAGCGCAATTGGATCGGACGCTCGGAGGGCACGGAAGTGGAATTCCGCGTGGCCGACTCCGACGCCTCCTTTACCATCTTCACCACCCGTGCCGACACGATGTTCGGCGTCACCTTCATGGTGCTGGCGCCCGAGAGCGAACTGGTAGAACAACTGACAACGGAGGATCAGCGCGAAGCTGTGGCCGAATATGTGAAATACGTCAAGGGTCGTACCGAACGCGAGCGCATGATCGACCACAAGGTGACGGGCGTCTTCTCCGGCAGCTACGCCATCAACCCCTTCACGGGTGAGAAGAACCCCATCTGGATTTCCGAATACGTATTGGCCGGTTACGGCACCGGCGCCATCATGGCTGTGCCTGCTCACGATTCGCGCGACTACGCTTTTGCCAAGCATTTCAACCTGCCCATCGTGCCCCTTATCGAAGGCGCCGATGTCAGCGAGCAGAGCTACGACGCCAAAGAGGGCATCGTCTGCAACTCGCCCGCAGCAGGCAAGACCCCCTATTGCGACCTCTCCCTCAACGGCTTGACCGTGAAGGAAGCCATCGCCGCCACCAAACGCTATGTCACCGAGAAGAAACTCGGCCGCGTGAAGGTCAACTACCGTCTGCGCGACGCCATCTTCTCGCGTCAGCGCTATTGGGGCGAGCCCTTCCCCGTGTACTACAAGAACGGCATTCCGACGATGATTCCCGAGGAATGTCTGCCTCTGGAGCTGCCTCAGGTGGACAAGTTCCTGCCCACAGAAACCGGTGAGCCGCCTTTAGGCAACGCACAGAAGTGGGCTTGGGACGAAGCCGCACGCCAAATAGTGGACAAGGCGCTCATCGACGAGAAGAACGTCTTCCCCATCGAGCTCTACACCATGCCCGGTTTCGCCGGCAGCAGCGCCTACTATCTGCGCTACATGGATCCCCACAACGACAAGGCTCTCGTGAGCGATGAAGCCGCCTCTTACTGGCAGAACGTGGACCTCTATGTGGGCGGATCGGAGCACGCCACGGGCCATCTCATCTACAGCCGATTCTGGAACAAATTCCTCTTCGACCTCGGCGTAAGCAAGAAGGACGAGCCCTTCCAGAAGCTCATCAATCAGGGCATGATTCAGGGCTGGTCGAGCTTCGTCTTCCGTCTGCGCGGCACCAACAAGTTCGTAAGTTACGACCTGCTGGAAGTGCAGTATGACAACGAAGCCAAGAAGAACCGATACTTCTATCAGGGCCAGGAGGCCGATCCCGTATATGCCGACATCAGCATGGTTAGCGGTAATGTGCTCAACGTGGAGAAAATCCGCGAATGGACCGTCGAATTCCGCGACGCTGAGTTCATCCTCAACGAGAGCGGCCAGTATATCGTGAACCAGGCCATCGAAAAGATGTCGAAGTCGAAATACAACGTGGTGAACCCAGATGACATCTGCGAAAACTACGGCGCTGACACCCTGCGACTCTACGAAATGTTCCTCGGTCCCATCGAGCAGTCGAAGCCTTGGGACGTGGCCGGCATCGACGGCTGCTTCCGCTTCCTGAAGAAGTTCTGGCAGCTCTTCTGGGACAAGAACGGAGAACTCGCCGTCAAGGACGAGAAACCCTCTGCCGACAACCTCAAGACTCTGCACAAACTCATCAAAAAAGTGACGGCCGACATCGAGGTGTTCTCCTACAACACCAGCATTCCCGCCTTCATGGTGGCCACGACGGAACTCACACAGCAACAATGCCGCTCACGTGAAGTGATGGAACAGATGGTGATTCTTTTGGCACCTTTTGCACCTCACATCGCCGAAGAACTCTACCACGCTCTGGGCCACGAGACGAGCGTCTGCGATGCCCGTTGGCCGCAGTTCGACGAGAAGTTCCTCGTGGAGAGCACCGTGACTCTGGGCGTGCAGTTCAACGGCAAAGTGCGCTTCTCAATGGCCTTCGCCGCCGACGCCAAACCCGATGAAATGGTGGCTCAGGTGGTGAACTCGGAAGAGGCCAAGCGCTTCCTCGAAGGCCACGACATCGTCAAGACGATTGCCGTGCCCGGCCGCATCGTCAACATCGTCATCAAGTAAACGCCGCATCCCCCGGAAGTTATGCGCCGGCATTTGATCATCGACTTCAGAGACGCGTGGGCCGAAGTGCGTGACTTCCTCATGATCGCCCTCGGCACGGCGCTTTACTGCACCGGCGTGGTGGTCTTCATGTTGCCCTACGGCCTCACCACCGGCGGCGTATCGGGTCTGGCGATGATTACCTTCTACAGCACGGGCATTCCGGTGCAGTTCACCTACTTCTCCGTCAACATCCTGTTTCTGCTGGCGGCGGTGAAGGTGCTGGGCTGGCGCTTCTGTATCAAGACCATCTTCGGCGTCTCGGCCGCAACATTCTGGCTGTGGCTCTTCCAGCTCGTCATACAGAACCCCGTGACGCATCAGCTGCCCCGCATCGTTGGCGACGAGATGTTCATGGCCTGCGTCCTGGGCAGCATCATCGAAGGTATCGGCCTGAGTTTCTGCTTCCTCCACAACGGCAGCATGGGCGGCACCGACATCATCGCCGCGATGGTCAACAAGTTCAGGGATGTCAGTCTGGGCCACATCATGATGGCCTGCGACGTCGTCATCATCTCCTCCTGCTACTTCGTCTTCCACGACTGGCAGAGGGTCATCTTCGGCTTCGTCTTCCTCATCCTTTCGAGCATCACACTGGACTACTGCGTGCGCCGTCAGCACCAATCGGTGGAGTTCAAAATCTTCTCGCGCAACCACGCCGGCATCGCCCAGGAAATCACGCGTCACGGCTACGGCGTCACCGTGCTTGAGGGCAAGGGCTGGTGGACTCAGACGGAGCGCAAGGTGCTCGTGTGCGTCGTGCGCGAGCGTCACGCCAAAGAGGTGATGTGCGCCATCAAGAAGGTGGACCCCTACGCTTTCTTCTCTGTGACCAACGTGCAGAGCGTTTACGGCGAAGGCTTCGACACGGTGAAGGCGCACCTCAAGAACCAGAAGCCCATCCTCATCTTCGTCACAGAGGACGCCGCCCGTCTGGAGCACATGCACAAGCTGCTCGACGCCCGTTTCGACCTGCGCAGCACCGAAGACATCGGATGCTCCGTCAAAGATCCGCGCTACATCAAACGCCTCTACGCTTTCAACGCTTTCATCGAAGAAGACGGCGCTCTTGTCGCCGTCACCGGACAATACAACAATGTGGAGCAGGAGCACCGTCTCGAAGGTGCCGACGCCGTCAAACAACTCATTGAGATATGCGCACACTGATTATGGCCACGAACAACGAGCACAAGCTGCGCGAGGTTCGTCAGATTTTGGGAGAACGTTTCGTCGTGAAAGGGCTCTCCGACATAGGTTGTCACGAAGACATTCCCGAGACGGGCGACACCTTTGAGAGCAACGCCCGCGAGAAGGCCCGCTACGTGCACGAGCACTACGGCGTGGACTGTTTTGCCGACGACTCGGGCCTCGAAGTGGACGCTCTCGGCGGACAACCCGGCATCTATACCGCACGTTTCGCCGCCATCAACGGTTACGGCGACGGCCACGACAGCAGTGCCAACATCCGGCTGCTGCTGGAGCGCCTCAAGGGCGAGACGAACAGGCGCGCCCGCTTCCGCACGGTCATCTGTCTGATTGAGGGCGAACGCGAACGCCTCTTTGAAGGCATCGTCGAAGGCGATATCGTCACAGAGCCACGAGGCACCAACGGCTTCGGCTACGACCCCGTGTTTGCGCCCGAAGAATCCGGCCTCACCTTCTCCGAAATGGGCCCCGAGGAGAAGAATCGCATCAGCCACAGAGCCCGTGCCGTAAAGGCTCTGGTGCGCGGATTAAGCGAAGAATAAATACGCAATCACGATGGCGGCAATGACGCCGCAGAGATCCGTGAGCAGCCCCGCTGCCACCGCATGACGCGTGTGGCGCACACCGATGCTGCCGAAATAGACGGCCAGGATGTAGAAGGTCGTATCCGTGGCGCCCTGGAAGATGCACGAAAGGCGACCGACGAAAGAGTCGGGGCCGTAAGTCGTCATCGCATCAACCATGAGTCCGCGCGCACCGCTGCCCGAAAGAGGTTTCATGAGCGCCGTCGGAAGTGCGGCCACGAAATCGGTGTTGAGTCCCATCCAACCCACCAGACGCTCCAGGCCGCCGACGCACATCATCATCGCGCCGGAAGCACGGAACACGCCGATGGCCACCAGAATGGCCACCAGATAGGGAATGATGCGTACGGCCGTCTCGAAGCCGCCTTTCGCGCCCTCGACAAAGGCCTCGTAGACATTGATTTTGTGCCTCATGCCGGCCAGGATGAAGAGACACATGATGCTGAAAAGCACGATGTTGCTCACGAGCGTGCTCCAGAGATTCATCGTCTCGCGATCGACCTGAGTCGAGAGCCACACACAGCCGCTCACGAGCAGACACAGACCCAGAAGCGTGCCCATGAGCACGCGGTTCATCAGATTGATGCGCTGGAAGAGCGCCGTGATGACGATGCCCGAGAGCGTCGCAACGGTNNNNCCGCTGGTGTTGAGCACGAGGAACATGATCATCGGATTGGTGGCCGTATCCTTCTTGGGATTGAGCTCCTGCAGCGACTCCATCGCCTTGAGTCCCAGCGGAGTGGCGGCATTGTCGAGCCCCAGCATGTTGGCCGAGATGTTCATGAAGATGTGGCCGAAAGCGGGATGACCCTTGGGCACGTCGGGGAACAGACGCGTGAAGAGCGGACTGAGCATGCGCGAGAGCGCCGCCACCAAACCGGCCTTCTCGCCGACAGCCATGAAGCCCATCCACAGCGAGAGCACGCCGGTGAGACCGAGGGAGATTTCAAAACCCGTCTTGGCGCTGTCGAACGTCGCGTCGATGATGGCGGGAAAGACGCTGTAGTCGCCCGTCACGATGGCGAAGAGCGCAAAGGCCATCGCCGTGAGGAAAAAGAAGATCCAGATGTAGTTGAGTACCATACGGGGCACAAAGGTAGTCATATTTCGCGAAACAACGGCACATTTGGCGAAGATTTTTTGAAGAAATTTGTCCGAAACGCCCCGTTTTTGTCAAAAAATCGGATTTTGAATTGGCTAGAAACGCCGCTTTTTGGCCGAACGGAAAATATGGCAATGGGGACGCAAAGCCAATTTTTAGACGCCCCATAGACCCTTCTCAGAGGGTTCTCAGAGGCTTACCAGAGACCGAGCAGAGACCGAGCAGAGGTGCTGTTTGGGGTGTATTTTGTCAAGAGAAAGTCACACTCTGGAGGGTTGATGGCTGATGAAAGAGGGCTGAGGGCTGAAGGCTGAAGGCATTTGCGGCGCCGACAAACATAGTTTGAGGCGGAAAAAGAGCGTCCGAAGCAGGCAAAACGGCAGGAAAAAGAGAAAAATGACGGCAAAAGAGGAAAAAAACAGGTTCAAAGCCGCTCATTTGCCGAAATTTCACTATTTTTGTGGCGCAAAACGTAAGTTTCAATAAAGATGTCTAAGACTAAAGTGGTCCATCTGAGAATGGACGGTAAGAATTACTTCTTCGGGTCGGTGAAGGCTATGTTTGACTACATCGGCGAAGAAAAGTTGGGGATGAGCTATCGCTCGTTCCACTCCAACGTGCGTCTGGAAGAAGACGAAACCTACCGCAACCGCCGCAAGGGCTACGAAGTGACCGTGTCGCACCTGCTTCAGGCCACGAGCAACCGAGGGCTGCAAGGCAGCGCCCGTGCCGCCCACATCCTCCGCGTGCAGCGCGAGGCCGGTCTGATGCCCGACATCAGCGACTATGTGGCCCAGCATCCCGAGACGGAGATGCGCGCCGCACAACGGGCCGAAGAGCGCGCCCTCAAACGTGCCGCCCAAAAGGAGGCCGAGAAGAAAGGCGCCGTGCAGCTCGACCTGTTCCAATAAATTGAAAAGAAGACAACGCAAAATATGAGCAAACTACTGAAACCCGCCGGCTATCGGGCACAGCTCGATCTCAAGCAGACGGAACTGGCCATCAAGAAGATTAAAGACTTTTTTCTGAAAAGCATCAGCACGGAGCTGCGCCTGAGACGCGTCACAGCTCCGCTCTTCGTGTTAAAGGGACTGGGCCTGAACGACGATCTCAACGGCGTCGAGCGCCCCGTGTCGTTCCCCATCAAGGACATGAACGAAGCCACCGCCGAGGTGGTGCACTCACTGGCAAAATGGAAGCGCGTGACGCTGGCCGACTACAAGATTGAGCCGGGCTACGGCATCATCACCGACATGAACGCCATCCGCGCCGACGAGGAACTGGACAACATCCACTCCCTCTACGTGGACCAGTGGGATTGGGAGCGCGTGATGCGCCGCGAGGACCGCACGCTCTGGTATCTGAAGAAGATTGTGCGCCAGATCTATTCGGCCATCCTGCGCACTGAGTTTTACATCTGCGAGACCTATCCGCAGCTGAAACCCTTCCTGCCTGAGGACGTCTATTTTATTCATTCTCAGGAACTCCTGCAGCTCTATCCCGACCTGACGGAGAAGGAGCGCGAGGACGCCATCTGCGAGAAATACGGCACGGTGTTCATCATGGGCATCGGCGGCAATCTCTCCAACGGCAAGCCCCACGACCAGCGCGCTCCGGACTACGACGACTGGAGCACGGAGAACGAGGAGGGCTATCGCGGCCTCAACGGCGACCTGCTCATCTGGTATCCCGTTCTGGGGCGCAGCATCGAGCTCTCGTCAATGGGCATCCGCGTGGACAAGGACGCACTGGAGCACCAGCTCGCCCTGCAGGGCAAGAACGAGCGCAAGAGCCTCTACTTCCACCGTCGTCTGCTCGAAGGTTCGCTGCCTCTGACCATCGGCGGCGGCATCGGCCAGAGCCGTCTGTGCATGGTGCTGCTCCACAAGGCCCACATCGGCGAGACGCAGTCGTCCATCTGGCCCGACGAGATGCGCAAGGAGTGCGCCGAAAACGGCATGCTGCTGATTTAGTTGACAGTTGATAGTTGATAGTTGACAGATATAAAATGGATTATCCCATAAAAATACTTTCCGTCGATGACGAGGTGGATATGGAGCTGCTGCTGACGCAGTACTTCCGCCGCAAGATCCGCAAGGGGGAATACGAATTCTTCTTCGCCCACAACGGCCTGGAAGCCCTGCGCATGATGCTGGAGCACCCCGACATCGACATCATCCTCTCGGACATCAACATGCCCGAGATGGACGGACTGACCCTGCTGGCCCGCATCAACGAGATGCGCAGACCCGGGCTCAAGTGCATCATGGTGTCGGCCTACGGCGACATGGACAACATACGTCAGGCGATGAATTCGGGCGCTTTCGACTTCGCCACGAAGCCCATCGACCTGGACGACCTGCAGCGCACCATCGACAAAGCGGTGGAGCAGATTGCCTACGTGAAGGAGGCCGAAAAGGAGCGCGGCGAGCTGCACGACCTGCAGTCCGACCTCTCCGTGGCCCGCGAGATACAGCACGCCATCCTGCCCCGCACCTTCCGTCTGGAGAAGATGCCTCTGGCCGGCACGATTGACCTGCACGCCTCGATGGAAGCGGCCAAAGACGTGGGCGGCGACTTCTACGACTTCTTCCGCATCGACGACACCCATCTGGGCTTCACCATCGCCGACGTCTCGGGCAAAGGCGTTCCCGCCGCCATCTTCATGGCCGTGAGCCGCACGCTCATCAAGGCCACCGGCGTCCACAGTCTCTCGAGCGCCGAAGTGATGGCGCAGTCCAACGACATGCTCGCCACGGAGAGTCTGGAGAGCATGTTCGTCACCGTGTTCTACGGCATTCTCGACCTGGAGACGGGCCGCATCGACTACACCAACGCCGGCCACAATCCCCCCTACGTGGTCCATCCCGACGGCAGCGTGGAGGCCCTGCCTACTGCGGGCAACATGGCCTTGGGCGCCTTCGAGGGTCTGCCCTACAAGAGCGGCGAACTGACGCTGGAGAAGGGCGACACGCTGGTGATGTTCACCGACGGCGTGACGGAGGCCGAGAACGAGGTGCACGAGCAACTCGGCGAAGCCCGTCTGGAGGCGCTCCTGCCCAACTACGCGACGGCCTCGGCCGCCGGCATCGTGGAGGGCATCCGCAGCCAGGTGCACAACTTCGCCGGCGAGGCGCCTCAGAGCGACGACGTCACCGTGCTTGTGATCCGAAGAAAGAACGACAACGAATAAACTGAAAACAAATATGTTCCTGCGCCCGAACCGACCCTTCCTCTACGGCCTCTGCGGCATCCTTGTCGCAGCGCTTGCGCTCCTTGGCGCCTACAAACTGGGCACCATGCGCGAAACGCGTCTGGAGCGGGAGAACGCCCGCCTCAAACAGGGCGAAGAAGACGCCGCAGTGGACCGTCGCGTCTCGGAGCAGATGGCCGAAATCGCACGCGACCAGCGACTGATTTCGGATGCACAGCGCGACAGCGCCGAGAAGCAGCGCACTCTGGCTGAAGAACTGCGCACGGAAGCCCAAAGGGAGAGCCGGGCGGCGCGTGCGGCTGAGGCTCAGGCCAACACGGCACGACGCGAGGCCGAAGCGGCTTCGGAAGAGGCCAAGAGGGAGCGCTCGAAGGCGCTGCTGCAAGAAGAGGCCGCCCTGCGCTCGAAGCGCGCCACGGACACGCTGCGCTATCGCGATCTGGCCCGACTCTTGGGCAGCCGTTCGCTTCTGGCGCGCGAAAGCGGCAACGACAGTCTGGCGCGCAAACTGGCCTACACGGCGTGGTATTTCCTGAGCAACTACGGCAACAACGTCTATCAGCCGGAAGTCTTCCAGGCCCTGGGCTACGACGACAAGATGGAGGCGTGGTCGCCCCACCACAGCGCCATCTACGACGT
>ONSH01000069.1 GCA_900320435.1 uncultured Prevotellaceae bacterium
GGTTCGCCGCAAAGGTAACAAAAAAAATGCAAACGCACAACACTTTGTGCAAAAATGAAATCATCATGAGCCGTTCTTTAAACTATTTTTCGTAACTTTGGGACGGAATTTGTTAAGATACTGTGAAAACTCCTCACAAAAGGGATAAAAAGCAACATGAAAACACTGAAATTCCTGATGGCAGCTGTTGTCGCGCTGGCGATGACATCCTGCTCCGATGACGACAACAGTCCGTCTGTTGAAGGCGAATTGTCAATCTACATCAACGGTGAGCACTACGTCATCAACCTGTCCGACAACGGGCCTACGAACCTGACGACCCTCTGTACGGAGTTTGACGCAGACGTCACCGTCGGCAACAGCAGCGACTTCCAAAGTATCATCATCGACGGACAAACCGTCAAAGGCGGGAAATGCAAGGTGCCCGTCAGCAAGATCAACGCCGACACCCAGATAAAAATCGCGTATCTCAAGAACGGTCGTCCGGGCCAGGTTCTGCTCAACACCCTGCACAGCGGCATCCCCAAGCTGAACGTCAACGGACAGGCTGTGGCCAAAGGAGACTTCTATCTCTCTTTTGTCTACAACCGACTCATCATGAAAGTCAACAACAAGGGCGAAGTTCTCTTCTATCGCTATGAACCGCGCACCGTCACCGATCCCAATGATGTCAGCGGCTGGTGGGACTTCAAGAAGCACGTCACCGAAGACGGCACCGTCTATTACAGCTACCACGCCAATGACCCCAAGTTTGCCTCGCGCCTGATGATGGGCTACGATCCGGGCATGAGAGTGATTCTCGACGATCATTACAAACCCCTGAAGACCATTCATCTGAAAGCCAGCCTCGACGGCTATATCGGTGACGGCGAACCCCTCGACGGTCATGATTTCTATCTCTTCTCACTCAATCACTACATCGTCTCAGCCTATCTCGATCGACCCATCAGCGACCGCAACGCCAAAGTGTCCTACCTGCAGGAAGTGCTCGACGGGGAGGTCGTCTTCGACTGGTGGAGCACCAGCATTCCCGATATGGAGACGTGGGCGAATCCCAACTTCGACACCTCCTACGACTATGTGCATTTCAACTCCCTTCAGGTGCTTCCCGACGGCAATCTGCTCTGCTCCTTCCGTGCAGTCTGCTCCGTGCTGAAAATCAACAGGACGGACGGCAGCATGATGTGGCGCATCGACGGAGCCGGTCTTGATCCCAAATACGCTTTCTTCGGACAGCACTATGTCACCTTGCACGACGACAACACGCTGACCGTCTTCGACAACGGCAACGGACATGCAGGCCCGAGCGGACAACCGATACCCGACACCCGTCTGCTGCGCCTCACCATCAACCCCGAGACCGGTGAAGTGTTGGGTGGCGGCAACATCCTTCCGGCCAGCAAAATGTACTTCACACAGGCCTGCGGTTCCTTCCAGATAGTTAATACGGGATATGTGGCCGGCTGGGGCATTCCCGGCGACGAGACGAGCGAATACAACCGCCTGGTCAAAGAATTTGATGCTGCCGGCCATGAAATCTTCAGCCTCAGCCTCAACGGAAGCTACACCGAAGCCTTTTTCAATGCCAGCTATCGCTGTGTCAAATACGAGTAGGGATGATCTGCCTTATAGCCGAAGCAAAGCTCAGAGTTGGCTGAGAATTTCCTCGATGATCTTGGGGAAATGCGCCATTTCCAACTCGTGCTCCTTGCGGGCGATGTCGTCGGCAGTGTCCTCCGGCGAGAGCGCCACACGACGCTGCGCAATGACGGCACCGCCGTCGCACTGAGGCGTGACCCAATGCACCGTGAGGCCCGTCTCCTGCTCCCCCGCCGCCTTCACGGCCTCGTGCACATGATGGCCCCACATGCCCTTGCCGCCGTATTTCGGCAGAAGCGAGGGATGGATGTTCACCATACGCTGCGGGAAAGCCTCGATCATATAGTCGGGAATGAGCGGCAGAAAGCCCGCCAAGACGACAAAGCCGATCTCATGACGGCGCAGAAGCGGCATCACGCGCTCCGGATCCTGAAGCTCGGCTTTCGTCACGACGGCGAAGTCGATGCCCAGATTGCGCGCACGTTCCAGGACGGGAGCGTCCGGCTTGTTGCACACCAGCAGGACCACACGGCCGTGCTCGTTGTCACTGAAATAGCGGGCAAGGTTCTCGAAGTTGGAACCGCTCCCGGAGGCAAAAACTGCTATGTTGACGCTCTGCATTCGCTTTCGTTTTTTACATTTTAAAAAAAGAACACTCCCGAAGTTTCCATGAAGGAAGACTCTCAGAGGAGTGTTCTCACCACCACTTGTGGTGCCACCAGGAATCGAACCGGGGACACAAGGATTTTCAGTCCTTTGCTCTACCAACTGAGCTATGGCACCGGGCGTTGTTTTTGGATGCTTTCCCGTGAAAAGCGCTGCAAAGGTATGGCGATTTTTTGAATTGGCCAAACATTTGACGCAATTTTTTCAAAAAAGGAGTAAAAAAACAAAAAAAGCGAGGCAAAAGCGATGGGCATATCTCAACTTTTTCGTAATTTTGCACGCGGTTTTGTGAAAGACAGAGCCTTTCGGATAGTAGCGCAGTTGGTAGCGCACTACGTTCGGGACGTAGGGGTCGGGCGTTCGAGTCGCCTCTATCCGACCAAATGAAATACGGTTTCGACAACGACAAATACATTCGCATCCAAAGCGAACACATCAAGGAGCGCATCGCTCAGTTTAAAGGCAAACTTTACCTGGAGCTCGGCGGCAAGCTCTTCGACGACCACCACGCCAGCCGCGTCTTGCCCGGCTTCCTGCCCGACTCCAAGCTGCGCATGCTGGCCCAGTTGTCCGACAAAGCCGAAATCATCATCGTCATCTCTGCCGTAGACATCGAGCGCAACAAGGTGCGTCAGGATCTGGGCATCACTTATGATGAAGATGTATTGCGCCTGCGCACGGAGTTCCACAACAGAGGCTTCAAAGTGAGCGCCGTCGTCATCACCCACTACAACGGGCAGAGCAGCGCCGACAGCTACCGCAAGCGTCTGGAGAGCCTCGGCATCCGCGCCTACTACCACTACACCATCGAAGGCTATCCCAACAACGTCTCCCTCATCGACAGCGACGAGGGCTTCGGCAAGGACGACTACGTGGAGACCACGCAGCCGCTGGTCATCGTCACCGCACCCGGTCCCGGCAGCGGCAAGATGGCCGTCTGCCTCTCGCAGCTCTACAACGAGCACAAGCGCGGCGTGAACGCCGGATACGCCAAGTTTGAGACCTTCCCCGTGTGGAACCTCCCCCTGAAGCATCCCGTCAACATCGCCTACGAAGCCGCTACGGCCGACCTCAACGACGTGAACGAGATCGACCCCTTCCACATGGAGGCCTACGGCAAGGTGGCCATCAACTACAACCGCGACGTGGAGATTTTCCCCGTACTCACCGCCATCTTCGACGGCATCTACGGCGAATGCCCCTACAAGAGCCCCACGGATATGGGCGTCAACATGGTGGGCTTCTGCATCTCCGACGACGAGGTGTGTCAGGATGCCTCCAAGCAGGAAATCATCCGCCGCTACTACACCGCACTGGGCAAGATGGCCTGCGGCGCCATGAACGAAGCTGAAGTCAACAAGATAGCCCTGCTGCTCAAGCAGGCCAAGATCACCACCGACTACCGTGCCACCACCGTGGCCGCCAAACAGCGCGCCGAAGAGCGCGGCGAGGAGTCGTCGGCCATCCAGCTGGAGGACGGCACCATCATCACCGCCGGAAGCAGCCCGCTGCTGGGCACCTGCGCTTCGCTGCTGCTCAACGCGATGAAATATCTGGCCGGCATCGGCCACGAGGAGAAACTGCTCACGCAGGACTTCATCGAGCCCATTCAGAAGACCAAGGTGGACTATCTGGGCGGACACAATCCCCGCCTCCACACCGACGAAGTGCTCGTGGCGCTCTCCGTGCTCTCCACCAAGAACGTCAACTGCCGTCGCGCGCTGGCCATGCTGCCGCAGCTCAACGGTCTTCAGGCCCACTCCACCGTGATGCTCAGCGAAGTGGACCAGAAGATCTTCAAGAAACTCGGCATCTCACTCACCTGCGACCCGCGCCGCAAGTCGTGAAGCGCCCCGCTTCTTTCCTTTTAAATATTATTACTGCTTAAACGCCGCTGGACAAAGCCGCAGAGTCGGCAAAGTTGTCCACATCGAGCGTGTTGTCCGGCGAGAACGAGCCGGAGCCGTCGGGATGCACCGTCAGGAGAAACGGCGTGAAGAGGTCGCTCTCGGGATACGACACACAGAGTGAGAACACCACGCTGCCTTTGTCGATCTTCACGAAGCGGCAGCCGTCGAGAATGCCGTACTGGCGGAAGCCCTCATCGAGCATGGAGAGGAAGTTTTCACGCGTGAAGCTGCGCCGGTACATCTGTCCGCCGTCGCGCTCCACCAGGATGGAGATCTCGTTGTCGTAGAACACGTTGCCCTCTTCGTCCTCCACCGTATTCTCTATCGGCTCGCGGTTGATGATGTAGTGGTAGTTGTGTCCGTCGGCCTTCGTCTTGCGGTCGATGACGAGCGGCAGCGTCTTGCCCGTAGGCAGCGGCGCCTCCTCGGAGACGGAAGCCACAGAGGCCTCGCTGTTGTCTTGTTTGTTTTTACAGCTCACGCACACCACTGAGAGCAGCGCCAGCATCAGGAAATAATTTAAGGTCTTTTTCATAGTTCGTTGTTTTTAAACCACGCCGCCAGAGCGGGCATGTCGGGCAGCACCCAGTCGGCGCCGGCCTCAAGCAGCACACTGTCGGGCAGAGGGCCCGTGTTGACCGCCATCACGCGGATGCCGGCAGCTTTTCCGGCCTGCACACCGAGCGGCGCATTCTCCACGACGAGCGCTTCGGCGGGCTTCAGGGCATGCGTCCTTCCGAGCGCCGCTCCCGCTTTCTCCAGCCCCTTGAGATAGGGCTCCGGATTGGGCTTGCCTCTGGTGACATCGTAGGCCGTCACCATGCGCTCGCTGCAGAAATAGCCGGGATAGGTGCGATCGAGGCGCTCCAGGAGCGAACGCTGTCCGCTGCCGGTGACGATGACGGGCAACAGTCCCTGCCCCTTCACCTCGGCCAACACCTCGTCGGCGCCGGGCATCGGGGGCACTTCGTCCATCTCGTTGAAGATGTCGCTCTTCGTGCGGTAGATGGCCTCCACCTCTTCGGCGGTAGCCTCGCGGCCCCACTGTTCCAGAGTGAAAAGGTCGATGGTGCCTTCGCCCGTGCGCCCCTCGTTCATATAGACCTGCTCGTCGGTCATCGAGAGTCCGTGACGATGCATGGCCTGCACCCAGGCTTCTGCGTGCATGGGCATAGAGTCATAGAGCACTCCGTCCATGTCGAAGAGTACGGCACGGAGCGGAGTGATCTTTTCTTTCTTTTTCGTATGGCTGCCGGTCATTTACAGGCGGGCCTTGATGGCCTCGGTCTCTTTCTCGTAACCGGGTTTGCCCAGGAGGGCGAACATGTTCTTCTTGTAGGCCTCCACACCGGGCTGGTTGAAGGGGTTCACCTTGAGCAGCAGACCGCTGATGCCGCAGCCCTTCTCGAAGAAGTAGATGAGGGCGCCGATGTGGTACTCATCGAGCTTGTCCACGGTCAGCTTGAGGTTGGGCACGCCGCCGTCCACGTGGGCCAGCTGAGTGCCGAGTTCGGCCATTTTGTTGACCTGGTCGATGCGCTTGCCGGCCAGGAAGTTGAGGCCGTCGAGGTTCTCGGCGTCGGAGGGCACCTCCAGCTTGCTGTTGGGAGCGGCTACGGAAACCACCGTCTCAAAGATGGTGCGCTCGCCGTCCTGAATCCACTGGCCCATCGAGTGCAGGTCGGTGGTGAGATCGACGGATGCGGGGAAGATGCCCTTGCCGTCCTTGCCCTCGCTCTCGCCGTAGAGCTGCTTCCACCATTCGCCCAGGTTGTGGAGCTTGGGCTGGTAGTTGGCCAGAATCTCAATCTTCTTGCCGGCAGCGTAGAGGGCGTTGCGGCAGGCGGCATACTGAGCTGCGGGGTTCTCGGCATAAGGCGTATCGATGCCGCAGGTGCGCTCCATATCCTGAGCGCCCTTCACCAGAGCGGTGATGTCGAAGCCGGCAACGGCGATGGGCAGAAGGCCTACGGGAGTGAGCACGGAGAAGCGACCGCCCACGTTGTCGGGGATGACGAACGACTTGTAGCCCTCCTTGTCGGCCGTCGTGCGGGCGGCGCCCTTCTTGGCGTCGGTGACAGCCACGATGACCTTCTTGGCCACGTCCTTGCCCCGCTGCTGCTCACACATGGTCTTGAGCAGACGGAAGGTGATGGCCGTCTCGGTGGTCGTGCCGCTCTTGGAGATGTTGATGATGCCGAAGCGCACGGTCTTGAGGTAGGCAATGAGTTCGCTCAGATAGTCCTCGCCGATGTTGTTGCCGGCGAAGAGGATGCGGGGATATTTCGAAGCCTGCAGCCAGCCGAAGGAGTTGCTCAGGGCGTCGATCACCATGCGGGCGCCCAGATAGCTGCCGCCGATGCCGGCCACCACAACGGCGTCGCACTCCTGCTGGAGCGTCTTGGCCGTAGCGTTGATTTCGGCGATGAATTCGGGGGTGATGCTCGAGGGCAGGTGCATCCAGCCCAAAAAGTCGTTGCCCTCGCAGGTGCACTCTTCCAGAGCCTTCTGGGCCTCGGCCACAGGAGCCTCGAACTTCTTCATTGCGTCGGCAGCCAGAAACTGGGTTGCCTTGGAAAGATCAAGTGTAAGCATAGTCTTTTGTTTTATTTTGTTTATCTGAATGATTCACTTAAAAGTTTGATTTCGATATTGGGCGAGATGTGCTCGTAGAGGATGTTGTACATCGCGTCGAGGATGGGCATGTTGACGTGCAGGCCCTGATTAAGCTCCTTCATACACTTCGTGCCGAAATAGCCCTCGGCGATCATCTCCATCTCGAGCTGAGCCGACTTCACGGAATATCCGGCGCCGATCATCGTGCCGAAAACACGGTTGCGGGAGAAGTTGGAGTAGCCCGTCACCAGCAGGTCTCCGGCATAGACGCTGTCGAAGATGTCGCGGTTGATGGGATGCACGGTGGAGAGGAAGCGCTTCATCTCCTGCGCGGCGTTGGCGATGAGCACCGCCTGGAAGTTGTCGCCGAACTTGAGTCCGTGACAGATGCCGGCGGCGATGGCATAGACGTTCTTCAGGACGCTGCCGTATTCGATGCCCACCACATCCTGCGAGGTCTTCGTCAGCACATAGTCCGAAGAAATGACGTCGGCAAACTCCTGGGCCCTCTGCTCGTCGGCACAGCCCACGGTGAGGTAGGTCAGACGTCCGAGCGCCACCTCCTCCGCATGAGAGGGACCGCCGATGACGGCGAGCTGCTCGTCGGGCACGTTGTAGATCTGGTGGAAATATTCCGAGCAGATCAGGTTCTCGTCGGGCACGATACCCTTGATGGCCGTCACCAAGAACTTGTCTCTCAGGCGCACCTTCAGCTTCTTGAGGTGGCCCTTGAGATAGG
Organism: uncultured Prevotellaceae bacterium; assembly: GCA_900320435.1. Taxonomy (GTDB): domain Bacteria; phylum Bacteroidota; class Bacteroidia; order Bacteroidales; family Bacteroidaceae; genus Physcousia. Next base: position 7,531 of record ONSH01000069.1, read on the forward strand.
GCGAGGGCGTGACAAACACCAGCGTGTCGCAGGCCTCCACCGTCGCGTTGATGTCGGAGGAGAAGGTGATGCGGCTTGTGTCGAAATGCACGCTGGTGAGGTAGGCCGGATTGTGGCCGAGGCGCTTAAAGTCCTCGATGCGGTCGTCGCGGCGCAGATACCACCAGATGTGGTCGTTCTTCTCCAGAAGAATCTTGGCGATCGCGGTAGCCCACGAGCCGCCTCCCAACACTGCTATCTTACCTATCATCTCTTGTCTGTATATGTGTTTTTGCAGGGTTAGCGTATGTCGTTTTTTACTTCACCTCGGGCTTCATCTGCGGGAAGAAGAGCACTTCCTGAATGTATGGTTTGCCCGTCATGAGCATCACCAGACGGTCGATGCCGATGCCGATGCCCGAAGTGGGAGGCATGCCGTATTGCAGGGCACGCAGGAAGTCCTGATCGATGATCATCGCCTCGTCGTCGCCCTTGTCGGCCAGTCGCATCTGCTCCTTGAAACGCTCCTCCTGGTCGATGGGGTCATTGAGTTCGGAGTAGGCGTTGGCCAGCTCCTTGCCGTTGACCATCAGCTCGAAGCGCTCCGTGAGCCCGGGCTTCGAACGGTGCATCTTCGTCAGGGGCGACATCTCCACGGGATAGTCGGTGATGAA